>CAVKBM010000002.1:0-135209 GCA_963654355.1 Bacteroidaceae bacterium | reverse complement strand
ATACATTCTATCTCATTCTTCGCTTGATTTCAACCTATCTTGTCTACGTTGAGAAACAACAGTCTCAAGGTCGAGTTGACTGTGTCATCGAGACGGATAATTTCATCTATATCTTCGAGTTTAAGTTGGATGGCACGGCGGAGGATGCCTTGCAACAAATCAATGAGAAAGGCTATGCGAGGGAGTATGCTTCAGATAGTCGCAAGCTTTACAAAATCGGTTGCAGTTTCTCTTCGGAGACGGGGACGATTGGGGAGTGGTTGGTGAATTAGGGATTATAAATGAGGAATTAGGAATGTGTGTTGAAAAAAATAGACACTTTTACGGGTCTGTGGCTTTTTTATTGTATGACGAATATTAACAAATAAATCAACATTAATGAGTATGAAGAAGATTTTTACATCGTTGTTCGCGGTGGTTGCTTTGTCTATTGTAGCGTGTTTCACAGTGTCGTGTAAAGATGACGATGATGACAAGGAGTACAACAAAAATAAGGACATTGTAGTTGTGGACAATGGAGCGCTTGTTGTTGCGTCATACTGGGTTTCTTCTAACAAGAGAGTCTACTTCTCGCAAGGCAACCTGCAGTTCAACGCTGCACAAGGCGCACACGCCACGGCAGATGGAGGGACGGCACAAGGCACTTGGCGTTTCGCGGAGAACCAGTACGACTACATCGGAGCTGCCAACAGCAACGTCTCGGAAACCTACGATGGCTGGATTGACCTCTTCGGCTGGGGGACGAGCGGATGGAACAGTGGAGCGACCGCCTACCAACCGTGGTCTACTTCAGAATCATATTCGGATTATTATCCGGGAGGCAGCTCCTCCAACGACCTGACGGACACTTATGCGAAGGCGGACTGGGGAGTGTACAATGCCATAAGCAACGGAGGCGGCGAACCTGACAAATGGAGGACGCTGACGGTGTCGGAGTGGCAGTATCTCTTTAAAAACAACAAGTGGACGTTGGGCTACATAAATGACGGAAACGTCACGTACCTATGCTTCATGTTGATTCCTGAGAAATTCACCGCACCAGAAGGAACCTCTGTGACAGTGTTAAGCACAAGCACAATATCAACTTATAAGGAAGATTTGAGCGTTCCAGAAACCAACACCTACACGTCGGAGCAGTTCGCCTCTCTCGAGAAACTAGGCGTTGTGGCTTTGCCGTGCGGTGGCTACCGCAGTGGTACGACGATGAGCCGTGTTGGCTTCTACGGCGACTATTGGTCGTCTTCCGCTTACGGCTCGAACTACGCTTCCGTATTCTACTTCTACTCAACGTACGTGTATTCGGACGACAGCAGCTATCGGAACTCCGGTGGGTCAGTCCGTTTGGTACAGGATCTTTAACAAAGGGGTGAGGACTCAAGAAAACTTAAAAAAATAGAAGCAAGAAGAATTTCAACTATGGGAAATGTGTCCCCCCCTACGGAGGACACATTTTTTTGTATCTTTGCCAAAACACAAAAAAGAAGCGTTATGAAATACCCAGTCGGTATACAGACGTTTGACAAAATCATTGAAGGAGGTTTTGTTTACGTTGATAAAACGGATCTAATCTATTCTCTTGTAAGAGAGGGAACAATCTATTTTCTGAGTCGCCCACGACGGTTCGGAAAGAGCCTCCTCATCTCCACGTTAGAAAGTTATTTCCTTGGGAAAAAAGAACTTTTCAAAGGTTTGGCAATTGAGAAGCTGGAGACGGAGTGGATGAAATATCCAGTGTTCCGTTTGGATTTCAACGGTCCGAATTACAAGGAGGACGGCAAGTTTGAAGAAAAACTCAATGATTATCTGACAAAGTGGGAGCGTGAATATGGGTTGGCTACGGATCCAAAAGTGGATTCGAGCATTCGCTTCTCTAACATCCTATCTGTCGCTCACGAGCAGACTGGACTGAAGTGTGTTGTCCTCATAGACGAGTATGACAAGCCGTTGTTGGATGTGTTGGGGTCAGGCTTGATGGTGGATATCAACGAAAATCGTATTACCATGGAGGAGCGGAACAGAGACATTATGAAGGCGTTCTATTCCACTCTAAAGCTGGCGGATGAGGATCTGCAGTTCGTGTTCCTGACGGGAGTTACGAAGTTCGCCAAAGTGAGCGTTTTTAGTGGGTTCAACCAACCAGACGATATCAGTTTGGATGAGCGTTATGACACTCTGTGTGGTATTTCGGAAAATGAAATAGATCAGTATTTTGAGGTGCCTATTAGTGAAATTGCAGAGAAAAATGGTGTTCCATTTTCTGAGGTGAAAGAGAAACTGAAGAAACAGTATGATGGCTACCATTTTAGCAGTGATATGAGTGAGGTTTACAATCCATTCAGTCTGCTAAGTGCGTTGAAAAAGAAGAAGATTGACAATTATTGGTTCACGACTGGCACGCCAACTTACTTGATTAATCTTTTGGACCGCGATAATGTCAACTTAGATGAGCTGGTTGGGAAATATTACGCTGCGGAAGAGTTTATGGATTTTAAGATGGACCGCGATGCGCCACTTCCTATGCTCTACCAAAGTGGCTATCTGACGATTAAGGGCTATGATGCTGAGATGAATATGTATCTGCTTGATATTCCTAACAACGAGGTGAGCGGAGGCTTCATTCCTTTGCTGATGAATGACTATTTTCGGTCAACACTCCGATGAAGACCCCTATAGCGGAAATGGTGAAGTCATTGAAAAACGGTGATATAGAACTGTTTAAAACATTGATAACAGGTTTTTTATCTTCAATTCCGTACAGCACGCACCTCAAGAAGGAAACGAATCGTTACTTCCAATATACATTCTATCTCATTCTCCGACTGATTTCAACCTATCTTGTTTACGTTGAGAAGCAACAGTCTCAAGGACGTGTAGACTGTGTCATTGAAACGGATAAATTCATCTACATCTTTGAATTCAAGTTGGATGGCACAGCAGAGGAAGCATTGCTGCAAATCAATGAGAAAGGGTATGCTCGGGAGTACGCTTCAGACAGTCGCAAGCTTTACAAAATCGGATGCAGTTTCTCCTCGGAGACGGGGACGATTGGGGAGTGTTTGGTGAATGAGGAATTAGGAGTTGTGTGTTGATAAAATTAGGCGGAGTGTTCCGTTTGTTTTCTTTCATATCTGCGCCAAATATTTATTGCAAAAATACGTTTGCTTTTTAACAAGAAACTTATAAATTTGCGAGTCAATATGAACGGAGAAAAGGCATATGGTTATTTCTTTCTCAAGGAAGCAACGGTGGTGGCATTGTTGTCGTCCTTTTTTTTGTGTCTATCGTCGTGTGGAGAATTCACAAAATTGACGAAGAGCGAAGATGCGGAGTTAAAATACGAGAAGGCGTTTGAGTACTACGAGAAAGAAGACTATTTCAAGAGTGCCACCTTGCTCGAATCGGTAGTTCCCGGTATGAGAGGAACTGCGAAAGGAGAGAAGGGACTTTACACGTTGGCGATGGCTCGTTATAATAATAAGGAGTACACGATGGCGAAGAGCTATTTCTCGGCATATTGCAAAGGCTATCCATCGGGAGAGTATGCTGAGGATGCGCGTTTTCACATTGGAATGTGTTATTATAAGAATTCCCCTGACGTGAAGTTAGACCAGAATAGTACGCAAAAGGCGATAGACGAGTTTTTGTTATTTTCTCAGACCTATCCGAAGAGTGATAAATTGCCCGAGGTGGTGAAGATGCTGACGGAGATGCAGGAAAAATTAGCAGAGAAGGAGTATAATAATGCCAAGTTGTACTATGATTTGGGCGACTACATGGGGAACAACTATTTATCTGCTGTGGTAACAGCGGGCAATGCGTTGAAGAAATTTCCAGATACGAAATATAAGGAAGAATTAAGTTTTCTGATACTTGAGTCGAAGTATATGCAGGCGGTGAAAAGTGTGGAGTCAAAGCAGGAGAATAGGTACAGAGACACGGTTGACGAGTATTACACGTTTGTGAAGGAATTCCCGACGAGTGAACATCGGAAAGAAGCAGATAAATACTTCAAACGTTCGCAGAAATTCTTAGAAAAATACGAATAAGGTCTTTGATAAAAGAGAAAATATAGTTAATTATGGATTACAAAAAGATTAATGCTCCGCTCAGTACGATTACGAGAGACATGAATGCAATGTGTGCAGATACAGGAAATGTATATGAGACGGTATGTATCATCGCACGTCGTGCAAATCAGATTTCAGTAGAGATGAAGCAGGAGTTGGAGAAGAAACTTCAGGAGTTCGCCTCGTACAATGACAATTTGGAGGAGGTGTTCGAGAATCGTGAGCAGATTGAGATTTCTCGTTACTATGAGAAGTTGCCAAAACCGACATTGATCGCGACACAGGAATATCTTGAGCATAAGATTTACTACCGTAATCCATCTAAGGAAAAGGGCAAGTTATAGTCGGTACGATTAATTAGGCAATTACGATATGATGTAAGCGGAGGTTCTTCGGGACTTCCGCTTTTGTTGTTGGCTGTTGGTCTTTTTCCCTTTCAAGTGCCGAAAATGTGATGTTTCACACATTTTTGATACCTATGTGTAAAGTTACACATTTTGGCACTTCAGCAAAATTATAGAGGAATTTTAGAGCAAGTTTGAGGTTTGCTCTGATAGGCTGTTGGGTTAGAAGCCACCTTCGAAATAAGCGCGATCGATGAAGTAGGAAGGCTCGTAGAAGGAGGATCCGTTGTAGTTGTCAATAGTTTATAATGTGAAAGCATCCAAAATGCCGTTGAAGGCGTATGAAGATCAAGCTACGTTCAAAATTCAGAAGGGTTGTAACTGAATTTGGCAAATACCCTCATATCATTTTTTATGTATGAGGGTTATCCCTTAGAAGTCAAGCTGTAGCATTATCGGTACGAACCGTTCTGTTGATTCATAGACAATATACTGAATGTCGTTGTCTAAGACATATTGACGGATGACTGATGTGAATTGTCTGTGGTCAAAGTCGGCATTGTGAACACGTATTCTATGGCTATCTTCGAAAGTCCTTTCCATGTAGACGTGTAATAGGCTGGAGAAGGAGTCTCCTAAGGTTAGGACTCTTCCTTTGCAGCCGTTGGGATTGGTGGAGTGGACATAGTCTGAACTTGGTTCCATATTGTCAAAATAAGGAGGGGCAAAAAACGTCTCTGAGATTATCTCAAAATCTGGTTTTACGTATTTTGTGGTTGAATCTAATGGAATGGTTGGACAGGATGCGTTCAGGTCGCCTGGACAGTGAATGTCTGGGATCCATGCGGTGGGTTTGTATATGTTTGGAATGTTAATATCTTCTGCCATTGTCTTCATAAGTTCTTGGTAGGCAATATAGGAACCGTAGAAATTCCAATGTGTGTCATTTTTCCAGTATAGCAAAGTGTCGCTATGGGCTTTGGTTTCTATCAATCTTTGAGTTGGATCACAAATTTTGATTTTACTATGCTCTTTTAGGTATTTGAAGAGTTGTTGCGTCCTACTTTCTTTGTCTGGGCGGAATTTGAGGAGATGGTTGGTGTAGTATTCCCCGTAGATTTTGTCTTTGTCTGGACCTAAACAGAAAAAGAGTTTGACGTTGTGTTCGTCGCACCATTGTTGACACTGGTTCAGATAGTCTGTGATTCTTTGCAGTTCCTCGTCGGTGAACAGCGTGAGGTTGAGGAAACTATCGTCGTTTTTCAGGAACATCCAGTTGTCTCTGCTATAAAATGCGTTCGGGAAATGTTTTTCCTCTGAGATTTCAAACAGGTTGTTCTTTTTGTTGTTGAGTCCGATGAAGTATTGACGACCGCCAAAGTGGTCGCTGAGCCAGCTTTCGTAGTCGCGTCCATATGTGTTGATTTCTCCAATCTTTTTGACTTCAGGTTTCTTTGCCAATGTGCGGTTTTCTGTGGTAGAGATCTCATCATTGTCCGTCAGAAGGGCGGGAATGGAGATGAAAACAAAGAAGAAAACGAGAAGTGCTGCATCTGCGTAGTTACTGCTTTTAGCGATTTTTCGGAAGAGAATCGTGATAAGCAATAGAATGATCAGAGAGGCAATAAAAGAGATTACATAGAGATACGAAGAGAGAATTTTGTGGATAGGTGCGCTGGAGTGAACATTGATAGAATAGATGTAGGGATCTGGTTTGGTTGAAAGAACGCAGTGCCCGTTGCCCTCATCGTAGATTGAGTCTATGTCGAACGAAGGGAGGGTTTGGGAAAGCGATAGTGTTTCCCCAATATTCGTTTGAATATCGGAAATCCAGACTTTCCCTGGGTTTTCGTAAAAGTCTAATCTTACATGTGCGATAGAGTCTGTTTGGATGTTGAAAGTTATAGTCCGTGGCGTGTCGGAGGGTTCTATGACTTCACTGTCTATCTTTTTCTCTTCGCAGTAAAATTCGTTGTCGTCTGTTGCGTAGAAAAGACTGAATGTCATAGGTCTTTGTACTTTCGTCTGGAAGGAAAATGTGAAGGGGACAGTCTCTGTTTCAGCGAATGTATGTTGGACTTTATTTGCGATAAATCCTGACAGGACCGTCTCTACGAGAACAATGGTTGCGAGGATGACGTGTTTCAATGTTTTGGATTTTATATTCGTTTCCATATAGTCTTTCAAAATTTTAGAATCTGAAGTAAATGAATGGGTTGTATGTGTTAGCGGAGAGCGACGCAATGCAAAGGATGAATAGTACGACAAGAACTGTGTTGACACCCAGTTGCGCCCATTGATTGCTCTTGTTAGTGTAGAGTTTATCTCCGATGATTGGCATGCTTAACAAGATACCGATGAGGAGAATGAACCAATTCCAATTACTCATAAAATAGTGGATGGGGTAGATAGGTGTGGTTGGTTTTAAGGCGAACATTTGCTTAAAGTGGATAAGTCCTTCGGCGAATGTGTTTGGACGGAAGAAGACCCAACCGACGACAACGATGGCGAGTGTGTAGACGTGTTTCAACGCTTCTTTCCACTTCACTCCAGAGTCTTTATGGAATCCAGTGGCTTTTTCAATGATGTTGAACAGACCATGCCACAGGCCCCAGAGAATGAAATTCCAGCTTGCTCCATGCCAGATTCCCGTTAGTAGGAAGACAATGCCAATATTGACGAGGGTGCGGTTGCTTCCCTTTCTGTTACCACCTAATGGGATGTAAACGTACTCTTTAAACCATGTGGAGAGGGAAATGTGCCATCTGCGCCAGAACTCCGTGATGGATTTGGAGATGTAGGGATAATTGAAATTTTCTTTGAATTTGAATCCAAAGAGTTGCCCTAGACCGATTGCCATGTCTGAATATCCGCTGAAATCGAAGAAAATCTGCAAGGTGTAGGCGATGGCGGCAAGCCATGCGATGGCGGTGCTGTATTGATAGGGTTGCGTGTTGTCTAAAATTTGCGTGGCAACTCCTCCCATTGTGTTGGCAATCAAAACTTTTTTTGATAGCCCGATGATGAAGCGTTTCACACCCATTGCGATACAATTCCAATCGGGTGTTCTGTTGTCTATCTGCTCTGCCACATCGTGGTATTTGACGATTGGTCCCGCCACCAACTGAGGAAAGAGTGTAATGAAAAGTGCTAACTTTAAAATGTTGGGCTGCGCTTTGACATCACCTCGGTAAACATCAATCAGGTATGATATGGCTTGGAAGGTGTAGAAGGATATTCCGATAGGCATGATGACATGCACGAAATCAATGTTTGATTTGAATAGCGCATTGATATTTTCTAAGAGAAAGTTGAAATATTTGAAGTATCCGAGGATGGCAAGATTACAAGCAATTGTAATAAATATCAATACCCCCCCCATTCGTTTGTTGCCTTTGAGCCTATCTATTCCTAATGCGCCGAGGTAGTTGATGATGATGGTAGCAAGCATCACGAGTACATATTTGGGTTCGCCCCAAGCGTAGAAGAGGATGCTGGCGAGAAGAAGAACGATGTTGCGTAAATTAGGTCTTACAATCCAATATAGGAAACAGACTATTGGCAAGAAAACGAATATAAATGTCAGTGATGAAAAAAGCATTTAGATAATAAAATTAGTGTTTAAACATAGTGAACGATATGACTGAAAAATAGTACAACGTGATGGTTCATCAGCGTTGTACTATGTATTTTTAGTGTGTTAAGTTGATTTTGAGGGCGATGCCGAAATCATGAGAGACGGTAGGGTAGCCATCAGAAACCTTAGGAGTGCTTGACTTGCAGTCGTAGTAGAGTTTGATGTTGAGTCGCTCGCTCAGCACATAATCTGCTGAGAATTTGAGGGTGAGCGATTTCAGACCGCTGCTCAACTGAGAGTATTCGTCGTCGATGACACGGATGTAGGCATCTGTGTTTTTGAAGCCGACGTCTGCACGGAGGTTCAGGTCGTTTTTAACTTTCTTCTGGCTTTTCCCGACTTTGATGATCATACCGATATCGTCGAATCGGTAGCCAGAACCGAAGACATATTCCATACTGCTGGATTCGAGGATTTGGTTTCCTGGAATATCCAACTGAACGGTTCTTGATTTCTTGACCTCAAACTTCATGGAGAGGCTGTTCTTCAAACTTGCGTCTACTCCGAATAGAGGAGAGAAGTTTTCTGTGATGCTGACGGAGCTAACATCGTAGCGAGACGAGATGTTGTTGTAATCTTCGTTTGTTCCCGAGATACCATAGTTGTCAATGCCATATATGCTGGTCCAATCGGTGATAGACTCGTAGTTGCCGATGTTGTAGGTACTCTTGTAGGCATGGTTCAAATTGAAGGATTTGAATGTTTTTCGGAAAGCGGTGATTTTCATCAATGCGTCACATGTTACTTTCCAATTTGGAATGAGGGAGGTGACGATACTCTTGAAGTCGCCTTTCGGGATATAGTTGAGTTCGGTGGATTCAATATCCTTACCCATATAGGCTGCATAGAAAGCAGGAATCAGCACGTCGCCAGAACTCTTGCTGACATGGTTTGGCAGTCCGTTGGCATTGTTGTAGCCTACTTCGTTATAGATACGGCGTTGTATGACAGCTCTGTTCTCCAAAAATTTTTGGAAAGTCTTAGAGTTCGCATTGTTCTTGCGGAATGCGGTGCGGATAGGCAAGCAGGTGCGTGAGAAACTACCTGCCAGCTGTTCAGAGTTCCATCCGTCTTGGAATCCGTACATGTAATAGATTTCGTCTGACTTGTTCTTGTACCACGATGCGTTGAGGTCAATCTTAAGGCCTGGAATCGGCTCGACGAGCGACTTCACGGTGAGGGTTTGCGTTGTGGTGTGGACAATTGGGTTGGTGATGTTTTCGTTCATCACCAAAAGGGAGTCTTCACTATAGATGCGTGTCAGGAATTTGTCTACGTTGTAGAAACCGAAAGTGAAGTCATATCCAGGGTTGTTGTGGTCTTGGCCGAGAAAACCGCTGGTTGGGTTGTAGCCGTTGACTTCGAGGGCGTCTGTGTGTCGGTAACTGATGTTGATGTTGCGAATTAGCATCAAGAAACGTACGCTGTAATCACGAATCTTATCGAAGGCGTTGTCCTCACGTTGTGTGTTTTTGATAGTGAGCGTGAGGTTGTTCATGTCTTTCTTTGTGGAGATGTTGATTGAATTTTGATCGATAGTTTTCCACTTGAAGGGTACGCTTGTCCCCGAAGTGTCGACTAACGAAACATCTAATTTCAAAGAGTTGAGACGGTGGTTGATACGAGTTTTGTTATTGGCTTTCAAACGAAGACGCTTACGTTCGTAGGTCTTGTTCTTTTGGTCTTCTTTAGCATTATCTTTGTCCTTATCTTTCTTTTTTTGAGCGTTGGCAAGACTCTTTGTCCTACTCAATTTTTGATTGATGCTTTTAAGAGCAGGAAATTTGTTGTAGAATGTCTCAAAATTGAAGCGGATGTCTCCGTTCCAGTTTCGTTGATTGTCTAAGAGATTTCCTGTGGTTGGGTCAGCTCCCATGGTTAAAACGGTACCCTTGTCCCATTGATAATTTGCCGAATACTGAGCGTTGGAGGTGATCCAGTCGAGTTGAGGCAGCTTGTTGATAGGGATAGCGTATGAAGCGGAGAATTTCTGTTGATAGGAGACTGGTTCTCCGAAATTTTTGATGCTGCTCCAAACGGTGTCCTTCCAACGGTCGTACCAATCGTAGTAGCCGATCTCTTTTAAGTATTCTTTGTTAAGAGGTGTGTTGACTAAGCGTGTGTTTCCGTTGTCGTCGGTGGTGCTGATGATCTCGGTGATTTCGGAATTCATGGCGGAAGAGAAGGAGAGTTTGAGCGAGCGGGTCAAATCCCATTTTATGTTTGAGGTTCTGTCCCATTGCCAGTTTTTGTCCCATGTCATGTATTGGAATGTCGTATCTTTTACGATAGGGCAGTTGTAGTTTCTGTTTTGCGTCTCTTCGTAGTATCTTGTCATTGAAGTACTGAAAGCAATGTTTTTAGGAACATAGTAAAAGTTGAAATCTTTGATTAGCTTAAGATTTTTAGATTTCAGCCATTTTGCTTTTTTGAAAGGTTCAACAGGTTTAGGGTTGATAGAGTAGACATAGTTGAATGTACCCTTGTAATTTTTGATTTTTTCGTATTCAATCTCTGGGTTGGTCTCTTTTGTCTCATTATATCCTAAACTGAATGAGAAATTAGCCGGATCGTATGGCATGGCAGTCTTAGGGCTAGTTATGCCGACACGTACGTTGCTGAGGGCGAAGCTTTGGTACACTTTGTCTGTTCTCGACATCGCCTTGATTGAATCTTTAATATGGTCGTCGTCATAGTTGTCTAAAGTGCGGCTCAGTTCCACGTCGGTGTTCATTGGGTCATACTTTGGCGACGACATTTGGTGAGTACGAGTGTAGGTGAACGGCAGGTTGACCTTCGCTTTATCTGGGAAGAGTTTGCCGAGTTGGACGGCTACGGAGAGATTATATTCGTAGTTGTCTTCCTGGTTGCGGTCTGTAACATTGTCTTCAATACTTCCGAAGCCAGTTGTCTCGACGGTTCCTCCGAGGTTGAACGAACCTAAGTCAGAGAAGACTATTCCCAAATTGGCGGTGGCCGCCCATCCTCCGTCTTCTTCAAATCCAGACATGCGCATTTCGTTGACCCATATTTCTGCGCTATGGCTTTCATCGTCCTCGTTGGCGATACCAATCATCATTGAGGTGATGTCGCCGAAAGAAGGTGATCCGACAACCGCCATCGTGTTGTTGCCGTCCATTTTGGTGTAACGCTCGTTGTATTTCACTTGACCGTTGAGCTTCTTTTTGTCTCTTTCTAATTTGAGGTTGGTCAACTGTTCGAAAGCAAAATCAAAATTGTTGGCGGTAGGCCAAACAGTGTATTGGTTGGTTGCCCCTTCTGGTGTTATCTTCAACGGAATACGATACTCGTAATAGTTTTCAGTGAAGTCAGAACCGAAACGTACGAAAGCGTATAGGCGGTTGTCTGGAATATCCTCGCCATCGATAAGTTGCTCTGCGTGGACAAACATTTTGAAGCGTTTGTATTGGCGAGTGTCAAGTGATGTAGTCTTGTAGACTGCACGCGCGTCATTAGGTTCGAGACTATCAATCTTGAGAACCATAGACTGTTCGTTTTCTTGTGTTACTTGTGTCTGGCTAGGGTCGATCGTACGGTCAATGCCTGGAGGCAACTGATAGTTGACAGGGGTTTTACGAGAGTCGTTTTCAATACATACTGATGAAATGCTTATGCTACCAGTTCCTTGAAGTTTGCTTGCTATCGAGCTTTCTACCAAACGTTCGTTTTTCTCGTAGACACGCCAGTCGGTGCGGACTAACTGCAATTCTCCGAAACGAAGATGTTCCTCTTCCTCGAATCCTGTCATGTACATACGGATAAAGCGGATAGAACGGAAGTCGTTGATGTTTCCTTCCGCACGTTTCTTGGAGGTGTGGACAGGAATGCGGAGTTGGTACCATTTGATGTCTTCTTTGTTGCCATTTTTCAACTCGACATTGGCGGTAACCATATTGGTGATGTAGTTGTCTTCCCAATTTGCTTTGTTCTCGAACATGTCTTTGTCGATGTTGATGATATACTCATAATATTGCTCCGTCTCATTAAGTGTGTTATCTCCGTTGAGGTCTTCTCCGTCTGGCGAAGTGGTGGCAGTTGATGTGTATGAATCGCCTGATGAGGTTGAGTTTCCTTCAACGCCATTGTAGAATTTATAGCGGTCGAAGACGTTAGCCTCGCGGTCGTCGAAATCGCTGCCACGGAAATAGTGAAAGTTATCTCCTGCAGGGTCGGTGAGAGGGGAGAATGTCTCTTGTCCCCAGCGCATCTTGGCAGTGGAGTTCACTTTTTGGTTGATGGCGTTGTAGTAGCGTCCGTATGAGGCAATGAATGAGAACTCGTCATCGTTGGAAAGCCCGTCCAAACCAAGATCTTGTTGTGCGAGATAGGCATTGTCGAACGAACTTGTAACAGCAGTCAGACGTGGTACGCGTCCCCAGATAGTCGTGTCCACTTGTGCCATATTCTGCGAGGTTGGAAGTCCGTTCTCAAAGGCTTTCCGTCCGTCTTTCAATATATCCTCGGAGATGCTGCCCAAGTTGAATACGAGTTGTCCAGAGGTGGTGTTCATATTGTCGTAAACGAATGGATCCATCAACCACATTTCAATGTATTCTATGTTGGCACTTTCAAAATTCGTGTTGTCTAATTTTCTTGTGATACCAGCCCAACGGTCGCCAGGATTTTCTAAGTATCCGTCTTCGCCCATTCCAGATACATCCAAGTTGTACGGTCCACGCTCCTTTGGATAGTAATGGAGGTGGAGGGTCTGAAGGGTAGTAGACTCGCCATAGACTTGGTCTTTGTCTTGATAAATTTCTTGTTCGTTCACCAAACGGATATAATGGTTGGACTGTTGGTCTTTGTCGCTTTTGATGTGCTTTGGTGTACTGGAAGTCGACGAGGTGAAGATGTTGTCGATGTAGTACCAAGCGAGGTGTGCGCGGTTGAGTCCATATCCGATGTTAGACAAATCAGCCCCACTCAGATAGCTGCTCCAGTAACTATCGTTTTCACGGATAAAATGTTTATTGTAAAGGGGTCCGCTTGTGATTTTCGGTGTGCTTGACAATGCCCACGATGTTGGGTTTTTGATGTTGATGTTTGATTTGGTTCCTTCAAAGTCATCAATGTATGAAACACCTTGTTTGTTGTCGTCTTGGTTGATGGCTTTGTTATGCCCAGGAATCAGTTGGGCAAACTCACCCGAGAAGGCGATAGAAGAAGGGGCGGTGGCATTGATGAGTGGCAGCTTGTCGATAGCGTTGGTGAGCCATTGCCAGTCTGACTTGAAAGTTCCGTTCATCCCCCATATAGTGTTCGACATAGGTTCGTTACCGTTTGTAACCTTTGTGGTGAGTGGTTTCTCGTTGAGGTGAAGAATCGTCGCCCCTAATGAGAATTTCTCGGAAAAATCGTATTCAGCGTTCACTCCGAGAAGTGATTTGCGTTGTGTGTTGAAGAAAGATTCGCTTTCTACGGAGACGCTCACGGGCGAGTTTGAGGCGAGTGCTGTCTCGTCCAAGATTTTCACGATACCCATATTGTAGTCTACTGTGTAGCCTGTGCCTTCAACGAGTGTACGACCACCTGCTGTAACACGCACGGAGCCTCGGGCGATGTTCGTTACTCCTAAACGGATTTCCGAACCTGACGAGGAACTGTATTTACCCGTGATGAGGTATTTGTTCTTCTCTGTATATTGTTCAGCGACGGTCAAGGTTGAGTCGTATAACTCTGGGAAAGTGTAGTTGTCGACACCTGCGACTTTCCCGTATCCGTTCTTGATGCCTGTATCAAATGGGCGAGTGGAAAGGAAAATGATTCGTCCTGTTGATGGAATGACCGTGTAGCCAGGAATATAGTCGAAATAGCCATCTGGCATTGCATTTGAACGTTTGTTTAAGCGGTCAAGATTCAACACACGAAGCAGGTTTTTGTTACTCAACGCTGGGATATAGGTCAGGTATGAGGTGAGAGAATCGCTCTGATAGTGGTATTTGATCTGCACCTCAAAATTATCTGATTGGATGTTGTAAGCCCCGAGTGAGTAGACGTTACGCATGGTGAGGTTCCACAATTTTTTGTTCTGTGGAGATGGCAACGAACTCTTCAACAGCTTCACGATGAGGTTTTGAGATGAAACTTTTGAGGTGTCTGTTGAGGTGGTCGTCAACTCACCGACGGTGTATGTCTTACCTCCCTTGGTGTACTGGAACGCTACGGCGACGATACGGTCGGACTGCGACGTGCTTTTGAGCGATACATAACCCAATTCTGAGTTTAAGGTATATTCTGAAGAGGTTAACAACCTGGCACTGTTCAATACTTCATAGTCTTTCGTTGCCTCCAATGTCTTTCCATCTATGGTGAGGTTTTCTAACGCGTAGGAGGCTGTTTGAATATCTCTCAGGTCGGCGATGCCATTGAGCGTCTTATAGCAAGATCCATTGTTGTTTGATGGTATGTTTTCAGACTTCCCATCTAAGTCGTAGGTCTCTCCCAATTCCGTTACGGCAATGAGGTTTCTCGTTGTGTAGTTGGCAGATGAGGTTGATGTGTTTGTCACCCAAATTTCTACTTTGTTGATGACGATACCCGATTGCGGATTGGGTGCGTTTTTCGCCCATTCGTCGTAGTGGTCGTAGAAATAAGTGGATAGGAAGAAGTGCTTGTTTTCCTCATAGTCAGTGGGTAAGAGCTCAAACTCGGTGGTCTGCGCTCCGTTACTGGTGATTGTTTTACGTTCAGACTGTTGCTGTGAAATGATTCCTTGAATCTTCAATTTCCCGAATTGTAGATCCGTGCGGAACCCGAAGAGGTCTGTGCTTCCTGTGATGAGCGATGACGAGAGTGGCAGACTTACGTTTCCTGCTTCGATACGTTGAATAATGTCATCTTCATCTCCTTTATATCCTAAGTTGACTAAACTTTGGTCTGCGTCAAAAGTGGCTTCTGTGTTATAATTCAGATTGAAATTGATTTTTGTTCCAACAGAACCATTCGCTGAAAGTTGGATTTTCGTGTCAAAATCGAAGATGGTGTTCGTTCGATTCCTTTCTGAGATAGTCGGATTTTCACGTTTCGTGATATTGAATCCAAAGTCAAGGTCTACGGAACCTTGTGTTTTCAGTTTGACACCGCCAGGACCGAAGATGTTTTCTCCTTTTTCTCCTAATCCGATTTGTATGTCGCTGAGAGTGAATTTGTTACCACCGTCTGTATTCGTTTTTGCTTTCTCTGCCCAATAGCGGTTCATAGACTGTTGCAGGGAATAGCGTTGGTATTCGTTCTCGTTGAGAACGAATGGAGTCGCTACGTCCATATCGCCTACCCGAGTGTGGTAAATGTAATAGCCTGTGTTGGGGTCGTATTCAACGTCCGATTTGACATTGGAGGGGTCTCGCAAATCGATGGCGGCGTTCTGTTGAAGGTCGTCGTAGGTAACCAACTCCGACTCTTTCACAGGAAACTTAATGCCTTTCATCGTGTCCAAACGACTCTCTTTTGGTTTTTCTTTCTCTTTTTGTCTGTTCGCTTGAGAGTTTGCGTGCTGCCCATTTCGTTGTGAGGTAGAAGTAGTTCTTGCGCGAGGGTTCAGCGACGACTTTGATTGCTGCGCATACGAAGAGAGGGCGACAAGTCCACTCAGTAATATGCACACAAATGCGATATATAAAATTTTCTTAGCCAATTCAGTAATGGGTTGCGGTTTTCTCTGATAATCTCAAATAATAAAAACGCTATCTTAGTTGGTTTAGTGCCTCTTTTATCAATTTCTGAATGGGAATAGTAGGATCTCCTTTTATTATAGAGTCGATAGCCTTTGTGGCGACGGCTTGTGTGTAGCCGAGGACGACCAAGGCGGCCACTGCTTCTTCTTTGTTTGAGTTGTCTATAATTTCAGCGTTGGAGGACTCCACTTTTTCCATTTTGTCTTTCAGGTCGACGATGATACGTTCCGCTGTTTTTGCACCGATTCCTTTGATGCTTTTTAGCATTTTCACGTTGCTGGTGCTGATGATAGACTGTAGTTCGGCAACGGAATAGGCAGATAGGATCATGCGGGCAGAAGATGCGCCTACGCCTGATACGGAGATGAGAAGCAAGAAAAGGTTGCGTTCTTCTTTTGTTGCGAATCCATAGAGTGTGTAGGCATCTTCGCGAACAGCCTCGTATATGTATAAGGTGGCAATGTCGCTGGAATTGGCATTGTCCTCAATAGCAGAGTAGGTATTGAGAGATATGTTGACCGAGAAACCAATTTGTGATGTCTCGATCACAGCCATTGCCGGATTCAATTCAGTTATTTTCCCTTTTATGTATTCAAACATAGATAAATAATGTTGATTTTTTTAATGTGAAAAAAACTTTGCGAATATATGAAAAAATGTTGGGTTGAGCGAATTTGAAAAGTACAACGCACTGCACGAACTTTTTTTTGTCAGTGTCTCCACCTAAAAAAGCGTTTTTCCCTATCTTTGTGGAGAGCATGTAAATCGACGAGAAAGGGTATGCCCGAGAATATGCTTCTGACACTCGTAAACTTTTCAAAATCGGTTGTGTTTTTTCTTCGGAGACTGGGACGATTGGAGAGTGGCAGATTGAGGAGTGAAAGAAGGTGCGATGATGTAAAATCCGTTCAGAACGTGTAAAAAATCGTCTCTATTCTCCCTTGTTTTTGTAAATTTGCAAGATTTTCGTGTTATAACTAAGATCTTTAATTTGTAATTTCAAAAAAACAATAAATGGATATAATGAAAAAGGGAAGGCTGAAGGTTCTCGTCGTTTTTTTCCTGCTACAGTTTGCGGGGTGGACTTTGGGTATGGCGCTGGGCATTAATATGCAAAATTTAGCATCAGTGAAGGTGGACAATTATACAGATGCCCAAATTGCTCAGTTTGTAAAGAACTATACAAATAAAGGTTATACGTTGGCGGATATAGAAAAGTATGCTAAAGAGCGTAAGATGCCTGCTTCTGAATTGGAGAAGCTAAAGAAACGTATTTCGGAGGTGGATAGCAAGCCTCAGGATTCAAATATAGAGGATGACTTGTCAAGCTCTTCTTCAAATTCAAAAGCTGTTGCAAATTCCAAGAAAGGCGTTTCGGCATCGGATTCGTCGTACTCTGTATCTGTGGCGGAGAGCCGTGTTTTTGGATCGTCTCTCTTTCAGAATTCAAAGATTTCATTTGAGCCAAATCAGTCAATGGCTACCCCTCGCAACTATATTATTGGTACGGACGATGTTATCCATATTGACGTTTATGGTCTCTCAGAAGCGTCATACGACCTGACCGTGTCTAAAGAGGGAACGGTACGCGTGCCTAATGTCGGGCTTGTTACTGTGAGTGGAAAGACTTTGGAAAATGTGGAAAAAACGTTGAGAAAGAAACTTTCGTCTATCTACAATTCTGTTTATTCTGGAAGTACGGAGGTTTCTGTTACTCTGTCGCAGATTCGCTCCATCAAGGTATATATCTTAGGAGAGGTGAACAGCCCAGGGTCGTATGTCTTGCCTTCTGTCTCATCTGTTTTCAATGCGATGAGTGCGTGCGGAGGTCCAACGGACAATGGATCTTACCGTAGTGTGAAGTTGATTCGCAGCGGTAAGGAGATTGCAAATGTTGATTTGTATGAGTTCCTGATAAGCGGTATTATGCCGAGTGACGTTACGTTGCAAGATCAGGATGTCATTCAAGTGCCAACCTACGGTGTGCGTGCTACTATCGAGGGTTTTGTGAAACGTCCGGGTATCTACGAGTTAAAGTCAACAGAGAATCTCAATAACTTGCTGAGCTATTGTGGCGGTTTCACTGATGATGCTTACACAGAGCGAATCAACGTCACAAGGAACATGAATGGAGAGAAGAGCGTTGCTGATGTGACGAAAGAGTTGTACTCGATGTTCGCTCCTGTTTCTGGTGATGTCTATACTGTTGGACAGGTCCTCAACAAATACACAAATCGTGTGCAGATATTAGGAAGTGTCCAACGTCCTGGAGTCTATGCTTTGGACGATGGAATGACATTGTTTGATCTGGTGAAGAAAGCCAATGGATTGACGGAGGATGCCTTTATGCAGAGTGCGACCATTGTTCGTCTTAAAGAAGACCTTACTCCGGAAATTTCCTCGTTCAGTGTAAAGGATTTGATGGATGGATCTTATAATGACACGTTACGCAAGGAGGATATTGTTACGATTGGTGGAAAGTCTGAATTTGAGCCAGAGAAGAGCATCTCCATTTATGGTTCTATTATAGAACAAGGTGTTTACCCTTACTACGAAAATATCACGTTGCGCGACTTGGTGTTCCTTGCTCGTGGATTCCGCGAGGAAGCTGACCCATCTCGAATTGAAGTCGTTCGTACGATTGTTGATGCCGAACGGCTGGCAAACAACGACCAGAAATATGAAGTCTATAATTTAAGTCTTAAGAGGGATTTGCTTGGCAAGGATGGCGATTTCCGATTAGAACCTCGCGACCAGGTTACGGTGCGTAGTATGGAAGGATACGAACAGTTGGGAACGGTTCAGATTTTAGGTGAGGTTCGCAATCCTGGCACCTACTCGATTACTCGAAAGACGGAACGTATATCAAGTGTCTTGGAGCGTTGTGGCGGTTTGTCAAAATATGGATATGCCGAGAATGCATTCTTGATTCGTACAACGAACAGAACTGAGGCAGAAAAACGAAGAGATGGGAAATTAATCGAAGCCTTGCAAAACGGTGTAGACGGTGAGCAAGAGAGAAAAATACGCGAGGAATTAGAGAAACGTCAAGACCTTGTGGGCATAAAGTTGGAAGACGTGATTGACAACCCGGGATGCAATTCAGATTTGACAATGCTCAATGGAGATATCATCTATGTTCCCCGACAGTTGGAAACGATAACCATCAACGGTGCTGTTCAGGTGCCGGGTATGGAGGTGTATCATGGAGGGAATCTTCGTGAGTATGTTCGTGGTGCGGGAGGTTTCTCTAAGAATGCCAAGAAAAGCAAAACATACGTTGCCTACGCTAATGGTTCAGTAGGTGCAACTCGTCATTTCTTGTGGTGGAGAAAATATCCGAAGGTTACGACAGGCTCGCATATCATCGTGCCCGAGAACCCAGAGAAAAACGATGATGACAAGAAAGCGAATGCTACTTTCTTCGTTTCTCTCTTTAGTTCTATCGCCACAATGGGTTCTGTGATTGTAACTGCTATTTCTGTAATTTCACGATAAAAAGAAATTTGTCATGAGTGAATTAGATAAAAGCCAATATAAAAATCCCGACTCATACAGGGATTCGTCGGAAGAAGACGAGATCTCGTTTGACGAGGTTATGCAGATAGTCAAACTTTATTGGGGCTACATTTGGAGTTTTAGATGGATTGTCATCGTTATGGGCATCTTAGGTGGTGCGATAGGTTTGGCTTCCGCTTTTTTGCAGAAAATCAACTACACAGCCCACTATTCGTTTGCCGTCAACATCGGAAGTTCCAATGGCACATACGGTGTTAGCTCGTTGGCATCGCTGATGGGTATCTCAGTTGCAGGTTCGGGCGAGTTGTTCTCTGGCGATAACGTATTGGAGCTGTTGCAGTCGCGTGAGTTGGTCTATCGTACCCTCCTTTCTCCTGTGGAATATCAGGGAGACACGCTTACCTTTATGGATTACGCTATGATTGTGGATAGCGTACGTGCGGAATGTGAAAAGGTTGGTGAAAAAAATAAGGAAAATAAGGATGGAAGGGTCTCTATTTGTGATGTTCATTATCCGTATGGACAGTTGGAGGAGGCGATGAGCCGAGAACAAGATTCTATTTTAATTGAAAAAATAGATGTGATTTTGAAAAACAGCGTGGTTGCTATCCGGCGTGATAAGAAATTGGCGTTTATGGACTATGATTTCACCTATACAGATGAACGTTTCGCAAAAGAGTTTGCCAAAGCTCATTTGAAGGCGTGTACGAAGTTTTATATTGATATGCGAACGCAGTCGTTAATGGAGAACATAGACAGATTTCAAGGGCGAGCAGATTCTATCCGTCGCGAGTTAGATCGCTCAATGGTGCGTCGTGCGGTCTATTTGGATGAGAATAGAAACGCATCTGGTTTGATGATTTCGTCTCAGTCTCAGAAGATTGAAATGGATATTCAAGTATTAGGGACGACTTACGCCGAGATTGTCAAAAACATTGAAGTTTTAAAATTAGATTTGGCGAAAGAGAAACCGCTTATCTCCGTTGTGGATATGCCACGTTTCCCATTGAAAAATGATAAGAAGAGAAAGCTAAAGAGTCTTGTCTCTGGTGGCGTTTTAGGTGGATTCCTTGCTTGTATTGCCATTGTGGGGTATGGATTCATTATGGAAGAGAAGAAGAAGTTGGATGCTAAGAAGAATTTGAGTTTGGATGAAGATAAGGAGGAGGCTTAGAAAATGACGCTTTCAAATAAACATATCTTGGTGGGGGTTACGGGAGGTATTGCCGCCTACAAAATCGCTTTCCTCATACGAGAACTGAAGAAGAAAGGTGCGGATGTGAAAGTTGTGATGACACCGATGGCAAAGCAGTTTATCTCTCCACTTACGCTGGCGACGCTCTCTCAAAACCCTATTTTAGTGGATTTTTTCAATCCTGAGAATGGAGAATGGAACAGTCATGTGAATTTGGGATTATGGGCGGATGCGTATGTCATTGCGCCAGCTACAGCCAATACCATTGGTAAAATGGCGAATGGTATTGCTGACAATCTTTTGCTTACAAGTTATCTTTCGGCAAAATGTAAGATCTTTTTTGCCCCAGCCATGGATTTGGATATGTATGCTCATCCTGCTGTGCAGAAGAATATGCAGACGCTTGCTTCTCGTGGCGACATTTTGATTGAGGCTGAGAGTGGGTTCTTGGCTAGCGGTTTAGAGGGAAAAGGTCGTATGGCGGAACCTAATACCATTGTTGAAACCATTGAGAAATATCTTTCACAAACACAAGATTTGCAGGGGAAAGTCGTTATGTTAACGGCAGGTCCGACCTACGAGAAGATTGACCCTGTACGTTTCATTGGAAACTATTCTTCAGGAAAGATGGGGTATTCTTTAGCAGAGGAGTGTGCCGAGCGGGGTGCGAAGGTATTGTTGATTTCGGGTCCGGTCTCGTTGTCACCAAAGCATGCCAACATTCAGAAAATTTCTGTTGAATCTGCCAACGAGATGTATGAGAAGGCTATAGAAGCTTCTAAATCGGCAGATATTGAGATTCTTTGCGCTGCTGTGGCCGACTATACACCTGCGACGAGGGCCGAGCATAAGATAAAAAGAGAGAAGACAGGCGAGATGACTATAGATCTTCTTCCTACGAAAGACATTGCGGCCGAGTTGGGAAGACTGAAGAGAGATGGGCAGTTGATGGTGGGATTTGCATTAGAGACAGACGATGAAGAATTAAATGCGAAAGATAAGTGTGTTCGTAAAAACTTGGACTTCATTGTGATGAATTCTCTGAAAGACAAAAACGCCTGTTTCCAGCATGATACGAATAAAATTACTATTTTTGACAAGGATGGCACGAAGATTCCTTTCGACCTTAAGTCTAAAAAGGAGGTGGCAAAGGATATCGTTGACCATATCGTTGAAAAAATGAAGTAAATGAAGAAACTGATTCTCACGTTGTTATGTGTTGCCACTACGTTTGCTTTAATGTCGCAAGACGTGAAGTGCAACATCTCCTTTAATACGGAACAGATTGAAGGAACGAACAAGGATATTTACAATGAGCTGAGTAATGACCTGACTGAGTTTGTCAACTCTCGCAAGTGGACTGACGGAACGTTCACCGAAGAGGAGCGAATGGAAATTTCGTTTGTCTTCACAATCTCGAGTGTTGCAGGGGAGTCGTACTCTGGAACATTGCAGGTGCAGGGGAGTCGTCCCGTTTATAATTCGGGCTACACCACCAGCATCTTCAATTTTATGGACAAGAATCTAAAATTCAACTACACGCAATATCAACGTTTAGAGTTTGAAGACAATACTTACGAGTCTAATTTGATGTCTATTGTCGCTTTCTATGTCAACATAATTTGTGGAATCAACTATGATACGTTCAGTCGCTATGGTGGACAAAAATATTTTGAGAAAGCAGAGTTGATTGTATCGTTGGCACAAGGATCTGATGATTCGGGTTGGAAGGCTTTTGACAGTGATAGGAATCGTTATGCGTTGGTGAGCAACTACTTAGATGACAGATTAAAAAAACTGAGGGATGTCAATTATGAGTATCATCGCTTTGGCTTGGACGAGATGGTGAATAGTACGGAGAAGGGACGTACTAACATTTACAACAATCTTCCCTATTTGAGGGAAATGAATCGTGCAGTGCCTTATTCCGTGGCTCTGCAGTTGTTTGTTGAGACGAAGATGAATGAACTTTTGGATATGTTCGCCCCTGCTACTTCAAAAGAAAAAAAGGAACTTTACGATATACTTTTGAGCATACTTCCAACGCAATCCAACAAGTTTTCGGAGTTGCTCAATTAATTTCTTATCATACTACAAAAAGAAAACTCTAATATGTTAAAATCACTTTCTGTTGAAAATTATGCATTGATAGATAAGACGGAGGTTTTGTGGAATAGAGGCTTCTCTGTCATCACGGGTGAGACGGGTTCAGGAAAGTCCATTCTCCTCGGGGCTTTTGGCCTAATCCAAGGAAATCGTGCCGACGTGAAGGTGTTGAAAGACCCAGATAAGAAATGTGTTGTTGAAGCTGAGTTTGATGTTTCCAATTATGATTTAAAATCGTTCTTTGAAGAAAATGAGTTGGAGTATGACGACTGTTGTCTGATACGAAGGGAGATTGCGCCTAATGGAAAATCTCGTGCATTCATTAATGATACGCCTGCGCCCTTGAGTGTCTTGAAAGATTTGACGTCTTTTCTGATAGATATCCACTCGCAACATGCTACTTTGTTGTTGAGTCAGGACAATTTTCAAATGCATGTCTTGGATGCCGTCGCAGGAACGAACCCTGCGTTGGATTCCTATGAAACGATCTATAAGCGATATGTTGCAGAGCAGAAAAAGTTAACAGATCTGAAGAAATTAGTTGTGGAACAGAATGCCAACAAAGACTATCTTGAGTTCCAACTGAAGCAACTTCAGGATGCAAATTTCACTGAAAATGAACAAGTGGATTTTGAAGCGGAATTAGACCAACTATCTCACACATCGGAGTTGAAAGAAGTTTTGGAGCAGGCTCAATGGCATCTTTCGGATAAAGAGGAGTCCATCTGTGGCATACTTAAAGAAATACAAGATAAGATGTCTGGACTTTCGTCTGTTTACAACGATTTAGGAGGATGGTCGGAACGGATGAACGGAGCAATGATCGAACTGAAAGAGATTGCCCGCGAGGTTGAGACGAAGTTGGCGGATGTTGCGGTCGACCCTCAGCGCATAGAGTTTGTCAATGCTCGTTTGGATTTGATTTATACATTAGAGAAGAAACATAAAGTAGACAATCTACACTCACTATTGGCTGTGAAGAAGCAATTTGAAGAGGAATTCAATAAGTTGGGGTCGTCTGAAGAGATGATATCCGAAATAGAACAGAATATTGCGAAGTTGAAAGGTGAACTGACTGAAGCTGCGAATGTCGTTACCGATTGCCGTGAGAAGGCGAGTGGCGAGTTTGGCATTGCTGTTTCAGACATTCTTCACAACTTAGGTATGGGCAATGCGAAGTTTGAAGTGCAGATAGAACCAATGGAAAATTTCACAGCAAAGGGGAGAGATAAGATTACCTTTGTTTTTGCCGCTAATAAAAATGGCGTTTTGCAGCCGATTGCTTCTGTTGCTTCGGGAGGTGAGTTGTCGCGTGTCATGTTGGCTCTAAAGTCAATCCTTTCAAAGAAAGAGAACCTACCGACCATTATTTTGGATGAGATTGATACAGGTGTTTCAGGAGAGGTGGCAGATCGTATGGGCGAGTTGATGAAGAGTATGGGCGAGTACATGCAGGTGGTTAGCATTACTCATCTTCCTCAGATAGCAGCGAAATGTTCCACCCACTACAAGGTCTATAAGGAGGACGACGCAGATAGCACTGTGTCGCACATCATCCAACTGTCGATGGAGCAACGTGTAGAGGAGATTGCCCACATGTTGAGTGGTGCTAATTTGACGGAAGCGGCTTTAGAAAATGCTCGTGTTTTGATGGGTGTTAAACTATAGAAGAAAACGAAAATGTTGTTGCCGTTTTTGCAGGAAGGAGTTGTTGAGGCTGGGTGTGATGAGGCGGGACGTGGTTGCCTTGCGGGACCAGTCTTTGCAGCTGCGGTCGTGTTACCTGCTGATTTTGAGAATGAAATGCTCAATGATTCAAAGAAACTGACTGAGAAACAACGCTATAGCCTTCGACCTATCATTGAGGAAAATGCCATTTCGTGGGGAGTTGGTATCTGCACGGCACAGGAGATTGATGAAATCAATATCTTAAATGCTTCAATTTTAGCGATGCACCGTGCGGTAGACCAGTTGATCAAGAAGCCTCAACATTTAATCATCGATGGCAATCGGTTCAGACCTTATAAAGATGTGCCTTATCAGTGTGTTGTGAAAGGGGATGGGAAATATATGTCAATTGCCGCAGCTTCTGTCTTGGCAAAAACATATCGTGATGATTTTATGACGAAGATAGATATGGAATATCCCCAATACTTATGGAAGAAAAACAAAGGCTATCCGACAAAGGAACACCGTGAAGCAATAAGGCAAATGGGGCCCTGCGAGTATCACCGACGATCTTTCACTCTGTTAGACCCTCAGTTGACGTTAGATTTTGGAGTGTAAGGTGTTTCGAATAATCGAGAAACCTTATATGCTACTGCGATAATGATGAAGGGCATGAAAGGCTGATGAAATCGCGCTTCTCCATGGCCTACTGTTGCGATGAAGATTGTCCCGAAGAGAAAGATTGTCCATGGAATAGGTATCACCTTAATTTCCTTGATACTAAACAAAAACAGTAACATCATTGCATAATAGAATAGGAGGTTGTAAATGGTGAGCCATTGAACGCCTGTGTAGTTTGGAAAATCGTCTTTCAGGCCGCTCATTGATAGACTTTCATACATATAGTCTTTGTTTTTTTCTGATTCTGGTAGGAATGCGCAAAGGTTCACATTGTCAGAAACGTAGGTGCGAATGATTTTCAACGGTATTTGCTTGAAATAGTCCGCTTTATGATCTTTCAGCCAATCAAAGAACATGTTTCGCCATACTTTATCTTTCTCTGTATAGGTGAGGCTGTTGTTTTCGGTAACTTTCTCTGCCGCTAATAGTCCACTTTGGTCTGCACCTTCCTTCCAATGATATTGCGCCATACACATCCAGCCTGTTTTTGCCTTATAGAAAAATTCTCCCCTTGTGGCATAGTTGTAGAAGCCGATGCAGGATATAAACGCTACATAAGCAGTAATTATTTTAAAATTATGTTTGTAGTCTTTGATATTGCTAAATATGTAAGCAATGATAAAGATGATGGCGACTGGTCGCATATAGTCCGCAAAACCCATTAGGATTCCGCCCAATATGAATTTTTTCTTTTGGCAGGCAAATAATCCTGCAAGAACGAGGAATGTGAAAGGCACTTCGCTCAACATTGATGTCCCCTCTCCGTAATTGGCGGGGTAGAGCAGATAAATGACTGTGGCAATACAAGCAATTTTGTCATTAAACCATGATTTTGTGAGAAGGTAGACGAAAAGTAGTGAAAGCCCTTTTAGTAGGGAATAGAGCAACATCAATGGTATTTCTGAACCGAAAATCTTTAATGACAATGCAACGGCGTTAATAGCCCCCACATTCCATAAAAAAGGAAGGGTATAGAGCCCTTCTTTTGTCGGGTAGAACGCTCCATCGCTTATTGCGTCTTTGGCGTATCTAAGATAGTCCTGGCTGTCTGGGTGTGGTGTATAGCCGAATACTATTAAGATGACGAATTGCGCAACGATGAAAGTGACTACGACGAGGAATAATGTCTTTTTCTGCATGATGGGTACAAACGCTACTATGCAAACAAAGGTAAGAAAAAGATAGTTGATTCGCAATGATACAAAAACAGCAATGAAAAAGGACGTCGCAACGGACGTCCTCTCTTATATATTCTGTTGTATGAGCGTTCAACAGCGAAGACTATGCTTCGGCTTTTTCCGCAGGCTTAACATCATTTTCAAAATCAGCGTGGTTGGACTCAATCAGAATGTTATACCAGTTGATCAGTTTCTTGATGTCTGATGCGTAAACTCTGTCCCTGTCAAAATCTGGCAATACAGAAGCCAAGAAATCAGACAATTCGGCACCACTTGCTTTCTTTGTGTCGATTGCGACAGTTGCTCCATTTTGTTTCTCTTTTATAGAGAGGAGAACCTCAGCCAAAGGCACTTCTCCTCCGTTTGTGTACATTGCAATATCGCCTAATGAAAGAATTTTCTCGCTTGTGTAGGCGGGTTGTTTCTTGCCATCTTTTAAAGATGCGACGATAAGCATGTTTTTGCCTTGAGATACTAACTCAAATAGTCCGGGCTTCCCGGAAATTGCTAAAATCTTTTTTATCATTTTTAAAATTTTAGAATATTTCTCCAATCAATCAAGGTTAAAACTTCTAACCTAATATTCAGAATGCAAATGAATAAAAAACAAATCTTCTTTACAATTTGTTAGGAGTAAAAAAAATTTGGTTCTTTAAAAAAATCGTTTATTGAGAACCTCAACAAAATTGCTTGCGTGATTTATGACAACACAGATATGGTAAGGATGAAATGCGAAATTTTGTTGTATCTTTGCGCAGTTCAGAAAACCATAAAGTGTACGAAAATTATGATGTACTATAGCACCAATAAGAAGGCTGCGCGTGCCTCGTTGCAGGAAGCAGTTGTCAAAGGGTTGGCCTCCGATCGTGGTTTGTATATGCCTGAGGTAATCAAACAACTTCCTGCTGATTTCTTTGAGAAGATGAAAGACCTTTCATTTCAGGAAATCGCCTATACGGTGGCAGATGCTTTCTTTGGTGAGGATGTTGACGCAGCCTCGTTGAAGGAGATAGTTTATGACACGTTGAGTTTTGATGTGCCTTTGGTGCATGTCAATGATAATATCTACAGTTTGGAGTTGTTCCACGGTCCTACTTTGGCGTTCAAGGATGTGGGGGCTCGCTTTATGTCTCGTTTGTTGGGCTATTTCATCAAAAAGGAGGGGCAGAAGGAGGTCAATGTTTTAGTTGCGACTTCTGGAGATACGGGATCTGCGGTCGCCAACGGATTCTTGGGCGTGAATGGCATTCGTGTTTTTGTTCTCTATCCTAAAGGCAAAGTGAGTCCGATTCAGGAATGTCAGTTCACTACCTTAGGTCAAAACATTACTGCTTTGGAAGTAGACGGCGTGTTCGACGATTGTCAGGCGTTGGTGAAGTCTGCTTTTATGGATGCGGATCTCAATGCACGTTTGAAATTGACTTCTGCCAATTCCATCAACGTAGCTCGTTTCTTGCCTCAGGCTTTCTACTATTTCTACGCTGTGGCTCAGTTGCAGAAGAAAGGTGTGGACAAGAACATTGTCGTTTGCGTTCCCTCAGGAAACTTTGGAAACATCACGGCGGGTCTCTTTGGTAAGAAAATGGGGTTGCCTGTGAAGAGGTTTATCGCAGCTAACAACCGCAATGATATTTTCTATCAGTATTTGAAGACGGAGACCTATTCACCAAAGCCATCTATCCAAACGATTGCCAATGCAATGGATGTGGGAGACCCAAGTAATTTTGCTCGTATTTTAGACCTTTACGGAAATTCTCACGATGCGATTGCTGCTGAGATTTCTGGTTGCACCTATAACGACGAGCAGATTAGCGAAACACTGCGTGATTGTTATAGAAAGAATCATTATCTCTTGGATCCTCATGGTGCGGTGGGCTATCGAGCTCTATCTGAGTTCTTACAGCCCGATGAAGTTGGCATCTTTTTGGAAACGGCTCATCCTGCGAAATTCAAGGATACGGTCGAGAAGATTATTGGCGACAAAGTGGAGATTCCTGTTAAGTTGCAAGCCTTTATGAAGGGAGAGAAGAAGAGTATCGCGATGACGAAAGATTTTGCGGATTTCAAATCTTTCCTTATGAAACAGTAGTCTGATAGAACAAAGATGTCAGAGTAATGAAAGTTGTGATCATAAAATACAATGCAGGTAATATTTTCTCGGTAGATTATGCTTTGCGTCGTTTAGGCGTTGAGGCTGAGATAACGGGAGATGTTGCCAAAATACAGTCTGCCGACAAGGTGATTTTTCCAGGTGTCGGTGAGGCGGAGACGACAATGGATTATCTCAAAGAACACAAGTTGGATGAGGTGATTAAGTCGTTAAAACAGCCGACGTTGGGTATCTGCATCGGCATGCAGTTGATGTGCCAGTCTTCTGAGGAGGCGGCTTCTGGGTTTGTCCATTGTTTGGGGATATTCCCCGAGCAGGTAAAGCGTTTTGCACCTGCACAACCGAACGTCAAGGTCCCGCACATGGGTTGGAACACGGTAACAAATCGGGAATCTCCTCTTTTCGTAGGTCTGCCAGAGGAAGCCTATTTCTACTATGTGCATAGTTATTATGCGACGTTGGGAGAGGAGACAATCGCACAGACCAACTACATACACCCCTACAGTGCGGCATTGCGCAAGGATAATTTTTACGCAGTGCAGTTTCACCCCGAGAAGAGTGGAGCAATGGGCGAAATAGTTCTCCGTAATTTCTTAAACTTATAAGTGTAGGATCATGTTAGCAAAGCGAATCATACCTTGTTTGGACATCAAAGATGGGCAGACGGTGAAAGGCATCAATTTCGTGAACATCCGCAATGTGGGTGATCCGGTTGAGTTGGGTGCAGAGTATAGCAGGCAGGGTGCAGATGAATTGGTGTTTTTAGACATTACGGCATCGCACGAAGGTAGAAAAACCTTTGTGGATTTAGTGAAAAGGATTGCAGAGAACATCAGCATTCCTTTTACTGTGGGCGGTGGAATCCACGAGTTGTCCGATGTTGATCGCCTATTGAGTGCGGGTGCCGATAAGGTATCTATTAACTCTGCATCTATAAAAAATCCAGATTTGATTACAGAGGTAGCTAAGAATTTCGGTTCTCAAGTTTGCACGGTTGCCATTGATGCTAAGTTGGACGAGAGTGGCGAGTGGACGTGCTACTTGAATGGAGGTCGAGTGCCAACGGATAAGAAGCTTTTCTCTTGGGCGAAAGAGGCACAAGAAAGAGGTGCAGGAGAAATACTGTTTACAAGTATGAATCACGATGGCGTGAAACAAGGTTTTGCTAACGAGGCACTTGCTGTTTTGTCCGAGTCGCTTTCTATCCCTGTTATTGCGTCGGGTGGTGCTGGAAAAATGGAACATTTCAAAGATGTCTTTGAGAAAGGGAAGGCAGATGCAGCGTTGGCAGCGTCAATTTTCCATTTCCACGAGATTTCCATTCCTGATTTAAAAAAATATTTGAAGGACGAAGGCATACCGATGCGAATTGTGTAATTGAATAATAAATTGAACGGAGATGGATGAGTTTTTCCCTGTGATAGACGAAGATGGAAACGTGATAGGAAAAGCCACTCGCAAAGAGTGCCACAGTGGTTCTAAGATTCTACACGCAGCCGTTCACTTACATGTCTTCAATTCTAATGGCGACCTTTATTTGCAGAAGAGAGCTGACTGGAAGGATATCCAACCAGGCAAATGGGACACGGCGGTGGGCGGACACATCGACTTTGGCGAGAGTGTCGAGATTGCACTCCACCGAGAGGCGATGGAAGAACTCGGATTGCGAGATATTGAACCAGAGCGACTTTTCAACTATATTTGGGAGAGTCCTGTCGAGCGTGAGATGATTTACGTTCATTCGATTGTCTTAGACGAAGAACCTCAGCCCGACCATTCTGAGGTGGTAGACGGAAGATTTTGGAAAATCACAGACATAGAAGCAAATCTTGGAAAGAATGTTTTCACCCCTAATTTTGAATTAGACTTTCGGAAGTTGAAGGAAGTCGGCAAGGTGAAATAAAGTCTACTGCTATCTACACTTTTCCGCCAACATTTGTAAGCAGTGGGGTGGATGAGGAGCATATTATTTCTTTAGCATTAGATGATATTAAAAATGAAGAATATAAGGATGCTAAGATTTTGTATTTGTATGTAAAGCTCCAATTATTTGGGTTATTTTGTTGATTCTATGTCGTTTGTTTGGAGAATTTCCTCCTTAATAAAGTAAATTTATAAGTACTATAGCACAAACTCGCTTAGTTTGCCACTTCCTGTAATTGTCAATTTGTGCATGGCTCTTGTGCAGGCAATGTACAAGAGGCTACGGTCCATTTCGTTGTTGTACTCTTTTTCGGTGCAATGAGGTATGATTACCTCGTCGAATTCCAGTCCTTTGGCGGTATGAACGGTGGTAACGATGATTCCGTTGGTGAAAGCGGCACTTTCACTTGACAGCAAGCACACTTGGTCTGTGCGTGTCGAGAGCAATGCGTGCAGGGCTTCTGCCTCTTTCTCCGTCTTGCAGATGATGCCGAGCGAACGAGATGTCATCTCTATCTCGTTGACATATTTGTGGAGAAATTCGTTTTCATCAGTTTCATTGCCATAGCATTGCACAGTCGGTGCTTCACCATGGCGCTCAACGGCTTGCAGGTCTTCGCTTTTACGGATATGTTGTGCAAATTCTGTAATCTCGTAGGATGAACGGTAACTCTTGCAAAGTTTCATCACTTCCGATCCGTGCAACACTCGTTGTATATCCATATAATTTGTTGAACTATAAGGGTTTACCGACTGAAGAGCGTCTCCTAAAATTGTTTTATTGCAAGGGAATAACAATGAGATTACTTTATATTGGATCGGTGTGTAATCTTGCATCTCGTCTACCAATAGGTGCTTGACGGGGAATTTCTCTTTGATGCCTTCCAACTTCAGTTTGAGGTAGAGAAGTGGCGCAACGTCAGCATACTCCAATCGTCTGTTTTTCGCTTTTTTGAAGAGTTTTGGGCGACCAATCCACTCGTAAAACGATTGATAAAGCGTCATGTCATTGTTGCCTTTGAACATTTTTTTGATCTCATTTTTCAGTTTCGTTTTATCCGTGGAAGTGATTTCCATATTAGGCATAGTGATTTGTGCCTCACGGATTACGTCTTTGGCGATGGCATCGAAGCGGGAACGCAATGGCAGACGGTGGTAGGATTTGAATCGTTCTTCAAGATACTCTTTGGGAACAGGAATCCTTCCTAACTTCAAGTCTGTTGCCTCAAAAAGCGAGTTTTCCACATGCAGTATGAATTTATCCATTAGATCGATAAATTCAACAGACGACTTGAAACGGATACGTTCAATATATTCCTTGTCGTTATTCTCAATCACCTCTGTAACTTGTTCAAAGAAATTTTGGAAAGCAACTTTCTCGCCTAATTGTTTTGCCATTAGTTCTTCGAATCCGCACTCTTTAATGGTCTCCTCCCCTAACTCTGGTAGGACGTTGGAGATATAGTCGGCAAACACCTTGTTAGGTGAGATAATCAAAATATCTTTGGAGGTGATTTCTCCTTTGTGGCGATAGAGTAGATAGGCGACGCGATGCAAGGCGATAGATGTCTTTCCAGAACCTGCAACACCTTGTATGATAAGTGTTTTAGCCTCCTCGTTACGGATAATCTGATTTTGCTCTCGTTGGATGGTGGCGACGATGTTCTTCATGCGTTCGTCGGATGTGCTACTTAGTTCCTTCTGAAGAATATCATCTTGAATATTGACGGAACTCTCAAGCATAAACTCCATGACTGAACGTCGTATTCTATATTGCCTTTTCAGCAAAATATTGCCACTTTCAATACCTTGAGGTGCTTCGTAGTGGGCAGACCCCGTCTCAAAGTCGTAGAACATAGTTGAGATAGGGGCGCGCCAGTCGTGAATGACATTCTCGTTCTTCTCGTTGTCGTAAAAAGAGTGGATTCCGATGTAGAGAGGTAGAGGTTCCAGTGCTTTGTCTGATTGAAAGTCTATACGACCAAAATAGGGAATTTCAATCATCTTGCGTATTCGTTTCTTCTTTTCCACGATAGCCTCACTTGACATAACCGCTTGCGTAACATTGTGACGTACGGCGCTTTTCTCGGCGCGGTCGAGTTCCGACTGATTCTCCCAAAGGAAATTCTTATATTCGCGAAGGTCTTTGTCGTTGTTGAGAATCACCTCATCCAATTGGGTGATGATTTTTTCCAATCGTTTGATGACGCTCTTCATATAAGAGACTTCATCTTGTTCTGTGGGGTTGAAAATAGCCATATTTTTGTGCTTCCTTTCTCAAAATTTCGTGGGGCAAAAATACAGCAAAAGGAGTTTCGTTCACCGATAGATTGTGAGAAAACAAAAGGAGCTTTATTTTATTTAGGTGAAATATTCTAAAGAGTATTCGTGGCAGCCGTTTTCTTTGCGCATATTCACAATGAATGTGCAATAATAAAAAATTAAATCAACTCCAACGACAAAAAGAGAAAAAAAATCCTTGTAATGTTAATTTTTCAAAAAGAATAAAATCTAACTTTGCGTCGTCGAATTAAAAATATCGTTTTTATGAAGATAGCATTTATCGGCGCTGGCAATATGGGTGGCGCATTAGTGAAAGGTTTATTTTCTTCAAGAGCGTGCAAAGCCGAAGAGTTGGCTGTGGCTGACGCAAGTGAAAATACGCTGAAAGGCATCTCTAAAATAAGTAAAAATATCTTAGTTAGCACTGATAATCAAGAGGTTGTCAAGGGTGCTGATTATATCGTGATTGCTGTGAAACCGTGGTTGGTCGATGTTGTCATCAACGGCATCAAACCAGTTTTGACACAGGGGCAGACTATCATTTCGATTGCGGCAGGTGTGGAGCTGAAGCATATTGCCGAACTCGTGGGCGATGGTCATCCTCTCTTCCGTGTGTTACCTAACACTGCGGTAGCTTTGCTCGCAGGTATGAACTTTGTCAGTTCGTTAGGTGTTAGCAAGGAGCAGGAGAATTTTGTCCTCTCTCTCTTCAACAAATTGGGTCGTGCCATCATTGTCCCAGAAAAGCAGATGGGGGCGTTCACAAATGTTTCTTCTTGTGGTATCGCTTATGCATTACGTTACTTGCGTGCGGCTACCGAGGGTGCCGTTGAGTTAGGTGTTCGTCCAGACATCGCTCAAGAAGTGATTGCCCAAACTATGATCGGAGCCGCAGAATTGATTCTCAAGAACAAGTCGAATGCGGAAGCCGAAATAGACAAGGTGACGACGCCTGGAGGCTGGACTATCAAAGGACTTAATGAAATGGAGAAGAACGGATTCACTAATGCGGTTATACAAGGAATTAAAGCCAATCCTTGCTAAATATTTGAATATTTTTATCGTTGTAGAAAAAGTGATATTTCCTGATATACTAACGTAGAAAACGAAAATATAATGTTAGAGAAATTTCTTAAGAAAACTCAGTTCGATTCGTACGAGGATTTCAAACAAAACTATAAGGTAATTGTCCCAGATCATTTCAATTTCGCATACGATGTGATGGACGAATGGGCAGCTCAAAAACCGAATAAGGTAGCCCTCCTTTGGACGAACGATAAGGGGGATCGTATTGATTTCACTTTCGCTGATATCAAAAGGGAAACAGACAAGGCCGCATCATTCTTCTTGTCGCTCGGCATTGAGAAGGGGGATATGGTGATGTTGATTCTAAAAAGACGCTATGAGTTTTGGATTTCCACTCTCGCTCTTCACAAGATTGGTGCTATTGCTATTCCTGCGACCCATCTTCTCACAAAGGACGACATTGTCTACAGGACTAATGCCGCAAGCATTAAGGCTATCGTTGCGGATGGAGAACAGATAATCTTGGATCATATCAACGACTCTCGTGCAGAGTCTCCGACTCTTAAATATTGCATCTCTGTAGGCTCCATCATTCCAGAAGATTGGATTGATTTCCATAAAGGATGCGAAAACGCTGCTCCTTTTGTCGCTCCTAAACGCAATGAGGTTGACGACATCATGTTGATGTATTTCACTTCAGGAACAACGGGTGAACCTAAGATGGTCGCTCACTCTTATTCTTATCCGCTTGGTCATATTGCTACGGGTAAATATTGGCACAACCTTGATGAGGATAGCCTACACTTGACAGTCGCAGACACGGGGTGGGCAAAGTGTGCTTGGGGTAAGATATATGGTCAGTGGATTGCAGGTGCTACCATCTTTGTATACGACCATGTGAAATTTAGTGCTGCCGATATGTTGGCGGTCATTCAGAAATATCATATTACCTCTTTCTGTGCGCCTCCGACGGTCTTTCGTTTCATGATTCGTGAGGATTTGAAAAAATACGACCTTTCGTCATTGAAGCATTGTACGATTGCGGGAGAGCCGTTGAACCCTTCTGTGTTTGAAAAATTCTATGAAGAGACGGGTCTGAAGTTGATGGAGGGATTCGGTCAGACTGAGACGTCAGTCCTTTTGGCAACCTTCCCTTGGGTAAAACCAAAGCCAGGTTCGACAGGTTTGCCAAATCCTGCATACGACATTGATCTGGTCGACTCGGAAGGAAAGAGCGTTCCTACAGGCACTCAAGGCGAGATCGTTATTCGTTTGGATAGGTGGAGACCTGTTGGATTATTCAAAGAATACTATCGTAATCCTAAGTTGACTGAAGAGATATTCAAAGACAATATCTACCACACTGGAGATGTCGCTTGGAGAGACGAAGATGGCTATTTCTGGTTCGTCGGTCGTACGGATGATGTAATCAAGAGTTCGGGTTACCGTATCGGTCCTTTCGAAGTTGAAAGTGCGTTGATGAAGCACCCAGCAGTTGTTGAGTGTGCTATCACAGGAGTGCCGGATGAGGTTCGCGGACAAATCATCAAGGCGACCATTGTTTTGGCTAAAGAATATAAAGACAAAGCAGGCGACGACTTGGTTAAGGAGATTCAAAACCATGTGAAACGTACAACTGCTCCATACAAATATCCTCGTGTCGTAGAGTTCGTCGATGAATTACCTAAGACAATCAGTGGTAAAATTAAAAGAACGGAACTTCGTGGTGATAAAAAGTAAAATGATGTTCTGTCTTTAATCGAAAAAAATTATCTTTAAGGAATGAAAAAAAGAGTTGCAGTGAAGATAGGCAGCAACGTGTTGGCGGCTGTTGTTGGCGGCGTTGATTTGGAACGCATCCAACAGTTGGTCGCGCAGGTGGCTCAGCTTCATAGTGAGGGGTATGAGATCATTTTGATTTCCTCTGGTTCCATTGCGGCGGGGCGATCTTTGATTAAAGACAATAAGTTGGATGTCGTCTCCGCTCGTCAACTCTTCTCTTCTATCGGACAGGCTAAACTCATCAGCATCTATCGTGAGTGTTTTGAGGAGAAAGGTCTACTTTGTGGTCAAGTGCTCACTACGAAAGAGAGTCTTGGCACGAGGATGCACTATCTCAATCAACGGAACTGTCTTTCGGTTATGCTTGAGCATGGAGTTGTCCCTATCATTAACGAGAATGACACCATTTCAGTAACGGAATTGATGTTCACGGATAATGACGAGTTGTCGGGAATGATTGCCACGATGATGGGGGCGGAAAAACTTATTATTCTGAGCAATATCGACGGGATCTTCAATGGAAAACCTGGCGAACCTGGCGTTGAGGTCATTCGAGAGGTTTTCCCTGGTAAGAGAGACCTTTCCTCGTATATTCAGATTTCAAAGTCGTCGTTCGGTCGTGGCGGAATGCAGACGAAGACGAATATAGCGAGCAAGGTTGCCGATGAGGGCATAGAGGTGGTTATCGCTAATGGGAAAAAAGATGACATACTTATACATCTACTCCATGACGAGGATGTGGTTTGCACACGTTTTCTGCCATCCGACAAGCCAACAACGAGCGTGAAGAAGTGGATTGTCCATAGTGACGGATTTGCCAAGGGCGAGGTCGTTGTCAACGGATGCTTGAAGAAAGTGTTTGAGGAGGAGAAAGCCGTTTCTATCTTGCCGGTCGGTGTTGTGCGGATAGAAGGCAATTTCGAGAAGGGAGATATTGTAAAGGTCATGGACGAAGATGGAAACCAGTTGGGTGTAGGTCAGGCGCAGTATTCAAGTACGTTGGCGAAGAAGAATATCGGACAGAAAGGAAAACGTCCGATTGTTCATTACGATTACCTCTACCTATTCTGATTTTATTGTATTTGTAACTTAAACTATATGGCTATAAGCGGAATTTTTGAGCAGGTTTGTGCCGCCTCAAAGACATTGGGTCGTCTGACAGACAAGCAGATAAATGCGGTGTTATTAGATGTTGCGGACGAAGCAGAGAATCAGACGGAGTATATCTTGGCTGAGAATCAAAAAGATTTGGACAAGATGGATCCAGCTAATTCTATGTACGATCGTTTGCAATTGACGAAAGAGAGGATTGCAGGTATTGCGTCCGATATTCGTAATGTGGTGGGCTTGCCATCTCCGTTAGGAAAGACATTGAGGGAGACAGTTCGTCCTAATGGTTTGAAAATCAAACGTGTGAGTGTTCCGTTTGGAGTCATAGGAGTGATATATGAGGCACGTCCGAACGTAAGTTTTGATGTTTTTTCTATTTGTTTGAAATCGGGCAATGCCTGTGTTTTAAAAGGGGGAACGGATGCGTACGCTTCGAACGTGGCTATTGTTAATGTGATACATTCTGTGTTGAGGAGACATGGAGTGGATGAGAATGTGGTAGCCCTGCTTCCTGCGGGTAGAGAGGCTACAGGGGAGTTGTTAGATGCCGTTGGTTATGTTGACTTGATCATCCCGAGGGGAAGTTCTGGGTTGATTAATTTTGTGCATGAGCATGCCAAGGTGCCTGTCATTGAGACGGGGGCGGGTGTCTGCCATACTTTTGTTGATGAGACGGCAGATTTGAAAATTGCATCGGATGCGATTTTTAATGGAAAGACGCGTAGGCCAAGTGTTTGCAACACGTTGGATACGGTGTTGATTCACGAAAAACAGTTGCCTAAATTGGCACAGATTTGTGAACCATTGCAAACAAAAAAAGTTGTTATTTATGCCGATGAGAGGTCGTATAAGGCATTGGATGGTAAATATCCAGCTGAATTGTTGCAACATGCCAAGGCGGATCATTTTGGGTTGGAGTTTTTATCGTTGAAGATGTCTATTCGAACAGTGGCGAATATTGACGAGGCATTGGCGCATATCGCCAAGTATGGCTCAAAGCATAGCGAGGCGATCATCAGCAAAGATGAGAAGAACATTGCGTTGTTCTATCAGTTGGTGGATGCGGCGTGTGTGTACGCTAACACGTCGACTGCGTGGACGGACGGAGCGCAGTTTGGTTTGGGAGCAGAAATTGGCATATCGACGCAGAAGATGCATGCGAGGGGACCAATGGGTTTGGAAGAACTCACGACCTATAAGTGGATTATTGAGGGGAATGGACAGGTTCGTGGATGAATCTGAAGAAATAATGTAAAGCAAAATACTAATTTAAATTAAACAAGATTATGAGTATAATCATCTATTTGATTATCGGAGCAGTTGCCGGATTTTTGGGTAGCAAGCTCTTTTCAGGTGCAAGTCATGGATTGTTGATTAACCTCTTGATTGGTATTGTCGGTGGAGTGATTGGTGGTTGGTTGTTAGGCGATACTTTAAGCAAAGCTATTCCAGTTCCGTATGTAGGAGAAATCATTACTTCAGCATTAGGAGCCGTAATCCTATTGTTTGTTCTTTCTTTGATTAAGAAATAAGCAGAATTTCAAAGGATTTTTTGTCCTTTTGACAGAAAAAACCGCTATGGAACTTGGTGCCATAGCGGTTTTTAGTGGATTATCCAAAGTATTTTACCCATACAGACTCTAATCGATTCGCAATATGAAACGCCAGCACTGGTGGAACGGCGTTGCCAATCACTTTGTATGCTGCGGAGGCACTGAGGCGATAGCTTTTCTCCTTTTCACTCTTCATAACGAACTCGTAATCGGGTGGAAAGGTTTGAATAAGAGCACACTCGCGAGGAGTCAGTCGCCGTTCAGGCAAACCTAAGCTTAATTCTTCAGCGTGTTTGCCCCCATGTTCGGCTGAGAGACGACGAAATTCTATGTTGCCGTGGTGTTCCGAACGTATTGTTGGGCCTAATCCATCCCATTTTATCTCTGTCTGCCCTTGCCCTTTTCCCATAAATTTTGCTTTGGAGAAGGTTCGTTGTGATTCGTCCGTTGTCTCATTTGGCTCTTCTAATCCTGACAATATATCTTTTGTCGTAACAATGGGCAGAAGTTTAGAGTCCTTATTTGTTGCGCTATGCGTAGGCTTCGGGTAGGGATTGAATTCTTCAGGAATAACCTCGTTTTGTAGTGCTTTCAGAGCTTCTTCGGTTAATGCCTCCCTTCTGATGCCGATAAAAATCACACGTTCTCTGCTTTCGGGAACGCCGAAATCGCCTGCGTGTAAGACTTGTGGTGGTAACACAATATAGCCATTCCCATCGGCGCTGGCAAAGTCTTTCTGGATAATGTCTTTCACATCTCCAAGGTTGACTAATCCTTTGACGTTTTCAGCCACAAAGATCTTGGGTCTCACAATGTCAATTACCTGCTTCATCCAAAAGTAGAGTTTTCCGCGTGTCTCTTCCGATGGCTCGTCGCTTTCTCGTTTCTTCCCATAATCGTCTTTGTCCGAATTGAAGCCTTTTCGTTTGCCTGCCACACTGAAATCCTGACAGGGAAATCCGCCTACCACAACATCAATGTTTTTGGGGAAAACCTCAACACCGCTATTGTGCAGTTTCACGAGTTCTACAATACTTGTTTTGTGAAATCGGCTCTCTTCGTAGCCGAATCGACGCATGTAGTTAGTCCAAGCCACCTGTGCCTCATCCAAAATATCATTGGCAAAAACGGTTTCAAAACGATTTCGCTTCAGCATCACCCACTCCTCGTTCATTTGATGGTCTACTAACGGATTACCCTCTGCAAATGATTTGCGATGGGCGATAAATTGTCCTTCAAAGCCGAGGTCCATACCACCACAGCCAGAAAAGAGGCTTAGAAGGTGCAGAGGCTGTACCCCTCGTGGTTGTTTATAAATGTTGTGGTTTTGAATATTGTATGGAAAATTGGATATTATATCGTTCATTTCAGAAATGGCTCTTCATATTCCGCAAAGATATTCAAATATCAAAGAACTCGGAATTGATGAAGACGTTTTACCCTTAAAATTCCTAACTTTGCGTTGTTATTTTTAGTAGAACAAAGAAATGATTAATTTTTTAAAAACGTATGCACTGTTCATCTCGATGATGATCGGTATTGTGTTTCACTCGTTCTTTACAGACGTCTCTTATATTACAAAGTATTTTATGGACAAACCGCTGCAAGACATTACTTTCATCACGAAATATATGCTCTTTGTCATGCTCTTCATTGTCTATTGTAAGGTGGATTTCAAGTCTTTTCGCTTGAAGAAATGGCATCTTTATATGCTGTTGTTCCAGTTTACGTTCTGTATGGTTTTCTATCTTCTTTTCCGCTTTATTGATGAGAATATGGCTGAAGCAGCTTTGATCTGCTTGATTGCTCCAACTGCTACTTCTGCTCCGGTCATCACGGGACTTTTAGGGGGCAGTGTCGCGGGTTTGATTACCTACAGTGTGTCGAGCAACCTTCTGGTGGCTTTCTTCGCTCCAGTCTATTTCTCTCTGATTGGTGCGCACGGAGCGGGGACTGCTGAGATGACGTTTATAGACGCTTTTTCAACCATCTGTGGTAAGGCTTTTCCACTGATTTTCGGGCCGTTCGCTGTCGCTATGATTCTTCGCTATCTTGTACCTTCTATCTATACTTTTTTCAAACAACGTCAAGGCATCTCTTTCTGGCTATGGACAATCGCATTGGTGCTTTTGATGGCTCGTACGACGACAGACCTTTGGGAGATGGATAGTTCGAACTTGAGGGCTTCTCTCAACGTGGCTTTGATGGCTTTACTGATGTGTTTGGCTCAATTTACTTTTGGGCGTTGGTGGGGAGGTAAATTCCATAATCGCGTCTCCTCGGGTCAGGCTTTGGGTCAGAAAAACACGATTTTGGCTATTTGGATGGCTCAGACTTTCTTCAATCCAATCATCGCTGTCGCTCCTGCCACCTACGTTTTATGGCAGAATTTAGTTAATTCTTTTCAACTTTGGAAACATCGTCGCGGTGTCAAAGTAGATAGGGGATAAAAGTAACCCTATCTACTCCGGAAACTTGTGTAGATTTCGTTCAATTCTCCACTTTCCATTTTATGGCAACCTACATTCATGTCTTGGCAAAGATACCATAATGATGTTGATTTTCCGTTAGAATCAAATGCTTGATTTTGCTGCTTTTGCGATGAAATGAAGTCGGTTGAGGACGTTCACCTCACTGACACCGCCATCAAAGTCAAGGAAGAGGATGTTGAGGTTCGGATAGATATCTTTCACCTTCTTCTCAATTCCTTTCGAGATGATGTGGTTGGCGATGCATCCGAATGGCTGCAGACTGACGGCTGCGTTGATGCCTCGCTCTGCAAATGATGCCAATTCGGCTGGTATCAGCCACCCTTCGCCAAATTGAGCCGCCAGGCTGACAATCTTAGATGCTCGCTTAGCCTCTTCGTCTATATTGGTTATTTTCTCGTAGTAACGGAATTTTGATGCGGCCTTGTCTATCTTTTTCTCTAAGTGTGTAATATAGGCCTTGCCCAACATCGTCAACGCTTTCACGAAGAATGAACGCTTTTCATCTAAGTAGTTCTTCTCGTTGAATTTTGCATTCGGGAAGAACTGGGTGAAGAACTCGTTTAGCGATGGAATGACAGGCTCAATGCCTTCTTTCACCAACCAGTCGACAATGTGTTGGTGACCGAATGAGTTGTACTTGATGAAGATTTCTCCTACGATACCAATGCGTGGCACTGCCTTGGTCTGTGTGATTTCATCGAATCGTTTTGCCGCCTCTTCCAGCAGTTTCAGTAATTCTTTGGTCTTCTTCTGCTCAATGACTTCAACTCCTCGTTTCAGATATTCTTCTTTCAAGGCAGATGCTTCTCCCTGCTTTTTCTCGCGCACTGCCGATGCGTAATACATCTTCGCAATTGCGTCGGCATAGAAGAGCATATAGAGAGTTACTTTAAAGGCTTTTTTCAAGTCGGGTTTGAATCCTGGCTGATCATTGATGGTGTTCATGATGGATATGGAGATAACGGGAATATCGCCATATCCTGCTGCCAACAACGCCTTTTTAATGAGGGCGATATAGTTGGTAGCTCGACACTGACCTCCGGTTTGCGTAATCGCAAAGGTGATTTTGTTGCGGTCATATTTGCCCGACTGTAATGCTCGGATGCAGTCGCCCACCACTAAAGTGGCAGGGTAGCATACCTCATTGTTGGCGTAGGTCAAACCATATTTGGCGGAATCCGCATTGCTTGGTGGCATGTTCTCCACTTCATAGCCCATTAACTTGAACAATGGAGGAATGAACGGAGAATGGAATTCCGAGAAATAGGTGCAAAGAATCTTCCTTCCTCGGTCTGCTTCCGTGTACGATGGTGTGGTCTTAAACTCGTATTTGACATTCTCTCCGTTGACGTCTGATTTGAACTTGAGTGATTCAATGAGAGATCGGATGCGCAAACGTAATGAGCCGGCGTTGTTCACATCGTCGACCTTTAGAAGGGTCAGATTCTTGCCTCCTCGCTTCAGCAAATCGCTTACTTCATCAACCACGAACGCGTCTGGACCGCAACCGAAGGATGTGAGTTGCACGAAATGAACAGGTTCGTCGGTCGTTGCCACCCAATGTGCGGCACGCATGATTCGATTCATGTACGACCATTGTGGAATGATATGCGCATCTTTCACCTCGTCTGAATCACCGCGAATAATGTCCTCCGTGATTACGTCGACACCGAAAGAGGTGATGATTTCAGACACCTTATGTTGTATGAGTGGGTCGTTATGGTATGGTCGCCCTGCCAACAAGATGACGAAACGGTTTTCTTCCTTGGCTTTTTGTAAGGTATGAACGGCTTTGTCGTGCAATGTCTTCGAAAATTCCTCTCGGGCTTTCAACGCTGCTTCAAAAGCATTCTGGAATATCACTTCGTCATATTTGTCCTTCATCAATTGAGAAATATAAAGACGACAGCCTTTCATCAATAGTTTTATATCTTTGAAATTGATGATTGGTGCATCTAACGGAATGTTGTATTTCGCTTTCGGATTGATGGCACTCTTAATGACATCTGAGTAACCTGAAACGACCGGACAGTTGTAGCTGTTGTTGGCGTTAGGTTCCATAGATTCATAGACGACGTATGGGTAGAAAATGCGGTCTACTTTCTTGTCTACCAGATCAAGTATATGCCCGTGAACTAATTTGGCAGGGAAACAGATGTTGTCCGCCATTACCGAACTAAGCCCTCGTTCGTAGATCTTAAAGGTTGAACGGGCCGATTTCTTGACGGCAATGCCACACGACGTAAAGAGAGCCTGCCAGAATGGAAAATTCTCGTACATATTCAGCACGCGAGGAATACCCAATGTGACAACAGGCTGTTGCATGATTGATTTTGGATTCCCCTTGAATGCCAATTCTGCCTTGTTGAGGCTCAGATTGAATGCGTTACGTCCGCGTTCACCCTTGTTGGTGTAGATTTTTTCGCACTTGTTACCTGAGTAGTAGGTCTTTCCGTTAGCGAAAATATTCTTCAGAATTTGGCAGTTGTTCTCGCAACCTACGCAGCGCATCTGCTCTGTCGTGTATTCTTTGAGGTCTACGAGACTTTCAAGCGGTGTGTTTTGACTTTGTCCGTCATAGTTTGGACTCTCCATTCGACGTTTCGCGAAGAGAGCTGCTCCGTAGGCCCCCATCAATTCTGGGTAATTGGAAACGGATACAGTCCTGTCTGTTGAAAGTTCAAATGCACGGACGACGGCTTTGTTGCGCATTGTCCCACCTTGGAGTACGATATGCTCGCCAAGTTCGTCCATATTCTTCAGTTTCAACACTTTATATAAACAGTTTTTGACCACTGAATAGGCTAATCCTGCTGATATATCGTCTAATGGCGCACCTTCGCGAAGACATTGTTTCACTTTTGAGTTCATGAAGACAGTGCATCGCGTACCGAGGTCGGATGGATTTTTGCTTCTACAAGCACGTTCTACAAACTCTGAAATTGGGCAGTCTAACGATTTCGCAAAGCTATCGATGAATGATCCGCAACCAGACGAGCAAGCCTCGTTGATTTCCAAGCGGTTGATAGCACCGTTCTCTACAAAGATGGCTTTCATGTCTTGTCCTCCAATGTCGAGGATGAAAGATACTTTTGAGTCTAACTTATAGGCGGCGGTGTAGTGGGCGATGGTCTCCACCATTCCGAAATCTAATCCGAAGGCTGTTTTTATCAGTTCTTCTCCATAACCTGTTGAACAACCTGATTTCACAATCAAATTTTTCCCTTTTGCTTGTGCTTCTTGTAGTAATTGGGTAAGACCCTCTTTGACAGTCTCTAACGGACGACCTCCATTTTTTTTGTAGAAGGTGAAGAAGATACGTTCTTGCTCATCCATGGCGATTACCTTAGTGGTGGTTGAGCCAGAGTCAATGCCGATAAAGCATTTCTCATTCGAGAGTTGAGCCATGTCAACTTTCTCTATTTTGTTATGGCTTTTCTCGTCCGACCATTGCGTGAAATCGCTTTCATCTTTGAAGAGGGCTTGTAATCCCGAATGGCGAATTGTGATTTCTTGACCTTGTTGAGAGAATTTCTTTAATAACTCTTCTATGGAGTTTGGAAGATTTTGGCTCAGATCGACCGCGAGAGAAGCACCCCAAGCGGGAACGACGGATGCGTTCGGGTCAAGAATAACATCACCTTCGGTCATAGAAAGTTTCTTCATCAACAGTTTTTTGAGGGCTGGGATGAAAGCGAAAGGACCGCCGCAGAGGAATAATTTTGGTAGAATGTCGCAACCATGAGAGAGTGCCGAAACGACTTGTGTAACCACTGCGTTAAAAATAGAAGCGGCGATATCCTCACGACAAACGTTGAGTGCGATAAGATTTTGGATGTCAGTCTTTGAGAATACTCCGCAACGAGAGGCTATCGGGTGGATCGTTGTGGCTTTTTGGGCAAGATTGCTCAATTCTGAAACGTTGACATTGAGGATAGCCGCCATTTGGTCGATGAAAGCTCCTGTTCCACCTGCGCAGTTTCCGTTCATGCGGATGTCTGGATGTAGGTCTTTGTTGAAGAAGATCATCTTGCTGTCTTCTCCTCCTATGTCGATGAGCGTCTTTGTATTGGGATATTTCTCCTCAATTACCTTCGTGGCGGCGACTACTTCTTGAACAAATGGTAGTTGGTAGCGTTCTGAAATTCCCATTCCCGCAGACCCTGTGGTGCAGATTGATGCCAACACGTTGCCCAATTTGTTCATCATACGCTCAAGGGAAGAGAGAAGGGTGCCTGATATATCGGCATGGTGGCGAGTGTAGTCAGTGTATACAACATCACCTTTCCCGTCGGTTGCCACCAACTTTAACGTTGTAGAGCCGGCATCCAGTCCGATACGGTACAGTTCTTTGTTATTGAACGACATATATATTTCGTCTTAAATATTCTTCTTTTATTGAAATTTTGAATTTTCCAAGGCTCACAATAAGCAAACGCAAATTTACGATTTTTTTGTGAATAATAAGGTGCGATTTTTTATGCAGAATCTGTAGTCGGTTATAGTTTTATATGTTGTGCAGCCACATGTTGATGTAGGAAAATCGTTGCACTGTGCTGAAATTTCTCGGCAGACTCGGTGGTGTAGAATTGACAGCTGCCGTTTCTGGTGAGCAATTGTTCTAAATCAGAGTGTCTTAACAGATAGTTTTTCAGGCTGTCTGCGACAATGTCTCCCTGTAATATCGGTGTGACGTTCTCAGGAAGGTGTTTTTTGATTTTTTTGAATAATAGCGGATAGTGGGTGCAACCTAATATAACTGTGTCTATAAGTGGGTCTTTCTGAAACAGTTGGTGGATGTATTTTTGCACGAAATAATCGGCTCCTTCTTCATCGTATTCTTCGTTTTCAATGAGTGGCACCCATAGCGGACAAGCTTGGCAGGTGACAGTCATCTCGGGGTAAAGTTTCTGTATCTCAAGTGGATAAGAGTTGGATTGCACTGTTCCTATGGTGGCGAAGATTCCGATGTGTTTGGTTTTACTGACGTTCCCAATATGTTCTGCTGTCGGGCGTATGATACCCAACACGCGTCTGTCTGGATTCCATATAGGAAGGTCGTTGGTCTGTACGCTTTTCAACGCCTTGGCAGATGCGGTGTTGCATGCATAGATAACCAGCGGACACCCCATGGCAAATAGTCGCTCTGTTGCCTGCCGTGTAAACTCATATACTACGTCGAACGAACGGTTTCCGTATGGCGCGCGGGCGTTGTCTCCTAAATAGACATAGTCATATTGAGGTAGATGCTCTCTGAGCTTTTCAAGAATGGTCAATCCTCCGTAGCCAGAGTCAAACAGCCCTATCGGACCTGTAGTGTTTGGAAAAAGTGGCATTAGGCTGTCTCGTTTTGGTTGTCGTTCAGAATGGATTTAACCGCCTCGTCGGTTTTGTAAAGTTGTTCTTTGCAATATTTGATGAGTTCGGTGGCTCGTTTGGCCTTTGTTGTGAGTTCGTCCACTCCGAGTTCGTTGGCCTCTAACTGTCTGAGTATCTCCTCTAACTCATTTATTGCGGTATTATAGTCTATTTTCTTCGTTGCCATAATGCTAGTACATTTTATAAGTGGTCTTCAACACGCGGAATTCTGTGCGCCTGTTGATTGAATCGACAATCTCCTTCTTCGAATCATCCAATAACGCATTGACGTAATCTTCGTCAAGTTCTTCGCCTACTTTCAGCCAATTATATTTCTTTTGGAGGTTCTTGTCCACGGTTACTGGTTGTGACTTTCCGTACCCTTTGGCTGTGAGTCGTTCAGACTCAATTCCTTTTTTGATGAGATAGTCAACAACAGACTGTGCTCGTTTCCCAGATAGCTGCAGATTGCCATCTGCCGATCCTATACGGTCGGTGTGGGCTCCGATTTCAATAGTGATGTTAGGGTTGTCGTTAAGAATCTTAACTAATTTGTCAAGTGCGGTAGACGATTCGGGCGTGAGCGTTGCTTTAGCAAACTCGAAGAAGATATTGTCCAGTCCAACGGGTTTGCTAAGTGAAGCGAGGGTGAAATGGATGGGAAAGGTTTTAGAGTCTTCCAAGTCAATGGTTTCTGCCTCTTGCTTCTGATTTAGAAAGCCACGACAGTTGCCTAACATCACATAGTGGACGTTTTTGTTGAGGCTACACTTGAACGATCCGTCTTTCTTGGATTTCAACTTCGTGTTTGTCCCATCGTCGCCGACTATGCGCACGGTGGCATCTGAAATTGGTTCACCGCTCATGTCGGTTACTTTCCCGTCAACGATAAACTCCACGGCTGGTAGCTCAAATTCATAGATTTTATCATATCCTTTCTTTTCACCTCGGTTGGACGAGAACATTCCTTTCTCTGATCCAGCTATGAATGAGATTCCGAAATCATCTCCATTTGAGTTGATAGGATACATCATATTGCTTACTACCCATGTTCCATCTTCCATTTCGTTGGCATAGAAGATGTCTAATCCACCGAATCCAGGATGTCCGTTGGACGAGAAGTAGAGCGTTCCGTCTTCTCGCATGTAAGGGAACATCTCGTCTCCTGGTGTGTTGATTTCGGGTCCTAAGTTGACGGGCGCACCATATTGGTTGCCGTTCTTCTCGCTTCTCCAAATGTCTTTTCCTCCATATCCTCCGGGAAGGTCGGACACATAGTATAGGTATTTCCCATCGGGCGACAAGGCTGGGTGTGCAAAGGTGATGGAACTGTCGGGGTAAAGTTTCACCTCGGTTACTTTTCCCCATTTTCCCCCAGAACGTGTGCAGGTGCAGATCTGTGCGCCGCGACTTTCTCCTTTTTCGGAGTAGCATCGGGTGAAGAACATTTGCTTTCCATCTTCGCTGAACGAGACAGTTCCCTCGTCGAAGTCGGATGTCATCTCTCCCTCCACTAATTCCAAGTTATCCCATTCACCCAAGGAGTTTCTTTTAGCCCAGTAGATGCTGTTGTTTCTCACTCCCGTTATCTTGCTATTGTTTCCACCTACTTCTTTATTTTCTCGGGTGGAGTTGAAATAGACGACATCTGGGTCTCCTCCAGGAAATGAGGGGCAGAATTCTGTTCGTTTCGATGAGAAAAAGTCCGCTTTGGACACTTTATAGCGAGTCGGGTTCTTACGCCATTCTTCAATGTCGATGGCTGATTGTCTCCCATTGATGGCTCGTATGTCATCGGGATGTTTCTCAAGGTAAACGTCATATTGTGCAATCGCTTCCTTGCTTTTTTTGTTTTGTCTCAGAATATTGGCGTAGTAAAGGTATACGGTGGAGTCCTTATAGTTGTTGCGTAATGCGTTCGCGTATGCTCTTTCTGCCTTATCTGTTTGGTTGATGAGACGGTAGCAATTCCCTAATTGGTACGCACTGTAGGCTTTGAGAGGCTTCTCTTTGGCCTTCACCTTCGGATAGATTCGGCTGTAGAGAATCGAGGCATTGTAATACTCGCCTACTTCGTATTTCTTGTCGGCTTTCTTGAGTCGCTGTTTTGTTGAGCAACTTGAAAGTTCGAATGTAAGAGATAGAAGCAGGATGAGTCTGAGAATGCTCCGAATGCTATATTTCAATTTTTTCATCAATGGAAACCTTCTGTCTTTTATCAACACCTATATTTGATTGTATATAACGAAAATTTTGCGAAATTAGTATGTTGTGGAATATTTTTCGTGTTATTCAGTAGCGTCATCTTCAGATTTTCCTGTCTCCTCGGCCAACGGATTCCAACCTTGTGCCTTAAGGTCTACTTCGTCGCCTTGGTGGGTGATGAGACGGCAACCGAGCGACTCGTCTGTTGTGTGTCCGATAACATGTACGCCTGGTATCTTCTGCATGACGTCGTTCATCTCTAAAGGTACGGTGAAGAGCAGTTCGTAGTCTTCTCCTCCGTTGAGGGCGGCGGTCGTCGGACTGATGTTAAACTCTTCCGCCATTATTGATGTTTCATAGTCGATAGGAATCCTGTCTTCGTAGACACGACAGCCCACGCCACTTTGTTTGCAAATGTGAAGTAATTCGGACGACAATCCGTCTGAAATGTCCATCATTGCGTTTGGCACGATATTCTGTTTTGCAAATTCTGCGATGATGTCTTTGCGTGCTTCTGGTTTCAATTGTCTTTCAAGAATGTATTCCTTGCCTGCTAAGTCGGGTTGCTGGAATTCATTGCCATCGAACACTTTACGTTCGCGGTCAAGAAGTAAAAAGCCCATGTAAGCGGCTCCTAAGTCTCCTGTGACGCAGAAAAGGTCGTTGCTCTTCGCTCCGTTGCGACAAACGATTTTGTCTTTTTCTCCTTCTCCGATGCAGGTGATGCATATGGTCAATCCAGTCATAGATGAGCAGGTGTCGCCTCCTACGAGGTCAACGCCATATTTCTCGCATGCCAGCTTGATTCCTGCGTAGAGTTCGTCAATGTCTTCTAAACAGAAACGCTTTGAGATACCTAACGAAACGGTGATTTGCTTAGGTTGACCGTTCATTGCGTAAATGTCTGAAAAATTGACTACGGCAGCCTTGTAGCCTAAATGCATAAGCGGCGCATAGGTGAGATCAAAATGTACGCCTTCAAGCAACAGGTCTGTTGTAACCAATACCTGCTTGTCTTTATATTCTAAGATGGCCGCGTCGTCGCCCACGCCTTTGAGGGTAGAGGCGTTCTTAATTTCAATGTTTTTTGTTAAGTGTTTGATGAGTCCGAACTCTCCTAATGTTGAGATTTCGGTTCTTCCTTCATTTGCCATATCTTGTATATATTATGTCTATTCGTTTTTTATTTGTGTTAGAAAATTGACAAATTTAGTTTTGTGGTATGTCTGATAGAAGTTCGCCGTCCACGAAGAGTATGATAATGTCGTTTTTCTTCCAATACTTTTTATATTTCTTTGCTCTTTGCTCATCTAAAAATAGAGGAGTGTTATTGCTGGCTACGAATTTCACCCCGTTGGGCAACTCGTAGTTAATCAGTTCCATTTCTAACTTATTGGAAAAATCCTCAGGTGTCAGTCCATCTTCTTTGAGCGAGTCTGCAATCACAAAATCAGTGATTTTAACCTCTGGAATGGGTACGTTATAGTACTTATAAGGTTTTGTTGTGGTGTCTTCTCTCACCACTTTGACAACAGCGTCGCAGAGGGGGGCGCAGATGTTCCAACACATGGCAAAATAGTTTCCTTTCCCGCAACTCCATCGTTTCAGAGTGAATGTTCCTTGCTTTGATGTTTGTACTTTTAAGTAGCTGTTTTCTTCGTATTCAAGTATGTTTACGGTTGCTCCCCCTTTGAGTGTCAGTGCGTTTCCTTTCCCTGATGTGTATTTTTCTAAGAGTGCTGCCCTTGTCTCTGTATTGATCTGAAGTTGCTGTTTCAACTGTTGAACAAAAAAATGCTCCATTGTCAGTTGGGCTTGCAGGGGGCAAACATACGATAGAATAAGTGAGATTATGAAAATGAGTTTCTTCATGCACTTTCTTTTAGATTTTGCTAATAATCTGTATACGAACGCCTCTTTAAGTGGTTAAGTTCAGAGAGCGAATTTACAAAAATATATTCAAAAACAGATTCATTTTGTGTCAGCCTCGCAGAGCTCCGAATGTTAGAAGTGCGACACCTATTAATATTCCGCAGAGTAGTACACCTTTTACTTTTAAATTCTTCTCTCTCAATAAAATAGCACCGTATAAGAATGGAACGACGGCTCCAGACCTGCGAATGGTTGAAACTATAGATATGAGTGCGTTATGGTCGGAAAGTGCCCAATAATAGACATAGTCGGCCAACATTAGGAAGAGAGAGATGCCGACGATGCTCCATCGCCAGCTGAAAGGCGATGTTTTGCGGTGTGGGTACCAAACAAGAAAGAAGACTATTCCCATCACAAATGCTTGATAGATAGAGCTATAGACTTGTACAGCAATACGGTCGTATTGGTGCATAAGGTGTTTGTCATAGAGTCCGCTGGCTGCTCCTAATAGGGTGGCCAAGATGATGAGCCAAATCCAATGGTTGCGTTTCCACGACACGCCTTCTTTGTGTCCTGCGAGCGAGAACAGATAGAAGGAGGTAATGGTGATTGCGATTCCTAAAAATTGTAGAGGCGTCAATGATTCGGAGAAGATGACAAGTGCGCCAACGACTGTCCACACAGGTTGTGTGGCTCGTATGGGAGAGTAGATGGTGATAGGAATATTTTTCATACCGAAATAGGCGCATGTCCACGAGCCTAACACCAATACTGCTTTTATGAAGATGAAAAGATGTGTGTTCCAATCAATTGATGGCACATAGAAATGTGCTGCAGTCATTGTTTCTGGTGCAGTCTTCGATAAGAAAATAGGAATAAAGAAGATGATCGCAGAGATGACCACAGAGGAGGTAAGGACAGGTATTACCGCATTCCCTTTTAAAGAAATTTTCTTGAAGACATCATAAATGCCCAATAAAAGGGCGGATAACAGTGCCAAAAGAACCCACATACAAAACAATGCTCCGATATTTTACCAAATCAATTCGCCTTTCCCTTGACGAACGACAACTGGCTCGTCGCCCGTGCAGTCAACAATCGTAGATGGCTCAAGTGCTCCGTATCCGCCATTGATAACGACGTCCGCGATGCCTTCGTAACGCTCGTGGATTAGTTCAGGATCTGTGAAATACTCAAGAATATCGTCATTCTCGTCGCGTACAGAGGTAGAGAGGATGGGGTTGCCCAATCCTTTTACAAGTTCGAGAATGATGTTGTTGTCTGGCACACGGATTCCGACAGTCTTTTTGTTGCGGAAAAGCTTTGGCAGACTGTTATTGCCGTTGAGAATGAAAGTGAACGGCCCTGGCAGGTTTTTCTTCATCAACTTGAATGTGTCGTTATCCACTTTTGCGTATTGGCTGATATTGCTGAGGTCGTGGCAGATGAAAGAGAGGTTGGCTTTGCGAACATCAATTTTCTTATATCTGCAAATTTTCTCAACTGCTTTCGTGTTGAAGATATCGCAGCCCAAACCATAGATAGTGTCGGTGGGGTAGACGATTAATCCACCGTCGCGAAGAAATTGCACTACTTTGTCTATCTCTCGCTGGTTCGGATTTTCCGGATAAATTCTGATAAGCATATGTTTCGCATTATAGGCGCAAGTGGATGCGCCGACGTTGATTCTGCAAAGGTAATGAATTTCCCCAAAAAATCTTTTTACCTTTGCGGAACAATCATTCAAGAATGCTTTTTTACTTCTACGATGTGAGTCTGGGGTAATGTGGCATTTCTGACCTCCACTTGTTTAACCACATTGTTGGCTAAGTCGGCGAACGCTTTGCCTGTGATGGTGTTTTCGTCGCAGGCTACTGGGGTGCCGTTGTCTCCTCCCTCACAAATGCTCTGAACGATAGGAATTTGTCCGAGGAGTGGCAGGTCAAGTTGTTTAGCCAAGGATTTGCAACCTTCTTTCCCGAAAATGTAATATTTGTTCTCTGGCAATTCGGCAGGAGTGAACCATGCCATATTTTCCACTAACCCTAAGATAGGCACGTTGACTTTCTCCCCTTGGAACATGCTAATGCCTTTGCGAGCGTCTGCTAATGCCACTTGTTGGGGCGTGCTGACAACAATCGCACCTGTGATAGCTACAGTCTGCACCATCGTGAGGTGGATATCGCTGGTTCCTGGTGGAAGGTCGACGATGAAGAAATCTAAGTCGCCCCAGTTGGCATCCGAAATTAACTGCTTGAGAGCGTTGCTTGCCATTCCGCCACGCCAGAGTACGGCATTCTCGGGGTCTACAAAGAAACCGATGGAGAGCATTTTAACTCCATATTTTTCCTCAGGTCGAATCAACTCTCGTCCGTTGACATCTTCAAGAATAGGGCGAGCTTCTTCCAACCCAAACATTTTCGGTATGGAGGGACCGAAAATATCAGCATCCAAGAGTCCGACTTTGTACCCTTTTTTTGCCAAGGCAACAGCCAAATTGGATGAGACTGTCGATTTGCCGACTCCTCCTTTTCCAGAAGAGACTGCAATGATATTTTTAACCTGAGGCAACAGCTTGTCTGCTGCTTTAGGCAATTCTGTTTTGAAGCGAACGTCTATGTTCCCTTTTATCTCCGCCTCATCTCCAACGTAGGTGAGGATGGCTTGCTCGGCGGCTTTCACAAGAGATTTTGCAAAAGGATCATTAGGTTTCTCTAAAAGTAAAGAGAACGAAATCTTATTCCCATCAATTCGGATGTTGTCGTCGACCATGTTGGCGGTGACAATATCTTCGCCCGTGCCAGGGTATCGCACATGCTTGAGTGCGTCTAATACTAACTGAGGATAAAATGCCATAATTATATCTGTTTAGTGAAAACAAAATTACAAATTATATTTGCTTAATTTTGTAGTATGTGAGAAAGAATGAAAATATTAACTTAATCTTCCCATACATAGATGAACCTTGTACAATTATTTAAAAATTTAAAAAAATATGTAGCTCCTTACAAGTGGTATGTGGTGGCTACGTTGCTTCTGACTTTGATAGGATCTTGTATGGCTCAGGTGAACGCTGTTGTTCTTGATTGGGCTGTTGATTCTATAAATGCGCATATTACCTCGGGAGGCGGTTGGGATGGCAAAGCGTTACACATAGTCTCCTTGATCGCAATCGTTCTTTTGTCGAAAGAGGTGCTGTCTGCGTTTATCAAATTCTTTCAGAATTTCTTTGGAGAAAAGATAAGAATCTTCGTGTCGAAGGATTTGTCGTTGGCTGTTGTCAATAAGGTGTTGAAGTTTAGAGTGGCTTTTTTCTCTGCCACCGACAATGAACCTGGAAAATTGCAAACGCGTATAGATCAGGGAATTAGCAGCTTGTCAAGGACTGTGCAGAATTTCTTCATTGATTTGCTGCCCCTTTTTCTAAGTGCGATTCTGGCATTAGTGCTGATGTTTAGGGCTAATGTATGGGTCGGCTTAACGGCATTGATTATTGTTCCTATCTACTTTGTCATCACGGTTCGGCAAGCGAAGAAATTGAAAGGCTGGCGTCAGAATATGCGTAGAGAGAGAGAGGCGAAAAGTCATGGAATCATGAATATCCTTGAGTCCATCACTGTGATAAAATCTTTCAATAGGGAGAAGATTGAGGAGGATAAGCAGGCGACTATTCAAGATAAACTGACTGGAAATCAGATGTCTACGAGAAAGACAAGTTTTTGGTATGATGGCTTGAAAAGTTTCTTCCAACAGATTGGAACGGTGGCAATTATCATTCTTACAGCGTACTTGGTGTTGACAGATTACCCTGGTATGACGATTGGAAAAATTATGTACCATGTGATGTTGTTCAATAATGTGGTGGCTCCGATCATGCAGTTGCACCGTATTTTTGACGATATGAATGATGCTCTAATCTATGCGGATGGTTTCTTCGGAATTTTAAACAATGAACAGGATATTGAGGAGACGGGAAAGTATCGTCCGACTAAGATTGAAGGGAATATTGATATTTGCAATGTTGACTTTACTTACCCTAATGGCACGAAAGCGCTGCACAATATCAATATGAAGATAGATAAAGGCAAGATTACTGCGTTCGTTGGTTTGTCGGGTGCGGGAAAGAGTACGATTGTCAACTTGTTGGACAAATTTTATAAGCCGGATTGTGGATCTATCAAATTGGATGGTGTTGATTTGAATGAGTATGACACGCAGTATTTGCGCGATAATATCGGTTTGGTGCTGCAGAAGAATCACATCTTTGACGGAACAATAGCCGAGAATATCTTGTATGGTAATCCTAATGCGACGATGGACGAAGTGTATGACGCGGCGAAAAAGTCTTTTCTGTATGATCAGGTGATGTCTCTGCCGAACAAGTTTGACAGCAAGGCGACGATGTTATCAGGTGGTCAGCAGCAACGAATTGCGATTGCGAGAATGTTCTTGAAGAATCCTCCGATTATTTTCTTAGATGAACCGACAGCCAGTTTGGATGCAGTGGCAACCGAGCAGATTAAGAACAGCATTGATGCTATCAAGCAAAATAGAACGGTAATCATCATCTCGCATAGTATCTCGCAGATTATTGATAGCGATATGATTTATGTGTTGCAGAACGGACGAGTAGAGCAAGGTGGAACTCCTGACGAAGTCTACAAAGAGGGTGGCGTATACAAGCAAATTATGGACGCTTCTGCTCGTAGTTTGAATATTGAGAAGATTGCTAAGACGATTGAAGGGGGAGAATAGGGGAGAAAATTTTTGTGATAAAATATAGTGTAGTTTGAGTGTCTATTGCTCGGACTTGTACGCAAACTTTATATGACTGGTTTGGAAGTAAATGTATTGTGAGAAAAATAAAATGGACTTTTTGCGGTTGACAAAAAGTCCATTTTGTTATTTCTAATAGTACTCAATCTCTCTCTCTGTCAATCCCTGTACTTCTCCATCTCCGTAGTTGGCGACTGAAGTCCAGTTCTTTTTGCTATCAAAGATGTATTTGTAGGTTTGTGTTTTGTATTCTTCTTCGCCATTGGCTTGCTGCTTGACGACGTTGCCCCAGTTGTCGTACTCGAATTGGGCTGAGAGAATCTCTGTTTGCTCGTCGGATGCATACACTTTGAAGGCGACTAACTGCTCCTGTTCGTTGTAGGTCTCTTTGCGATAGTTGATCAACTCTTTCTTTTCGTTGTACACTTTGGTCTCCTTGGGCAGCCCGTTTTTTGTCATCTGACGAATAACTCGCTGTGTAACAATATTTTCACCGTTCTTTGGAACTGTCTGTGTGGTTGTCTCAATGAGGTTTTCGTCATTGTATTCTGTTGCTTCAATCATGATGGTTGCCTCGTATGCGTCTCGAAACTCAGTATTGAGAAGTCGACCTTTCTCGTCGTAGGTGAAATATGAGGAACTTGAAAGTCTGCCGAACTCGTCATATCTGTGTTTTATGATGGGTCTACCAGTATTGTCAAACTCTGAAATGACTTTTTGAATGGTGTCGGCATCTGAATCAAACCAATCTACCTCCGACAGATAGCCATCTTTGTTGAAAGTGAATTTGATGGATTTGACTAATCGGTCTTTCTCCGCCTTTCCACTTTCGCCTGCGTAGGCTGTATATTCACGTTCCCAATAACTCTTCACATCTCCTTTGAGATTCATTTCTTCCCAGTCTGTTTTGACCGCCGACTTATTGCAACTAACCAATGAGGCAACTGTCAATGCACAGCATAGGATGCTAAAATTCTTTCTAAAAAAATCCATCATGTTTGAATATCTTATAATTTTTCAAGCATTTCAAAGTCCATTTGTTTCTTATCAAGGTTGGTTTTCTTGACTCTGACAACCACCTCGTCGCCCAATTGGTAAGTTCTGTGGGTTTTACGACCGATCAAGCAGTAGTTTTTCTCGTCGAAAGAATAGTAGTCGTCGTCTAAGTCTCGGATAGGAATCATACCCTCGCACTTATTCTCGTTAAGTTCAACGTAGATACCCCATTCTTGGATGCCAGATACCACGCCTGCGAAAGTCTTACCGACTTTGTCTTGCATATACTCCACTTGTTTGTATTTAATAGAGGCGCGTTCGGCGGTTGCTGCCAATTGTTCCATTTCGGAGCAGTGTTTGCAGTATTCCTCATACTCGTTCTTGTTGGCACTTTTCCCACCCTCTGCATATCTGTCAAGCAGGCGATGCACCATCATATCTGGGTAACGACGGATAGGAGAAGTGAAGTGGGTGTAGTATTCGAAGGCCAAACCGTAGTGTCCAATATTCTCGGTAGAGTATTCTGCTTTCGCCATAGAGCGAACGGCGATTGTCTCAATGAGGTTTTGTTCGCGTTTGCCTTGCACCTCGGTGAGCAGATGGTTGATAGAGGTCGATATTTCCTTGTTTTTACCTGTCGTTTTCAGTTTGTAGCCGAACTTAGAGATGAATTGCGAGAGGTTGGTCAACTTCTCAGAATCAGGTTGGTCGTGGATACGGTAGACGAAGGTTTTGGCCTTGCTCTCCTTGTCGTTGCCTTTATGGGAGTGCGACCCAGATTTGATCTTTCCGATATGTTCGGCAACGGTTCTGTTGGCGAGCAACATAAACTCTTCAATCAACTTGTTCGCATCTTGCGAAATCTTAAAATAGACGCTGAGTGGTTTCCCTTTCTCATCAATTTCGAAGCGAACTTCTTCTCTGTCAAATGCAATGGCTCCCTCTTTGAAACGACGTTCACGCAGCTTTTTGGCCAGCTTGTCTAAGGTGAGAATTTGCTCTTTCATGTCGCCTTGTTGCGTCTCGATCACCTGTTGTGCCTCCTCGTAGGTGAAACGTCTATCGGAGTTGATGACAGTGTGTACGATATTGTATTTCAATACGTTCGCCTTCTCGTCCATTTCAAAAACAACGGAGAAGCAGAGTTTCTCCTCATTCGGACGAAGAGAGCAGAGTTTGTTGGACAATCGCTCAGGGAGCATTGGCACGGTTCTGTCTACGAGGTAGACGGAAGTGGCACGTTTGTAGCCCTCTTGGTTGATGATGTCGCCCTCCTTTACATAATGTGTAACGTCAGCGATGTGGACACCAATTTCCCAGTTTCCATTCTCCAACTTACGGATGGAGAGTGCATCGTCAAAGTCTTTCGCATCTGCGGGGTCTATCGTGAAGGTGGGCACTTGGCGCATGTCCAAACGTTTTTTTATTTCTTCTTCAGGAATCTCTTCAGGAATCTGGTCTGCCAACTCCTCTATAGCTTGAGGGTACGAATAAGGAAGTCCGTACTCCATCAAAATGGCGTGCATTTCCGTCTCGTTTTCTCCAGATGCACCTAGTATTTCGACTACTTCGCCGACAGGATTTCGGTCGCGGTTTTCCCAAGCTACGATACGTACGGCTGCCTTGTCTCCCGATTTTCCACCATTCAATTTGTCTATCGGAATGAAAATGTCGTTGGTGAGCAGTTTTGAGTCGGCTATCAAGAAAGCATAGTTGTTCTTGACATCCAATTTTCCGATGTAGATGTCGCGCCCTCGTTGAAGCAAATCGACAACTTGCCCCTCTGGAGCTTGCCCTTTTTTCGTGGCAAAGAGGCGGACTCTTACTGTGTCGCCGACGATAGACTTATTCAGATACTTATCAAGTATGAAAACCTCTTCTCCTCCATCTTCAGGAACGAGATAGATTTTACCGCCTGCATGCCTCTCTAACTTGCCGACGACAGTGCCGTGTTGATTGCTCAGACGGTATTTGCCTGTTGAAGGCTCATCGAGATACTCTTGAGCGACGAGCGTGTCAAGGATGACGGTGAGCATTTTTCGCTGAGCCATTGACGACAATGCAATTTCGTTGGCGATTTGGCGGTTGTTAAATACGCTATTAGGATTTTTCTCAAAGAAACTTACCGTGCGGTTCACCATCTCTTGTTTGGTGATGCCTACCTGCCTATGCACGTTGGTTACCTTACCTTTTTTTGACTTGATAGGTGTTCCCCCATTAGCCTTAGCAGATGTTTTTATTTTTTTGTTTTTTTTAGCCATAGTCTTACAATTTAATCATCAACGAAAAATTACAATCAACACCGACCGTGACCGATCTGTGGTAGATTCACTTGTAAAAATAGAAAAATGAAAGAGAATAAGGAACGAGAAAACCGAAAAAATCTAAAGTCAAGAATATTGCGAATAGCGAAAAAACAATTTAAAAAGGATATTTTATCTCAAGTATTTTTTTCTTATATTTGCGAGTGGGTGTTACAAGATGATGTGAATTTTTGTAATGTTACAAGCCTTATGAAGAGTAAGGTAGACTAATATGGAGATATTAAACTAATTAACAATATTTAAGTAAGTATGGCAAACTTAGATTTAACAAAGTATGGAATCACCGGTTCTACGGTTATTGCCTACAACCCTTCTTACGAAGAGCTTTTCAAAGCAGAGACAAATCCAAACCTCGAGGGATACGAGAAAGGACAGTTGACTGAGCTCGGTGCAGTAAACGTAATGACTGGTGTTTACACTGGCCGTTCTCCTAAGGATAAATACATCGTCAAGGACGAGAACTCAAAGGACACTGTATGGTGGACTTCTGATGAGTATAAGAATGATAACCACCCAATGTCAGAAGAGGTTTGGGCAAAGGTTAAGGACATCGCAAAGAAGGAACTTTCAAACAAGAACCTTTATGTTGTAGATGCTTTCTGTGGAGCTAACAAGGCTACACGTTTGGCCGTTCGTTTCATCGTTGAGGTTGCTTGGCAGGCTCACTTTGTAACAAACATGTTCATTCGTCCAACTAAGGAAGAGTTGGCTAACTTCGAGCCAAACTTCGTTATCTACAATGCTTCTAAGGCAAAAGTAGAGAACTACAAGGAGTTGGGTCTTAACTCAGAGACTTGTGTGGCATTCAACACTACATCACGCGAGCAGGTAATCATCAACACTTGGTATGGTGGTGAGATGAAGAAGGGTATGTTCTCAATGCAGAACTACTACTTGCCATTGAAGGGAATCGCTTCAATGCACTGTTCAGCAAACTGTGATATGGATGGTAAGAACACAGCTATCTTCTTCGGTTTGTCAGGTACTGGAAAGACTACCTTGTCTACAGACCCTAAACGTCGTTTGATCGGTGATGACGAACACGGTTGGGATGACGAGGGCGTATTCAACCTTGAGGGTGGATGCTACGCTAAGGTTATCGGTTTGAGTAAGGAGCATGAGCCAGACATCTACGGTGCTATCAAGCGTAACGCATTATTAGAGAACGTAACTGTTGACGCTAACGGTAAGATCGATTTCAACGATAAGAGCGTAACTGAGAACACTCGTGTTTCTTACCCTATCGATCACATCAATAACATCCAACCAGGATCATCTGCACCTGCTGCAAAGAACGTAATCTTCTTGTCAGCCGACGCATTCGGTGTATTGCCTCCAGTATCAATCTTGACACCTGAGCAGACTCAATACTATTTCTTGAGTGGATTTACTGCTAAGTTGGCAGGAACTGAGCGTGGTATCACAGAGCCAACTCCAACCTTCTCTGCATGTTTCGGACAAGCATTCTTGGAGTTGCACCCAACTAAGTACGCTGAAGAGTTGGTTAAGAAGATGAAAATGTCTGGTGCAAAGGCATACTTGGTGAACACAGGATGGAACGGAACAGGAAAGCGTATTTCAATTCCTGATACTCGTGGAATCATCGACGCTATCTTGAGTGGCGACATCTTGAAAGCAGAAACTAAGAAGATCCCTATGTTCGACTTCGAAGTTCCAACTTCATTGCCTGGTGTTAATCCTGCTATCCTTGACCCTCGCGACACTTACGCTGACGCTTCTCAATGGGAAGAGAAAGCAAAAGACTTGGCAAGCCGCTTCATCAAGAACTTCGCTAAATACGAAGGAAATGCAGCAGGTAAAGCTTTGGTTGCTGCTGGACCAAAATTGTAATATGCAGGTCAGTTGAGGCTGACTATAGAATAAAAAAGACGTTCTGACCTTGGTCAGAGCGTCTTTTTGTGTGTAATTAAAAAGCCTCAAACTGCGTGTCTGAGGTAAGATTAGTGGAGTTGTCGCTGAGAAGATACTCCTAAGGATAATTAGGAGTGTTTACTTGAATGATTGTCGAAATCTCGGAGTTACGATGAACCACCAGAAGAGTAGGACGATGACAAGGATTGCACTACCCACATAGCCGATGACGGTAGGAGAAATGTGCGTGAAGACGTGTCCACCAATGAATGTGCCAGTTCCGATTCCGAAATTGAAGATGCCAGAGTAGATGGACATGGCAACTGCAGTGCCTTCAGGAGGAGTGATTCGGATAAGTTCAGATTGAAAAGCCACGTTGAAATCGGTGGCCGCAATGCCCCAAAATGCGCAAACAGCGAAGATAGCAATGGATAGACCTCTGAGAGGCGTTAAAAGACTGAGGCAGATTGCCATGCACGTTATGCAGAGAGTTATGAAACGATGGGGGTTGTGGTTATAGAATTTTGAGAAGATATAGCTTCCTACTAAACCTGCTACACCGAAGACCATAAGAGCAGAGGTAATTCCTTGATTGGACATACCAACAATTTGCTTTAGGAATGGTTCTATATAGCCATAACATTCAAAATAGGCGGTGGCTATGCCCATTGTAAGAATAAAAAAATAGACGAGAAGCCTGTTTTTCAACAAAACAGGGAGCTTTCTGACGGAGAAACCGCCTCGACTTGGAACAGGTGGTAATGCGAAAGAAAGGTAGAGAAGGAGGATTGCGGAGAAGATACCGATGCTGAGGAAGGTCATTCTCCACCCTAAGTGTAGTCCGATGACACGACCTATAGGCATACCGAGAATCATAGCGATGGCAGATCCCGTTACAATCATGCTAAGGGCTACTGGTTTTTTCTCTGTTGGAACGATACGGCAAGCAAGAGGGGCTACGATTGACCAAAAAATAGAGTGTGAGCAGGCAACACCGATTCGAGAAACCATCAGCATATAATAGCCTGTAGAGGCTGAAGATAGAAATTGGAATGTTACGAAGACAGCCATTACGACAACCATGAGTCTCTTCAAATCCCAATTAGAAAATATGAGCATAAGAGGAAGGGAGAAGAGCATCACAATCCATGCATAGACAGAAATAATCATGCCTGCAACGGCTTCAGTAACTTGAAAATCCTTTGCGATGTCTGTGAGCAGTCCGATAGGAATGAATTCAGAGGTGTTGAAAATAAAAGCAGAGAAAGTCAATCCGATGAGTGCAAGCCAATTTTTGAGAATCATAGAAGTAGCTCGTTATAGGGGTCATTTATACTTTTTGTGCTGCGAAATTAGGTAATTTGACCGATAACGGAATTTGAAGAGTGTGAAAAAATGCAAAATAGAGAAGTTTTTTGTCTGGCAAAATTGTAATTTTGGAGGCAAAGTAAAATGAGATGAAGAAGGAAGCTATAGAAGAAGAATCAGAAATTTCGGGTTATACTCTATATGCGCCCAAGCAAAGAGAGAAGACGAAGGTGAATGACTTGCCCGAGTTTTATCCAGATTTGCCAGATGAAAAATTTGATATTATCTATTGTGATCCACCGTGGGATTATGGCGGAAAAATGCAGTATGACCGGTCTTCGATAAAGTCGGAGAACAAAGGATGGGAGAAGGGAATCTTTATTAGTGCGGCCAATTTTAAATATCCTACGGTGAAGACGAAAGAGTTGATGAAGATGCCGATTCAGAAAATTTGTGCTGATGATTGTCTTTTGTTTATGTGGGTGACGAATCCCCATCTTGCGCAGGGAATAAAATTAGGAGAGGCATGGGGCTTTGAATACAAAACGGTTGGCTTTGTCTGGGACAAGTGCAACCATAATCCAGGACAATATACGTTGTCTAACTGCGAATTGTGTTTGATTTTTAAGAAAGGACGTATACCACAGCCCCGAGGAGCGAGAAATGTTCAGCAGTTGGTGAGAGTGCCGCGCACGGAGCATAGTGCAAAACCGATTGAGGTGCTTCACAACATAGAGAAAATGTTCCCTTCTCAGAAAAAGATAGAATTATTTGCGAGACATAAACCAGAAGGGTGGACTGTCTGGGGATTAGATGTCTATCCAGAATATAATCAGCGAGAATGAATTTTTTTCGTCAGCCAGACGTTGATGAGGGTGAAGACTACGATGCAAATAAATAGGACGATAGTGGGATTGAAATAGTAGGACATGGCTACACAGGCTGCAATGCATAGGGTAGAAGAGAGCAGTATTGTGAGCATAGCGACACGTTGGGTCATACCTAATTTCAATAGTTTATGGTGGATATGATTTTGGTCGGGTAGAAACGGACTCTTGCCGTTGCGAATGCGGTGGAAGAAGACACGAACCACGTCCATACAAGGGACTAGGAGGGGAGCAAATGCCAATACTAAAGGATGACAACAAGACTCGCCACAAGCCCCTGTGTTGGCTAAACGGATGCTTAGAAAGCAGAGAATTGTTCCAATAGTGAGCGAACCTGTATCGCCCATGAAAATTTTTTGTTGTTTCTCTACTTTCCCGAAGACGTTATAGTAGAAAAAAGGTACAACAGTACCTAAGGTGGAGAATGCTATCAGGGAGAATGTGTAATCTCCAAAGTAAAGAAAGAGGAAGCCATAGAAAAGAAGCGCAACTGCACTTAGACCACTGGCAAGTCCGTCAATGCCGTCAATGAGGTTAATCGCGTTGACAATGAAGACGAACAGTATCACAGATAGAGGGTATGCCACCCACTTAGGAATTTCATAGAGGAAGAGCATGCCTTGAAGGTCGGACAGATAGATGCCTGCAGCGATAAATAGCAGTCCGCAAGCGATTTGAAATACGAATTTAGCACGATACTTTACGCCAATCAAATCGTCAGCGATACCGATGAGGTACATCAGAATGAGGGAACAGATTATTGCGCTGATCTGTAAGACATTACATTTAACATTAGATAGTATCTGTGTGTTTCCGTAAACTAAAGATACAAAGAGCAAGAATGAAATGCAAAATAGAATAACGGGCGCAAAGGCGATTCCGCCTAAGCGAGGCACAGTGCTATGGTGTATTTTTCGACCATCTTGCTCATCGAACAATTTCTTTCGAAAGGCGATGAGGACGATCTTCGGAATGAGAACCCCAGCAAATATGCAACATATAAGGAATGCGCTGAGTGCGCAAAAAGTCCAAAACGGAGATAAAGCCATAAGTTATATTTTTCTTCTATAGGCAAAGATAGGTGAAATGTGTTGTGTTTGAGATATGCAAAGTTGTTTTTTTTTAACAATTTTTAAACGAGTAGTTTTTTTAAAGATTATGAAAAAGCGAAGAAGAGAACAACGTCTTGTTTCCTTCTTCGCTTTGAAAAATTTATATGCTCTTTATGAAGGTTATCCCATGATAACTTCTACCTCGTTCACATCCTTCATTTTGTTGAAAGGAACAACATTGCCGTCAACCTTCTCTCCATTGATTGAGATGGAAACGACACCTTTCTCAACCTTGTTAGGGTTTTTGACGTTGATGTTCACTGTCTTGCCTCTAAAACGACGGGTGGCGGTGAAGCCTTCCCATGCAGGAATACAAGGGTCGATGAGCAATCCGTTGTAGTCTGGGCGGATGCCGAGAATGTATTGTGCTGCAGTGAAGTAAGCCCAAGAGGCAGTACCGCTTAACCAAGGGCAGCGGCTTTGTCCTGCACGCATGTTGTAGGTAGAGCAGGTTGTCTGAGCGTAGACGTAAGGTTCAATTTGACGAACCTCAGCACGTTCGTTGTAGGCGGCGGGAAGGTAGTTTTTGTAATTCTTGAAAGCACGTTTCCCGTGTCCAAGGATACAATCTGCCATGATACCCCAACCTTGGGTGTGTTGGAAGACGGCTGCGTTTTCCTTCATACCCTTGATGAAGAGAGGAGCTTTGATGACGCTGGCTTCGGTCTTCTCGTAGGGAGGGTCGCAAAGTACCAAACCGTATTCGATAGCAAGACGCTTCTCGACGCTGTTCATGACTGTCTCGGCACGTTCGCCTGTTGCTTGTCCAGAGATAATAGACCAAGAGTTAGGGTTCAACCAAATCGTACCCTCGTTGTTAGGGTCGTTTTTCGTACCGAAGATATAGCCGTCTTCTTTGATAGCGCGTACATACCATTCGCCATCCCAAGCAGCTGCATCGATGTCTTTTGTCAACTTCTCTAAGTGATCTTGAGCCCATTTTACCTCTTCTGGTTTATTGAGGCGTTGGCAGATGTCAATGTAGACGGTGAGGGCGTAGCGGAGTTGCATTGCAACGAAGATGGTTTCGCCCTTGGCTCCGAGTACGAGGCAGTCGTTCCAGTCTGCTTTCAAACCGCAAGGAAGGTTGTGCTTGCCGCAACGGTCGAGGTTGAATTGGATAGCCTGGCGCAGGTGGTCAAGTACGGTGCCTTCTCCCTTGTCAGAGTATGGAAGAACCTTGTTATAGTAATCAATGTCGCCTAATTCTTTAACGTAGGTAGGGACGGTGTTGAAAAGCCACATACAGTCGTCAGAGCGGAACTCATTTTCGGGAGTAGGTGCTTCGTGTCCTGGATTGTGGGCGAAAGGCTTAACGACAGGCATAGCACCACCATTTGAGTTTTGTCCAGTGAGCATAAGCTCGAGTCTTTCAACCACCTCTTCAGGAATATTGTGGATGACTCCCAACATATCTTGGATGGTGTCTCGGTAACCCATACCATCGCGTTCTCCACGGTAAATCAAAGAAGCAGCGCGACTCCAAGCGTAGGTGATGAGGTTGTTGAATGGGTTCCACATGTTGATCATGCTGTTGAAAGCAGCGTCAGGAGTCTTTGCAGAGAGTCCTTCAATACGACCATGCCAGTAGTTGACAACTTTCTCGTATTCTGCCTTTACCTTGACAGGCGTAGAGACAAGTTCAGCGGCTTTCTTGCCCTCGACGGCAGCCTTGCCGATACCGAGAACTACAGTGAACTCTTTTGTCTCGCCTGGAGTCAGATTGATGTCTACTTGGAGTGTTCCGCATCCGTTGTCGCCTTCGGTAACTGTGTTGCCACATTGACCGTTGACAACGGAGATAGGGTTTGCGTAGGTGTGGTAAGCACCGATGAATTTATCTCGGTCGCTGTCGTAGCCGGTAACAGGTTGTCCGATGACACCGATGAAGGAGTGGCGAGCTTGGTCTTTGTTTTGGAAGTTTTCAGGTTCCTCGGGCATATAGAGGTTGTTGCCGTGGTCGATGAATCCGTTTTCGTAGGCTGTCTTGACGATGTATTGTGTGTATTGCAAGTTGTTGCTATCATCGTTCATATTCCAATTAGAAGCGAACTCAGCGTATGTGAAAGCGCGAAGTTTGCGTGGAACGGAGCCGTTGTTGGTTATTTTGACGTTCCAAACCTCGAATTCCTGTCCTTTAGGCACGAAATAAAGAGTTTCGGTCTTGATGTCTGCATATTCAGAAGAGATCTTTGTGTATGCGGAGCCGTGGCGACACTCGCTTTTGTATTTGTCGAGCGGTTTTCCGACAGGCTGCCAAGAACCCGACCAGAAATCTTTAGATTCGAGGTCGTGAATGTAGATGTAGCGACCTGGTTGATCTAATGGAACTGTGTTGAATTTAAGGCGGAGAAAGCAACCTTGTACAGAAGAACGGAAGAAAGAATAACCGCCGGCGTTGTTGGTGATGATGGCACCGTAGCGTGTATCTCCCAAGTAGTTACTCCACGATTTTGGAGTGTCGGGTTTAGTGATGACGTACTCTTTGTGTTCGTCATCGAAGAATCCATATTGCATAGAATTTAAGTTTAGTAATTCTTTTTTTTAGATTTTTTCAAAAATAAGGATTTCAAGTGATAGTAAGAAATAAGAGCGGATTTTTCAATGGAAAAGATTTCTTTGAGAAAGAAAAAGGACGCTCTTCTTCAGTAGAGCGTCCTTTCCAGTCATTTATTCTATAGAAAAAGTTATCTGACGATAACTTTTTCAACTCCGTTTCTCGTGCGTATGATGTAGGCTCCCATTAACGAACCGTTTTTCTCTGAGACATCGTGTCCGAATAGGTCGAAGATACGGAAATCCCCCTCGCAGTAGACGTGTCCGTCGGCAGTATAAATGCTGTTGCTTCGAACATCTTGCACGCCAGATGTGGTGGTGAAGGTTGCCCAGATTATTGCTTCGTAGGCAGGCATAACGAAAGAAGAGTCTTTCTCATTCCACTCGACGTCTACGCTTCCGTCATACCCAGAGTAAATATGGAGCGTTGACAGTTGGTAGCCTTCGTTTGGTACTATCTCGAATTTCACAACATCGTCCACTTGAGCGGTCGCAGGTGCTATGACGACACCATTAGCAGATTCTACGACATTGATTGCGAGATCTTCTTTAGAGAAGACTGCAGAAACAACCACCTCTCCTTCTGGCATGGTGAATTGCACCATGTAGTCGGAAATATGCTCGTATGCGATGTTTTCTTTTCCCATGTAAAGGATAGAGATAGACTCAAGTTTGTAACCTTCGTTAGGAGAGGTAGCAAAGGTTACGGTTTCGCCATACATAGCACCCTTTTGCCCATCGAATGTTCCCCCTTCAGTTTCTATGTATGTGATTGGGTAGGCCTCTGTAGATTCACTGGTTTCAGTGAACGTGGCGAAGATGACCACGTCTCCTTCAGGCATGACGAAAGAACTGTCTTCTAAATTGAAAACGATTTTGTCTGTACCTTTCGTAATTAGAAATTCTGACAGTTCATATCCTTCGTCAGGTAGGATAGAAACCCTAAATTTTAATGATACCTAAATATGGAGTTAGAACGTGCAGAAAACTCTTATTACAAAGAAAACTAAATTTCTTTGAAAAACAAATGTTTTTTGTTTAAAATGTAAACTTTCTCAGCCCAGGTTTTCTACCGTTGCCTGTCCGTTCATCAGAAGAGGCAGGAGTTCGTCTCGCCGCTTAATGAGTTCCTTGTTTTCTTTTAGACAATTAAGCATACGGGCAAATAGTAATTCTATAGTTTGGTTGAATTTGTCAATCATTTTTTTACCGGGAACTATAACAAGTAATCCTTTCAAAGTGTCTTGACTGACATTTTGCAGAATAGATCCACCAGATGTGGTTGCATTCGTTCCTTCTACTTGCTTCAAACAATATGTCAAATAGTTGCGCATTCTACTTTCATTCGGAGAGCAGCAAATAATGAAACCACAGAACAACGTGTTAGCTGGCGATGAAAGAATACGAGTTTCACCAGGACAACCACTTCGCGCAATGATTATATCGTTAGGTTTCAATATGTAATTCTCCGCTTTGGATGTGGGAACAGTTATCGTGTCAAAATCTTCTCCGTCAAGTAAAATTCTCGATGATGAGATGTTGCGTACATTTACTATTTTATATTCATTACCTTTTTCATCTTTTCCATAGTTAATCCCATTTCTGAAGTTGCACAACTTTCCCAATTTGGCAACATCAAAGCAAGTTGGTATTTCACGCTTCAACCTCTCATTCCATTCCATCGCTCCACCGCTTGACTTGTACGGCTTGCCATCCTCGTTTGGGAAGTCGAACTGCACAAACCAGTAGTCGTAGAGCTGCTTGGCCATTGACTCTAAATTATCATTTATCTGACGATTGAGAGCAATCTTGCAATCTATTGAAGATAGTAATTTTACTAAGATGTCTTGTTGACATTTTGATGGCGCAACGATTGGACAATCGGCAAATGTTTGTGCAGAAATATTACCTCGTGTACTACCGACAGAAAGATTTTCCACCCATTGTCTGTAATAAGAACTTTGAGTGAAATATCTTACATACTTAGGATTGATTTTTTGTGGGTTCAACCTATAACGAATAAGAAACCCTGCAAAAGCCAATTCACCATCCTTGGGGTCGTATAAGTACGCCCTGCCAGTAGAATTTCCTGTTCTTGCAAACACCATGTCATTTTCTTGCATAATGTATTTCTCAAGATCATCTGCTTCTACAGATTTCTTGTCATTATTTGTAATATTGCCATCATCGCCAATATCACTTATGCGAAGATACCTTGTCTTCGTTGAGTCATAATCAATTGCAGGCGCGGGTATACCATAAATTCCGATATGTCCTTCCATGCACAAATCCCCCAACTTATATTTTTTCAATTCCATGATAGTTTCACTTTTGTACTGTTATTCATCACCGAGCAACCCTCTAATCTCCTGATCAAAATCCGAGTCAATGCGTTGCGTGCGGTTGAAGATGTCATACTCCGCTTCTGCTTTCTCCTTTGCCTGTGCCGCAGAGATTTTGCCTTTGTCGGGCAGAATCTGGTAGCGGCGGAAAGTGAGGAACTCGTTGACGCTTGCCGAGAACTGCGACATTTTAAATGTATTCTCACGCTCGATAAGGTCTTCGATATAGTCAAAGAAACCTGTGACGGCACGCTCCAGTTGCCGGATTTCTTTCTCTTGCAGATAGTTCTTGGCGATGCTGACATCCGATTTGAGCACCCGGCCGTCGGGAGCGTTCTTCCAAGTGGTCAGTCCCATGTGGTCTTTGGTATGGTCAGCCTTGGAGTAGATGATTTCCGCCGCCGTCTGTCCTGTGATGGCATAGTGGAAGCGGTTTTGTATCATCGCATAGAAGTCGCGTGTGGTTGGTGAGCTGCGGTCGTAGTCGGTGCTGCACTCCGCATAGATGTCGGTAATCTGTTGCCAAATGCGACGCTCGCTGGCACGGATAGATCGCACACGCTCGAGCAACTCGCGGAAGTAGTCCTTGCCGAAGACCGCTGTGCCTTGCTTCAACCGCTCATCGTCCATCGCAAAGCCCTTCTTGATATACTCGCTCAGAATCTTCGTTGCCCATTGACGGAAGCGGGTGGCTTTCAGAGAGTTCACACGATAGCCTACGGCGATGATGGCGTCAAGGGAGTAGAAGTTGGTTTGATATGTTTTACCGTCTTCGGCAGTATGTGCAATTTTTGCACATACTGAATTTTCGACCAGTTCCTGCGTCTCGAAAACGTTCTTTAGATGCTTGGTAATAACACTTCTGTCCACTCCGAAGAGTTGCGCCATCGCCTTTTGCGTACACCAAAGCGTTTCGTCCTTGACCACGACCTGTACCTTGCCCTCATCGTCGGGCATGGTGTACAGGATGAATTGTATTTCGTTATTATTCATAGTTATTATTTTAGATGAATCGGTCGTTCATTGTCAAAAGTTTCAACCGAGTTTTGCTTCCCATTCCTCTATGGTCGGCATAGTGCCCTCTATCTTCTCTGGATAGAACTTTTCAAGATCATACTCCGATATGGCGATGGGCTGGCTACTCGATTCCAGAGCGTACTGTGCCTTGATACGGTCTTTCTCTTTACAAATAAGCAGTCCGATGGTCGGGTTGTCCCGATTCTCCTTGCGTAGTGTATGGTTGCAAGCAACTACATAACCTCCAAGTTGTCCGACATCCGCAAACGCGAACTTTCCTATCTTCACTTCAATCACGACATAACACGAGAGATTCAAATTGTAAAAAAGCAAATCTATGAAATTTTCAGTTTTCCCTATCTGTAAGCGATATTCCTTGCCGACGTATGCAAAACCAGTACCGAGTTCGGTCAGAAATTTGGTGATATTGTTGAGTAATGCATCTTTAAGTATGCGCTCGTTATACGGCTTGGTAATGCCTGTGAAGGCAAAGTTGTAAGGGTCTTTGGTGATTTCTTTTGCCAAATCACTGTCGATGGCAGGGAGATTCTTTTCAAAGTTTGTTAAAGCCTTACCTTGTCGTTCATATAGAGATGAGTCAATGAAATTGTGAAGGACGTTTCTGCTCCATCCGTTTGCCACTGTTTGATGTACATAGAATACGGCTTTTTGAGGTTCTGTCAAAAATTTGTCTATCAGCAACTTGTGATGCCCCCAAGGTGTAGAGAATATGTCATTTTTTATTTGCTCCTCAACTTGGGGAGTATTTTTAACTGGCATAGCTAAAGCCTCTTCTATTTCTCCGCTTTCCAATTGCTCGCCAACTTGGGGAGCAATTGTGCTATATGGTTGATATAGGCAAAAGAAATTCTTCATGTATAGGAGATTTGTTGGAGAAAAACAAGTCGCTTCCGGGTCTAACTCTTTTAAGTCTCGGCTCAAATTAGCAAAGAACTTACTACCCCAGCGGGTCTCCGCTTTAAGGGCTACAATGTCCCGTCCTAAACTCCAGTAGAATTTGAGCATTTCAGCATTAACCCTTACTGCAGCCTTTATTTGGCTCTGTCGGTAACGCTTGCTCAGATCTTGAATCCAGTGCAAGTAATCTTTATCCAGTATGCTTATCGGCTTATTCATTTTGCCATTCCCTTTCCTATGTTTTCGTTATCTGAATTTTCAAGCTCTTTTTCCAATTCCTCAATCTGCAGAAGAACATTCACCCCTTCCCCAACACTCCTCTCACTTCCTTATCAAAGTCAGAGTCAATGCGTTGCGTGCGGTTGAAGATGTCATATTCCGCCTCTGCTTTCTGATCTCCGCAGCCGTCTGCCCTGTGATGGCGTAGTGGAAGCGGTTTTGTATCATCGCATAAAAATCGTGTGTGGTCGATGAGTTGCGGTCGTAGTCGGTGCTGCACTCCGCATAGATGTCGGTAATCTGTTGCCAGATGCGCCGCTCACTTGCACGGATGGAACGCACACGTTCGAGCAATTCGCGGAAATAGTCTTTACCGAAAACGGCAGTACCTTGCTTCAATCGTTCATCGTCCATGGCAAAACCTTTCTTGATGTACTCGCCTAATATCTTCGTTGCCCATTGGCGGAAACGTGTGGCTTTGGAAGAATTTACGCGATAGCCAACGGCAATAATCGCGTCAAGGTGATAGAATGTCGTAACATAGTTTTTGCCATCGACAGCAGTTGTTTCCATTTTGGAAATAACTGAATCTGCCACAAGTTCACATTCATCAAAGATGTTTTTTAAATGCTTGCTGATTGCAGGTACTCCAACTCCGAACAGTTGCGCCATAGCCTTTTGTGTACACCATAGTGTTTCGTCTTTTATGACCACTTGCACCTTGCCCTCGTCGTCGGGCATTGAGTATAGGAGAAACTGAATTTCGTTGCCCATAGTGCGACTACTCCTTTCCTACGCTCTCGTTGAACTTGAGACTCCCCAGTTGCTTCAATATCTCCTCTTCCAACCGATGGCTCTCCTCAAACTGTGCGGTGAGCGTTTCTCTGTATTCGTTCATCCGCTTGTTGAACTCCTCTTCTGTGATGTCAACATAGTCAATCTTGATGTCGAAGTACTGCCCGGCAGAGAGGCTATAGCCTTTCTCCTTGATTTCATCGTAGGTGACGGCCACGGAGAAGTCGTCTACCGCCTCTTTCTTCTGAAATATGTCGACTATTTTATCTATCTCTTCATTGCGCAGACGTCTTTTTTGGTTGTTCCCCTCTTTATATTCTTCGCCTAATTTACTGGCATCGATGAGGATTACCTTGTCCGATTTTGCCGACTTGTCGAAGAAGATGACACTCACGTTGGTACCCGTGGTGGCAAAGACATTGCTTGGCATAGAGACAACGCCATACACCCATTTCTCATCAACAATGCGCTTTAGGATCTTATTCTCTACGCCGCTCTTGGAGGTGATGAAGCCCGTCGGAATGACGATAGCGGCCTTGCCCGAAGGCTTAAGCGAATTCAGCACATGTTGGATGAATAAGGTATAGATAGCCATCTTTGGCTTGTTGGGGTCTACCTTTGAGACGGCATTCGGCACGCCAGCCCAAAAGCGGACACTATCTGCGGCAAGGGTGTCGCGAAACTCGGGGAAGTCGAGTTTGAACGGCGGATTGGAAACGATGAAATCGAATTTCTTCAGTGTGCCATCACTCTCCTTGTGCGAAGGCTCGGTAAGTGTGTTTCCCTGAACGACGTTGGGAAGAGAACCCGACAGATTGTTGAGAATGAGGTTGAGGCGGAGCAGTTCCGACGATTTTTCGGAGATGTCTTGCGAATAGATGGAACAGCGATCTTCTCCAATCTGGTGGGCGAGTGCCATGAGCAACGTACCCGTACCTGCCGAAGGGTCGTAGCAGGTGACGCTTGTGAGGTTGTCGTGGTCGCCAACAAGAAGTCGTGCCATCACCTGAGCGATGGCGCGAGGAGTGTAGTATTCAGCGTATTTACCGCCACCGGCGTTGTTGAATCCTTTGAGTAGGTATTCGAAGATGCCCGAGAAGAAATCGTATTTCTCGTCGAAGACATCTTCAAAATTGAAAGAGGCGATGTTGCGCATAAGCGCCTTAGCAAACTCGTCTCTTTTCTGCGTATCGGTAACGAAGGGGGAAAGGGGAAAGAAGATGTTTACACGGCTTCTTCCAGAGGTTGACACAGAGAAACAGTCGGCGTTGATTCGCGCTATGTCGACGAGTGTGCTGTCAAGTAGCGTTGAGAAATCGCCTTGGTTGGCGGCGTTGAAAAGGTGAGACAACGTATGTTCGGGGCGAAGCCGAGGAGTTCCACTTGAGAGGAAACAGAAAAGGTCTTCCACCTCGTCATCGGAGAATCTGGCATACTCTTCGTCCCACTTCTCAGCCTTAGACAGGCGTTCTCCATACTTTGTCCTTGTTTTCTTCGCCTCGTAACCAAACTTATCGTTGAAAAACTTATAGAGAAGCATCTCCGTAACGGTTTTGTATTCGTTGCCAGAGCCAGCGAGACCAAACGCACCTGTAGTGCTTTTCAGTGAATCGATGAGTTCGATGGTCTTCTTTGAAATTTCGTTATTAGCCATTATATTGTTGAATGTATTCGTTGGTGATTAGGTTTCCTATCTCTTTTCGGTCGCTCGGGGTAGCCTCCACGTTCAACTGGAACTGGAGAATGTCGCTGACGAGGCATAGCACGTCTGTTCGGAAAGTACTCTCGTGGCTAAGGAGATTGATGTTGAGGCTTAACTTATCATCAATTTTCTCTTTCATTGATTGGAGACTTTCCGCAATTTCCACTTCTCTTTTAGAGATGAGAGGTTGCTCGCGAATTTCGTTTTGTTCAGTGACTCGTTTATGTATGCGGACGAATTTCTCGTCGTTGTTGTAGCGGCGCATGAGGATGAGGTTGCGCTGGTTTATTTCGCGTATCTTCTTCATCACCTCGTTGATGTAGCCGATGTCTGCCTTGGCTTGAGCCACGTTCTCGGGGGTGATGCTATGTTTTCTGAAATACTCACGGAACTCTTCGCAAAGATTGACATACCTTGGCTCTTTAGCATCGAAATTCCTTTCGAATTCCTCCCTCACACGTTGTATCTCTTCTGAAAGGTCATTGATTACGATTTCCATCTCTTCAGGAATCCCCCTCTTGAATTCAAAGGACAGCTCCTCGATGACGAGGTTCATGATGTCTGCCACGTCTTCTCTATGGTCTTCACCTTGCAGAAGATTGTTACGGCTGATTCTGTTCGTCGTTTCTGATATAAGCGTCGTGATGGTATCCATCGGGAGTTTCTCCAACCGTCGTTTTGTCTCGTCATCTCCAAAGGCGCGGATCAGGTTGATAAGGTCTTTCGCCTCATTCAACGTGGCACGTAGATGGTAGAGTCTGCCGTTGTCATCAATGGCATCTATCTCTCTACGAAACTCTGCGCAGTCGTCTAAAGTGTAGTTGAAAAGTGTTTCGCGGATGTCGCTTATTTTTTCTTCTATCTCTTCTTTGTTGATGAAGATGCTGTTGATGGTGTCGGCTACCTGGGGCTCGTCGGGGTCTTCTGTGGTGCGGAGCTCGTTGAGGTAGCGGTTGTTGGTAGTCTCAAAGTTCTCTTTGATGTCCACGAAGTCGACAACATAGCCATATCTGAAGTTTTTGTACGGACGATTCACTCGGGTGAGGGCCTGGAGCAGGTCGTGTCCGTCCAATTTCCGTCCTAAATAGAGTTTTTTGAGACGAGGAGCATCAAAACCCGTCAGCAACATTTTATTGACGATGAGAATGTCAATGCCTTGCTTCTTCTTAAAATTGTCGATATACGCCTTTCGTTCCGTCTTATCGCCCTCGTCGTGCAGAATGAGCGAGGCACGGAGAGGATTTTTGTTGCCGTAGCGAGGCATTGCCTCCGCCGCCAGCGTTATGGGTGCTTCAAACTGTGCGTAGCCAGTGCGTGCAGGCGAAGCGTCTGCTTCTTGAGGGAAGAAACGTTTGTTCCACAGCTCGAACAACGCCCTTGCTTGTTGGTTCGTACGGCAGACAATCATAGCGCCCACGGTGTTGTCGTTGTTTATTTTTCTGAATTGGGTGAAGTCATTCTCCACATAGTCGATCAGCGCGTTCAAATAGGGTTCGCTCTCGAAGACTTTGTTGATGTCGACGTCTTTCTTCTTCACCTCCACATTGCCTGCCAATTCGTCGATGATGTTTCGGAGACGCTCCTTGTAAATGGTCTCGATTGGCTCGCGAATCAGTTTGCAGGTGTATCCGTCGGCGATAGACTTGTCGTAGTAGTAGGTGTGGATGTAGCCTTTGAACACCTTCCACGACTCACGGTCTTTCTTCAGAAGCGGGGTTCCCGTCATGGCGATGCGCACGGCGTCTTTATCCGCATCGAAGAGATTGGCGAGGAAACAGCCCTTAGGGTCATATCCTCGGTGGGCCTCGTCGATGAAGAATATGCGCTGGATATGCGTGTTATAGCTGTCTTTGATCTCCACCTTCGATTTGTCGTCTTTGAATTTTTGAATGTTGACGACCATAATCTCCAATTTTCCCTCGTCGTTGGTGGTGATGGATCTGCTTGAAAGGTCTTCCATCAACTTGTCTCGACTCTGGGCGTTGCGGACGGAAAGACCGCGCGAGGCGAACTCGTCGGTCGACTGTTCCATCAAGTCGATACGGTCTACGATGAAATAGAACTTGGCGTTGATGTCTTTTCGGGCGAAATAGTCTGTCAAGAACTTCACGTTGTAGTAGGCGAGAGCGGTTTTTCCGCTGCCTTGCGTGTGCCAGATAACCCCACCTTTCCCTCCTTTGTCTAAGTTTTTTTCAATGGCGAGTGTGGCGAACATCTGTTGGTAGCGCATCACGTGTTTCTGCAGTTCCGTTCCTTGAGTGCCGTCGGAAAGCTCCTTCTTGCGCTCGACGTATGCGAATCCATATCTCAGAAGGAAGAGGAAGCGTTCTTTGCACAACAGAGAAGTGATGATGCTGTTAGTGGGCGTGTCTACCGCCTTGTTGGTGTGGTATTCGTTCGTGCTTTGAATGGCGACGCAGTTATTTCGCTTCAAGATCCTGCGTTCCTCATCGTCGGACGGTGTGGCAAACGGATATTGAGTGCAGAAATTTTTGTCCTCTTCCCTGAACCTGTTGAAGAATGCTTTTTCTCGCGCTATGCAGCAGTAGAAAGAGCCTTGCAACGGTTTTTGTCCGTCGTTGCCATACTCCTGGTTGTCGGAGAAGATCATCAGCTGCGTGAGGTTGAGGAAACTTCGGAAATGCTTGTTCGACATTCGTCTGTTGATACGGTCATACTCCGACTGGGTGCCTTGCTGGCTGTTGGGTTTCTTCACCTCGATGAAGGCGAGAGGCAAGCCGTTGACGAAGCAGGTGATATCCGGACGGAAAGAGTCGTCGCTCTCTTCGTCTTTACATTCGAACTCGGTCGTGACGTGCCATTCGTTATTGTCGATGTTTTCAAAGTCGATCAGTTTCACGCCACTGATGGAAGAGATGTGTTGGTAGAACTCTCTTCCAAGGTCATCGTTCTTTGCATAGCGGACAACCTCGTGAAGCTGCATATTCGCCTCAGCATCGGTGAGGTTTGGGTTCAGCCTTTTGACAGAGCGCGTGAAGACATCTTTCAGGATGTTGGTCTGGTGGTCATAATCGGTGATGTTGTCTAAGAAGGTGTAGCCTAAACGGCAGAGGTGCAGCGTGGCAGGCACCTGCACTCGTGTGTTTTCGCAGAAGTTGCTCATAAGAAGGGTGGAATAATGTAGTTTATTGGCTAAGTTAGGCAATTTGTCCGAACTATCCAACATTTTCGTGTTTCTTTCTCAGCCCAGGTTTTCTACCGTTGCCTGACCGTTCATTAGAAGGGGAAGGAGTTCGTCTCGCTGCTTAGTTAAAGTCGCTATTTGAACATTATTTTGGATATAATGCGCAACAATGGGACTGATTCGAATATTGAATTTCCGCAACACGTTCGGTTCTGGCAAAACAGCATAATTCTTACATAAAACAATAGGACTAAGATTGGCTTGTGCAGCACCTTTTGCCAAATTATTGCTCAATATTTGATACTCGTCGGAAGATAGCAACAAATAGGCAAAGTCAAGATACTCGTCTTTGCAAGACAATAGTCCAACTCGTTGATTTAGGAGTAAGTCCTTTTCTGTGACAATGCACAAACGCCCACAATTCCCTGTCAATGAAATTAGCCTATCATTGACAGACAACATACACCATTCTTTCAATCCTTGTGGTACTTCATCTACGTAGTCACAACTTGACGTGTCCAAATGATGGTCTTGTACGTTTTTTATAGTTATTACCTTGAACTTTCCGTTCGGTACATACGTTTCTGATTTAAATGCAAAACCAGATTTGATTTCCAACCACTTATTCAACTCGCAACACCCCCAATTTGCAGGAATATCTCGCTTCAGCTTCTCATTCCATTCCATCACTCCACCGCTTGACTTGTACGGCTTGCCCTCCTCGTTCGGGAAGTCAAACTGCACGAACCAGTAGTCGTAGAGCTGCTTGGCCATTGACTCTAAAGTGGCATTGATTTGACGGTTGAGAGCAATCTTTTCGTCAATATCGGTAAGGATACGCCCTATCTTCTTTTGCTCTTCAAGGTCTGGAATCCAAACGGTACAAACCTTGATTTTATCTGGGGAGGTATGGCGTATCTTCGTTTGCTGAGCACCAGCGCTCAGTTGCTGTTTAACGCAAGTTGACGAGATAAGATAGAAAGCAAAATCTTTATCTAATAAATTCTCATTGCAGTCGATTTTTGCAATATCTTGACTGTGGATATATTTCCCACTTTCTGGTATTCTTGCAGTAGAACCAAGCAATCCGATAGCCTGTTCTGTCAAAGGTGTAATAATGTCACCATTTTCAAGTAGGAAATCCTTTTTGAAATCACCTACATAGTAGATATTTTCTTTTGATTGATTCTCCTTGAAGCAGTTGTTCCGATAGTCAAAATTTCCACAAGTAAGGCGAATATATTTCCCTCGGGTGGCATAATATTCGCCCCTCAAACTTGCCCCTCTTGTAACTTGTGCCAATTCGCCAAGTTTGTATTTCTTCATTTCCATAGAATTATTCCTCCTTATTCAGTTGTTGAGCCAATCATTCATTACCCTTTGCACGGTATTTCTGCTTTGGGTGGTTGGGTGTTTCGGGGTAAAGGCGTTCAAGAGCGCCTACTTTCACCATTTGAGGAAGAATTTTCTCTTTTACATAACGCAAATTCTTACCAGTAAATATTGAAATGTTGTCTGGAGATCTCCATTCCGAGCAATATGTCAATATTTTATATGTCAACTCTTCTTTGGATAACCTTTTGACCTTTCCGTATATATCCACAAGATGTTTGTCTGTTTCGATGGAACTACCCACCTTAGCGTCTGAACTACCCACCTTAGCGTCATTGGTTTCATCTTTTGGTGGGTAGTTCACATTTCGAATAGTGGTGTAAAACATGTTTGATTCCGAATGGAATTCAGGATGTCTATCCTCTGAGTATCCATCAAGTTGGGAAGTGAGGAGGCATATTTTATTCAGACCAGATCCGCGTTTTTCCATATAGTCCAAATGGGTGAAGACATCTGCAAGAATAGGATTTCTTCGTATGGAGGGAATTTTTGTGATATCCCTATCCTGGATAAATGTGCCATCGAACATACCGCCGGGACTGTTGAATTCTATTCTGTCGTCGAATATGTCGATGTGCACTTCTCCTCCGATAATAGTGTAGTCTCGGTGGATCAAGTGATTGACAATTGCCTCCAAAACAGCGCGCTCGGCGTAGTCAGGGAGATTCTTTCTTCGGTCGGGAAGTTTTATCCAACCCTTGTTGGTGTTGGCATTAACAAAATCGATACCAGCACGCAAAAGCAGAAGCAAGTTGCCTTGATACTCGTGGTCGTTGATGGCATCAGATTTGCAAAGACCAGTCCAGCGTGTGCATACGAGTTTCGAGTTGTAAACACTGCAACTGTCCGAAAATAGCAGTCCAGCTTGGGTGAGATAGCCATCGGATGAGACAAGCCCCATTGATTCAAGCATTTTTTCCTCAAACACCTGCCCTGAACGGCTTGTGAACGTGTTGGCCAATATGGTGAACGAGTGGTCGGTGCGCTTTGTACCCGTCTTTTGGGCATCAAAGGTGGAATTCGTGCCTTTTAGAACGAGGGAAAGCAACTGGTGTTGAACCGCTTGGATGCTTTCGTTTCCGCTTCGGATGAAGGCTATTCTGTTTCCATCCAAAAAGTAGTAATAGGGAGTTTGTCGTCCTTCTTGAATTTTCACCTCTATAACGATTTTTTCTTCCGTTTCATGGGGTATTAGTTCGAAGTCTGGCAGAGGGTCAAGATGTGCTTTTATCTCCTGACTTATGAAATCAGCATCCGATTGAGAATTCTCCAATCCTACAATATTACCATCATCGTCAACCCCAAAGAAAAGACTGCCTCCTTTCGTGTTGGCAAAGGCAGAAACACTCTTCAACCAACTTTTGGTTTTCTTCTTTTCAACGGACTCCTTGAAATCGTATGTGGTACATTCTACCTTTAAAAACTCGTTCAGTTTCATAGTCGCTTCATCTTCTTTATTTCATAAATGTCGCTTGCAAAATTAAAGACTTCCTCTCACCACTCCACAACTTTCCAAAGGTCGTTGCCCTTATACACGATGACGACTTTATGAAATGGGTGTCCGTTCATCAGTTGCGGTAGCCTCGGGTCTTGAGCGTATTGCGTCAATTGCGCTTTCGCCTCCTCTATCGCATTGTAGCCTGTCTCGTCGGTGTCGGTCGTCTTGATGTATTTCAACTCCAACAAGTAGCCGTGAGCCACCTCGGGGAAGCGGACATTGTCTGGAATCATGGTGAGGTCGCAGTAGCCACCGTTCAGTTCCATCTCCTGCACCACATAGTAGTAGCCGCTGTGGCTGAGGTAGGCGGCGACGAAGCCCTGCACGTTGCGCTCGGCTTGGATGCTGGAATGGATGCTCGTGCAGTTCTTGTAGCCTTTCGCAATGTATTCAATGGCAGGTTTTATGTCGCCGCAGAGAGCCATGGAGTCGTAGTGGTCGGCAAGGCGCATATCGTCGATTTTCGCCTCGTAGTTGTACTCGTCCATAACGTATCCGTAGTATTGCTTCCGCACGTTCTCGTTCGGGATGCCGAGTCTCACTTTCCTGCCACGTTTGCCTGTGATGGTCAGCATGCCGTAGTAGTAGAGCAAGCTTGGGAAAAGGTCTGGGTCGATCAAGTCCTCCGCAGGGAAACTCTCACGCAGATCCGCCCAGATGTACCCCTCGTTGATGATCTGTTTCAGCACGCTCTTACGGTCGCCCTGCAGTCTGTCCAAGAAGATGATTTTCTTCATCTTGGCATAGTCGGTCATAGTGTTGGGGTCGACCATATCCTTTGGAGCTTTTCCACGACGGATGACGTGGCGAAGGTAGTAAATCACCATATCGCTGTTGAACATTTTGGGATCTGTATCAAAGCTATCTTCAGCAAAACAATAATTGTCGTACCAGGGCTTCATATCCGACATTAGTTGTTCTGTGGGGGCAGAGATGAGACCTGCATTGCGGTAGTATTCAATCATCTCGCGCACCTCCGTCTCGCTGAATCCGAGCATCATATTGAACTCGGGGTCCATGGAGAGATTCGTTCCGATATTGTAGCCACTGTTGAGGTCGTTGACGGTCACGGGGCTGACACCCATCATCATTATGCGGTGGAACATTCCCTTGAAGAGTTTGAAGAAGTCGCGGTAGAACCCTTTTGCGTGGGTGAGGGCGTGATAGACCTCCTCGCCCTCTTCGCTCAGCACGTTGTTGGTGAAGTTGTCGTACTCGTCAATAATGAGGTATAGCTGGATGCCGAGGTCGTTCGCCCTATTGTTTATCAGGTTCAACTTGGCCGCGGCTCCTTTCGTGTCGGCGAACTCAGCCAAGAATTGCGGTTTGTAGTATTTCGCATATTTCTCTATAAATCCGTTTATCACGCCCTCGCAATAGGCGTTGAAATTCTCTTCCAACCCTTGAGATCCCGCTGCCGCCCGAGAGAAATCGAAATACAGCACCTGGTATTTCCCCTGGTATTTCGTCGGTTGACTTTCAATCCAGGTGTCTTTGAATATCTCAAGAAAAGAGTCTTTTCTCTCGATGTCATAATAGGCTTCAAGCATGGTGAGAAAAACACTCTTTCCAAAACGGCGAGGACGGATGAGATAGAGAAAGTTGCCAGCCCTTTCCATTTTCGGAATATACATGGTCTTATCTGCCCAATAATTGTTTTGTTGCCTTATCCATGTGAAATTTGGCATTCCGTAGGGTAGTTCTTTGTAATCCATACTTTATCTATGATTTTAAAATGGAAAGATACGATGATTTAGAAAACCCATCGTTGTTCTTATCTTCTTCAAAGATACAATTTACAGATTGTTTTTCCATAATACTTCTATTTTTTCCTCTCTCCAAAAAATTTTCCGTTTTTTCCTTTGCCACTTTCCAAAAAAAAATCAATTTTGCATTGTCAGCTGTCTAACTGGTTGACGTAGCATAAAATATTAGTTAATCGTGATAGCAATAATGCAAAATAATTTTTGGTGGTGGCGCTTGCAAATTTTAATTTGTGAGTAACGCTCGTTTTTGTGTTAATGCAAAGTTCTAAAAAGCCCGTCGTACTCACGATGGGCTTTTTGTTTGATAGGTGTTTCTATAAAAAAATAAAAATAAAATATAAGTACTATGGCAAAGAAGTATGATGTTAATGAGAGAGGCTACTACGGTGAGTTTGGTGGTGCCTACGTCCCTGAGATTCTTTATAAATGTGTGAAAGATTTGAAGGCTAACTACCTTAAGATTATGGAAGAACCTGATTTTCAAGAGCAGTTCAACCAGTTGCTACATGATTATGTGGGCCGTCCGACTCCGCTCTATTTTGCAAGTCGCCTTTCCGAGCAGGTCGGGGCGCGTGTCTATCTGAAACGCGAGGATTTGTGCCATACGGGTGCGCATAAGTTGAACAATGCCTTGGGTCAGATCCTTTTGGCTAAACGTATGGGAAAGACGCGTATCGTGGCTGAAACTGGTGCTGGGCAACATGGTGTGGCTACGGCGACGGTTTGTGCGCTGATGAACTTGGAATGCGTGGTTTATATGGGTGAGACCGATGTGAAACGCCAATTTTTGAACGTGCAACGTATGAAAATGCTCGGAGCAAAGGTTGTCCCCGTTACTTCTGGTAATAAAACATTGAAGGATGCCACCAACGAGGCTATCCGTGATTGGTGCTGCAATCCTTCTGACACTTTCTATATCATTGGTTCTGTTGTGGGACCAGATCCATATCCGGATATGGTGGCTCGTTTCCAGTCTGTTATCAGTGCCGAGATTAAGAAACAACTGAAAGAACAGGAAGGTAGAGAAAATCCTGATTATTTGATTGCTTGCGTAGGTGGTGGTAGCAACGCTGCAGGTACGTTCTACCACTATTTAGATGATGAAGATGTGAAACTCGTTGAGGCTGAGGCTGGCGGACATGGAATTGAGTCGGGCGAGAGTGCCGCTACTATTCATTTGGGCAGATTGGGTGTCCTCCACGGAAGTAAGATCCTCGTGATGCAGACGGAAGATGGACAGATTATTGAGCCATATTCGATTTCCGCTGGATTGGACTATCCAGGTATAGGTCCGCTTCACTGCCACCTGGCTAAGACGGGTCGTGCTGAGGTCTTCTCTATCAACGATGATGAGGCGATGGATGCCGCTTGGAATCTTTCTCGTTTGGAAGGTATCATCCCTGCTATTGAAAGCTCGCATGCTTTGGCTACACTGAAGAAAATGACTTTTAAACCAACTGATGTGGTTGTTGTCACTGTTTCAGGTCGTGGGGATAAAGATATGAACACATTCTCTACTTACTTCGCTGACCGTTTCTAATCTAATTTTAAAATTCGTTATGTATTATAAATACAAGGTAAATAGTAAGACGATGTTGGGCGACCTCCATACGCCTGTCAGCACCTACTTGAAATTGCGCGATCTTTACTCTCAGAGTTCCTTGATGGAGAGTTCGGATTATCATGGAAGCGAGAACAATCGTTCTTTTGTAGCAATCTGTCCGATTGCCAGTGTCTCTGTATCTCATGGCAAGTCAGTCTCCATCTTCCCCGATAAGAAAGAGTCTCGTCACGATATTTCAAAGACTTTTGGTGTGGACGCTGCTATCAACGAGTTTTTGAAAGCGTTTGAGGTGTCTGGAGAATACGCCCACTATGCTGGTTTGAGAGGTTACACCACCTTTAACGCTGTTCGCTATTTCGAGGGTATTCCTGTCAAGGATAGTAAAGTAGAGAAGAATGATGCGCCAGATGTTTGCTACATCTTGTTCAAGTATATCGTCGTCTTCAATGACTTTAAACACGAAATGGTGTTGCTTGAGTTGTTGGAGGAGGGCGAAGAGAGTCGCTTAGATTGGTTGGAACAAAAGATAAAAGGAGGTCAACCTACGGAGTATGCGTTCCAAACAGTGGGGCAGACTTACAGTACATTGACCGATGAGGAGCATAAATCGAATATCAGAAAGGGTATAGCCCATTGCTTGCGTGGCGATGTCTTCCAAATTGTATTGTCACGCCGTTTCATTCAGAAATATAAGGGTGATGACTTCAAGCTATATCGTGCGTTGAGAAGCATTAATCCATCTCCATACTTGTTTTATTTTGATTTTGGTGGATTTAGAATATTGGGTTCTTCGCCTGAGACGCATTGTCGTATTGAGGGTGGTCGCGCTTACATAGATCCTATTGCGGGGACGACGAAACGAACAGGCGACAAAGCTGAAGACGAACGCTTGGCGGCCGCACTTTTGGCTAATCCGAAGGAGAATGAGGAACACGTCATGTTGGTCGATTTGGCACGAAACGACCTCAGTCGCAACTGCAACCATGTGAAAGTCGATTTCTATAAGGAAGCGCAGTTCTATAGCCATGTCATTCACTTAGTGAGCCGTGTTAGTGGCGATATGAAATCGGAGGCAGATCCAGTGAAAGCGTTTATAGACACCTTCCCTGCTGGTACACTGAGTGGTGCGCCTAAGGTGCGTGCTATGCAGTTGATTAGCGAGATTGAACCTCATAACCGTGGAGCCTACGGAGGATGTGTCGGCACAATTTGTTTTGATGGCTCTCTCAACCAAGCCATCACAATTCGTACATTCGTGAGCCGAAACAACGAGTTGTGGTTTCAAGCAGGTGGCGGTATCGTTGCTAAAGGTGATGAGGAGTATGAATTGCAGGAGGTTAACAATAAATTAGGTGCGTTGAAGAAAGCCATCGTTATGGCGGAGACAATTTAATAAAGATTAAAATTTATGAAAGTAGTAATTATTGATAATTATGACTCGTTCACATACAATCTCCGTCATTTAGTAGAGGAATTGGGTGTAGAGGTAGATGTGATTCGTAATGACCAGTTCAACTTGAAAGATTTGGAGAAATATGAAAAGATTATTCTTTCTCCAGGTCCTGGCATACCTTCGGAGGCGGGTTTGTTGTTGGATGTGATTCGTACCTACGCAGGCAGAAAAAGTATGTTGGGTGTCTGTTTGGGGCATCAGGCAATAGGTGAGGCTTTCGGGTCAAAACTGACGAATTTGAGCCAAGTGTTCCACGGAGTGCAGACGCCAGTCGACCTTGTTGCCGAGGATTCTATTTTTGATGGTTTGCCCAAAGAGTTCCCTGTTGGTCGTTATCACTCGTGGGTGATTGACGATAAGAATCTCTCCCCTGATTTAGAGGTTACGGCTGTCAGCAAAGAGGGGCAAATTATGGCTGTTCGCCATCGTTCTTTTGACATCCATGGTATTCAGTTTCACCCAGAGTCCGTGCTGACACCCGATGGGAAAGTCATTGTTGGTAATTTTTTGAAACTCTAATCAAAAGGAATCAATATGAAACAGATATTAGAAAAATTGTTCTGTAGAGAGGAGTTGACCCGTAGCGAGGCAACCGAACTCTTGTCTAATATAACGAAGGAAGTCTATCCCGACACGCAGGTGGCCGCTTTGCTCTCTGTATTCCGTATGCGCGATGTCTCTGTAGAGGAGTTGATAGGCTTTCGTCAGGCGTTGATTGATACGCAGAAACCATTGGATTTTTCAGCTTATAATCCAGTTGATATTGTTGGAACGGGGGGAGATGGTAAGAACACGTTCAATATTTCCACTTGCTCATGCGTTGTTGTGGCGGCAGCTGGCTATAAAGTTGCGAAACACGGCAACTACGGAGCTTCATCAGTGAGCGGTGCCAGCAACGTAATGGAACTGCACGGTGTGAAGTTCACAACGGATGAAAATCAGTTGAAGCGTTCTATTGAGGAGACGGGCATGGCGTATATGCATGCACCTCTGTTCACTCCTGCATTGAAGAGTGTGGCAGGCATTCGCAAGAGTCTACAGTTCCGTACGGTATTCAATTTGCTTGGCCCATTGGTGAATCCTTGCCGACCAACCAATCAGTTGCTTGGAACAGCAGACCTCAACCAGTTGAGGCTATACACCAACGTGTTCCAAACATTGAGTGTAAACTATGGTGTTGTAACGAGTTTGGATGGATATGACGAAATCTCTTTGACCAGCGATTTTAAGGTTTCTACTAATAGTAGCGAGAAGGTTTATTCTCCGGAGCAAATTGGTTTGAAGCGCATCGCCCAATCTGATATTTTTGGTGGGAAAACGCCAGAAGATGCTAAGCAAATCTTCGATAATGTCTTGTCTAACACTGCTTCTGAGGCTCAGAAGAATTGTGTCATCGCCAACGCTGGTTTTGCCATCCACACTATCAATCAGTCGAAGAGCATTGACGACTGTTTGACTGAGGCTCGTGAGACCATTGAAAGTGGTAAGGCTTTTGCAACTTTGAAGAAATTTATTGATGTGAACTCATAAAATATCTGACTAATTTTATTGATTATGAGTTATTTAGATATGATAGTGTCCAATAAAAGAGATGAGTTGAAGGCTTTGAAAGCGCAGTATGACGAGTCTTATTGGGAGCAACAGCCGTATTTCGCAAGAAAATGCAATTCTATGAGAAAAAGCTTGGAGTTGTCCGACACAGGAATCATTTCAGAGTTCAAGCGTAGATCTCCTTCTAAAGGATTCATCAAGGAGGATGGCGACCCTGCTGTGATTATTCCTGGCTATGAGGCGAATGGAGCGAGTGGTGTTTCTATTTTGCAAGACAAAAAGTTCTTTGCAGGTGGCTACGAGGATATGTTGGCGGTGCGTTCAAAGGTCAATCTGCCATTGCTCTTCAAAGAGTTCATCGTTGACGAATATCAGTTGACGATGGCGAAAGGTTGTGGCGCCGACATCGTGTTGCTCATTGCCTCCGTTCTCACGATGGACGAGTGCAAGCGTTTTGCAAAGAAGGCGCACGATTTAGGATTGGAAACGCTCCTTGAGCTCCATGAAAATGGCGAATCCGACCACATTGACGAGAATATCGATGTTGTGGGCATCAACAATCGCAATCTGAAGACTTTCGAAGTCAACATAGAGGCTTCCATCCGTCTATGCCACGAGATTCCGAATGATTATCTAAAAATCTCGGAAAGTGGCATTTCGCAACCAGAAACTGTTGTTCGCCTTCGAAAAGAGGGCTTTCGTGGTTTCTTGATGGGCGAGAATTTCATGAAGAAGGAAAATCCGCCTTTAGCTCTGAAACAGTTTATTGAGCAGGTGAAACATCTTCAAAATCAGTAAGCTTTAAAAACAGTAAAAAAGCTATGAAGACATTGATAAAAGTGTGTGGAATGCGCGATGCGCGGAATATTCAAGAAGTGTTGGCTTTGGAGCCTGATTTTTTGGGTCTGATCTTTTATCCGAAGTCTCCTCGCTATGTGCCAGAAGAGATGAGTGGAGCGATGAATTTCAGTTTTGGCAAAACAAAGAAAATCGGTGTGTTCGTCAATTATGCTGAAGAGCAGATTCTCAGAATTGTCAAACTATTTCATTTGGATGGTGTTCAGTTGCATGGAAACGAGTCTTCAAAGTTATGTAGAAGTTTGAAAAACAACGGATTACTCGTTTTAAAAGCCTTTGGTATCAGTTCTGAGGAAGATTTGAAGAAGTGCGAAGAGTACCAGAACGCTTGTGATTTTCTTCTGTTCGACACGAAGACAAAGTGTTACGGAGGCACAGGTCGTAAGTTTGATTGGGAGGTGTTGACGTTTTATCAAGGCGAGCTGCCCTTCCTGCTCAGTGGCGGATTGTCGGAGGAGGATGCCGATCAGGTGAAAGCCTTCAACCATCCCAAAATGGTGGGTGTCGACTTGAACAGTCGCTTTGAGATTTCGCCAGCATTGAAAGATGTGGACAGATTGAAAACGATGTTTCAGTTGATTCGTCAAGATTATAATTGAAATTGAAATAAAAAACTAACAGATATGGATAGAATAGCAAAACTATTTTCAGAGAATAAAGGAAATTTATTGTCAGTCTACTTCACAGCGGGTTTCCCTAAGTTAGACAGTACGGTAGAGGTAATTAAAGAGTTGGCAGCGGCGGGTGTGAACATGGTTGAAATCGGTGTGCCTTTTTCCGACCCGATGGCAGACGGACCTGTAATTCAAGGCAGTAGCCAGAAAGCGTTGAACAACGGAATGTCGCAGAAAGTGCTTTTTGAGCAGTTGAAAGACATCCGTAAGGTTACGGATATGCCATTGATTTTGATGGGTTATCTCAACACAGCCATGCAATACGGTTTTGAGAACTATTGCAAAAAGGCAGCAGAGGTGGGTGTGGACGGCTTCATCATTCCGGATATTCCATTGGAGGAGTATGAAGTACAATACAAGCCAATCGCCGAGAAATATGGTATCAAGTTCATCTTATTGGTGACCCCGGAGACGACCGACGAACGCATCCGTCAAATTGATGATATCAGCACTGGTTTTGTCTATATGGTTTCTTCTGCCTCTACAACAGGCGCGCAGAAGAGTTTCAACGAGGAAAAACAGGCATATTTCAAACGTATCTCCGACATGAAGTTGAAGAACCCAACCCTTGTAGGTTTCGGCGTTTCAAACAAGGAGACATACGATGCTGCTTGCAAATACTCAAGGGGAGCCATCATAGGAAGTGCTTTTGTAAAATGCTTGTCAGAGCAGCCAACTGTCAAAGAAGCCGTAGCCAAGTTAATTGATAATTTGAAACGCTAAGACTCTAAGAAGAAAAAATACGAATATGACAGCGAGCCGCATGACAGATTTCTGTCGTGTGGCTCGTTGTTCTTTTTGCATAAAATAAGATTTTTAACTATATTCGCACGTCGCAAAATAATTAAAAAACACTCTTAATTCTATGGCAGAGAAAACACGATATTCCGACGAGGAGTTGGAGATGTTCAAGGGGGTAATCCTTGAAAAATTGGCCGCTGCAAAGCGTGATTATGAAATATTCAGGAACAGCATGGCGAGTGTCGACGGCAATGACGTGGCTGATACGTCACCCACTCTGAAACTTTTGGACGAAGGTGCAGTAAACGCCACAAAAGAGGAATCGGGTCGTTTGGCTCAGCGTCAGATGAAGTTCATACAGCATTTGGAGGCCGCTTTGGTGCGTATTGAAAACAAGACCTATGGGATAGATAGAGTTACAGGAAAACTTATTCCGAAAGAGCGTCTGTTGGCTGTTCCTCACGCTACCTTGAGTGTTGAGTCAAAAGAAAAAGGGAAAAAATAAAATTGTCGTAATAATTAGGTAACCAACGAAATATAGGATCAAGAGATGACACAGAAAGAAAAGACCGTCATTGCATTTGCCTTGTTGGCGTTCATCGTAGTGGTGGATCAGATTGTCAAGATCTATGTGAAGACACATTTCTTCTTGGGAGAGTCGGTTGAGGTTTTTAGTTGGTTTCAGATCCGTTTCATAGAGAACAACGGTATGGCTTTTGGCTTGGAGTTGTTCAATAAGATTATTCTGACGATTTTCAGAATATTGGCTGTGGGTGCGTTGGGCTATTACCTTTATCGCACCCTCCGTAAGAACCTTCCTTTAGGCTATGTTCTGTGCATTGCGGCATTGGTAGCGGGTGCGTTGGGCAACATCATTGATTGCGTTTTTTACGGTGTGACCTTCAGTGCGAGTCATCCAATCTATTCTAATCAATTTCCCATTGTCGCAGAAGCTTTTCCGTCGAATGGGGGCTATTCAACTTGGTTTTATGGGAAGGTTGTGGATATGCTTTATTTCCCGTTGATAGACACCACTCTGCCGACATGGATTCCTTTCGTAGGAGGCAATCGATTCACATTCTTTGATCCCGTCTTCAACATTGCCGATTCTGCTATTTGCGTCAGCATATTCTGGATGTTGATTTTCCAAAATAAAACTTTGAAGGAGGAGTTTAAAGAGGAGGATAAAGAAATGAAAAAGGAAGATGGCAAAAATGAGGAGGTGTGTTAACATTAATTTCAAAATGATGAGAAGAGAGTATGCTGTGTTGTTTGTGGCGGTACTGATTGTATTGGCTATGTCTGTGGGATGTCATCCGTCTAATGGAAAACCTGTTATAGACGAGAAGAAGATGGAGAATATCCTGTATGAATATTATCAAATCAATGCATCAATCGGTTTGAAAGGGCTGCCTAATGGACTTGACCGAAATACCTGTTATTATGAGTTGCTGAAGCGTTATGGTGTGTCGGAGGTCGAGTTTGATTCTGCATTGGTATGGTATACAGAAAATTTGGATGTGTGGGAAGGTGTTTACAATAAAGTATATGAGAGGCTCTCAGAAAAGAAAGATTCTTTGATGAAAGCAATGGCTGAAGAAGCTCAAACAGAGGCGATTGCCAGAATTGATTCTCTCACTGCCGATTGTCTCAAAAAGGATAGTGTCTTGCCAGATAGTTTGAAGGCAGATACGTTAGTGTCTGTGCAATAATTGAAGATAATAGTTTTTTAGGTGAGAAGAATTGCTGCCAATAGAATTTATCTCTCTGAGAGTCAGATATATACAAATTCGTATGTTGAGATAGACGATGAGGGTAGATTTCTAAGAGTGGCGAAATTATCCGATGTTCAATCTGAAGTCTGCTTCACGCCATTCTACAATGGTGTTCTTTTACCTTTCTCAAAAGAAGAGATTGAAAATCAATTAAAGTTCGTTGCCAATTTGCAAAGTCTTGTGCATCATTTGTTTAAGGTTGGAGGAATAAAACAAGGAGTCCCTATAAGGCGACTTACACTAATAGAAGGAGACGCCTTGTTGACGACAGGCTTGGTTGAAAATGCTTTTTGCAGGACGCTTTATTATTTATAATTATCAATTGCTAAAAAACACGCAATGAATAAACTGTCTGGACATGAGTTGACTGAAAGAATTGGTGCCTATGGAAGCGAATCATGGTGGTGCTTTACGAACTAATCGCAGAAGCGTGAGCATTGAAATAGACAGGAATTGGTGTGATACAATTTCAAACAGACTTAAAACGTTCAAGCAACTTCCAAAGGACAATAACCTTTCTAGTCAAATTCTGATGAAAGGAAGTGTCCAAAAAATAGAAGAACAGACATTATTTGACTGTACTTCTATCAAAATGGATTTATAGCATTCATAAAAAGCGAAATATATTTCGTAGTCTCAAAAACTTCTCCTACCTTTGCAATCGTTTTATTGTAACAAAATAAAAAATAAAAGTTATGTATTTAGATTCTGCTAAAAAGCAAGAGATCTTCGGACAATACGGAAAGTCTAACACCGATACCGGATCTGCTGAGTCTCAGGTAGCGTTGTTTTCATACCGCATTGACCATTTGACTGAACATCTTAAGTCAAATAAGAAGGATTACGCAACTCAACGTTCTTTGAAGAAATTGGTAGGAAAGCGTCGTCGCATGCTCGACTATTTGAAGTCTCAAGACCTTGAGAGATATCGTAGCCTCGTTAAGGCTTTGAATCTTCGTAAGTAATTCTTGGAGAATTTTGGTAAAAGAAAGGCGAATCGGTTGGTTCGCCTTTTTTCATATCTTTTTGTAAATTTGCTATTTAGAATGTCTAATTTCTACAGGTTATCTGTCTGCTATGAGCGATATTAGAGAAGAAACGCAAGATAAATCTAAAAAACAGTCTCTCTTAGACCTTCGCTACATGCGAATGGCTCGTATATGGGCTGAAAATTCGTATTGCGAGCGACGTAAAGTGGGCGCAATTCTCGTAAAAAACAAAATGATCATCTCTGATGGCTATAACGGAACGCCTTCGGGGTTTGAGAATGTTTGCGAAGACGACAACAACCAAACTAAGGCGTATGTGCTCCACGCTGAAGCAAATGCGATTACTAAAGTCGCTCGTTCGTCTAATAGTAGCGATGGTGCGACGCTCTATGTTACGGCTTCTCCTTGCATTGAATGTGCCAAGCTGATTATTCAGGCGGGAATTCAACGAGTCGTGTGCGGAGAAAGATACCGAATTTTGGATGGCGTCGATCTGTTGGAAAGAGCTGGCGTCTGCGTGGAAATCTTAGACGAGGATAAATAAATATATACATAGCTTTTCATTATTAAGCGAAAAAGATATATGGAAGGAATACAAAAAGAGAAATCAAAATCATATATGAAAATATGGTTGCCAATCGCATTCTCTTGTGCAGTGGTTGTAGGTGTGCTGATTGGTAATGTTTTAGCCAATAATGCGCAAGATGGAAAGAACGCTTGCGAACGTTCTTCTTCAGATGGAAAAATCGATATGTTGATGAATCTGATTGATATACAGTATGTTGATACTGTTGATCAAGATGAATTAACGGAAAAGGTGATTCCTGAAATACTTTCCAATTTAGATCCTCATTCTGTTTATATTCCTGCGGATGAGTTGCAGATGGTGAATGATGATCTGGGTGCGAGTTTTTCTGGAATTGGCGTACAGTTCAATATTCAGAGAGATACGATTATGGTGATTGCCGTCGTGCATGGTGGTCCTTCCGAACGTTTGGGTTTGATGCCGGGTGATCGCATCGTTGAGGTGAACGACACTGCTTTTGTTGGCAAAGATATCAACTCCGATATGGTGGTGAAAAAGCTTCGTGGACCCAAAGGGACGAAGGTGAAGGTCGGCATCGTACGTTTTGGAACGGATGAGATGTTGCATTATACGATTACGCGTGGAGATGTGCCTACCAATAGTGTTGATGCAAGTTATATGCTTGACGAAAAGACGGGCTATGTGAAAGTAAGCAAGTTTGGATCTGCCACTTACGAGGAGTTCTATGAAGCTTTGGAGAAATTAAAAATGCAAGGTGCAACATCCTATATCATCGATCTGAGAGAAAATTCGGGTGGCTATTTAGAGTCTGCTATCGCAATGATCAACGAGTTCTTGCATATCGGTGATATGATTGTCTATACGAAGGGGAAAGCTCAAAAACGCGAGGATGCGGTTGCCGATGGCTCTGGCGAGTTTCAGGATGTTCCCTTGGCTGTTTTGATAGATGAATGGTCGGCTTCGGCGAGCGAGATTTTCGCAGGTGCCATACAAGATAACGATAGGGGGGTCATAGTAGGTGTGCGTTCGTTTGGAAAGGGATTGGTGCAGCAACAGATTCCTTTGCGAGATGGCTCTGCTGTTCGTCTGACGATAGCTCGTTATTATACGCCGTCTGGAAGATGTATCCAAAAGCCTTATTCTAATAAAGATGAATATGAGAAAGAGGTGTTCAGTCGCTACGAGAGTGGTGAGTTGCTCAGCGCAGATAGCGTAAAAACAGCGGCGGATTCTGTCAAATATTACACAATGGGTGGACGTGTCGTTTATGGTGGCGGAGGTATCATGCCAGACATTTTTGCCGCACGCGACACGACGGGACGTTGCCCATATTATGTAAGATTGTGGAACACAGGCGCAATTTATGAGTATGCTTTCCGTTATGTAGATGAACACCGTGCTGCATTGTCAGCAATGGAAAAGGCTACGCTTGTCGACTATCTTGATAAACAGCCTCTATTAGAGAAGATGATGGAGTTTGGCAGAAGTAAGAAGATTGAGCCGAAAGAATCGTTAACATCTGATAATAAGAAACTTATCGTTAGAAGATTGAAGGAGTATATTGTCAGGGACGTTTTGGGAGACGAAGCCTTTTATGAGGTGCTGAATGAGACGGATAATGTCGTAAGGGCAGCGAAGCTGGAGTTGGAGAAACAAAAGACGAAATGATTTAGAAGGAAAAACGAAAGATTATTTTTTGCGCTGGGATTAATTTTACCTATCTTTGCCGTAGAAAATCTGATATCTGAAGATAGATTGTGAATAGAATTCTCGTCTGCTGGCTAGGATTCTATTCATTGTTTTGTCTTTTTCTGTGGTTGTAAGACAGAAGAAAAACGGTAAGTAAAAAGTTTTATTTAACAAAAATAATAGAAGAAAAATTATGGCAGTTGTTTCGTATGTAACAGAGGAAGGTTACAACAAAATGTTGGAAGAGTTGAAGCAAATGGAAACTGTGGATAGACCAAACATTTCCAAGCAAATTGCCGAGGCTCGTGATAAAGGAGACTTGTCCGAGAATGCTGAGTATGATGCGGCTAAGGAAGCACAGGGGTTGCTCGAGAGCAAAATTTCTTTGCTCAAAGAGAAGATCTTGTTTGCTAAGATTATTGATACTTCTCGTTTGAATGCCGAAGTAGTCCAAATCTTGAACAAGGTGAAAATCAAAAACACAAAAAATGGCGCTGAGATGACCTACACTTTGGTTTCTGAGCATGAAGCCAACCTGAAGGAGGGAAAGCTTTCGGTAAACACACCGATTGCAAAGGCTTTGCTAGGTCATAAAAAAGGAGATGTCGTTGAGGTAACTGTGCCCGCAGGAAAAATTCCTTTCGAGATTGTAGAAATCTCATTCTAACATTAATTTGTAAAAGTTTTTTTAGGTTGTATGGCAACATTGTTCACAAAAATCATAAATGGCGAGATTCCAAGTTACAAAGTGGCAGAAGACGATCGTTTCTACGCTTTCTTGGACATTAACCCCGTTCAGAAAGGACACACGTTGGTAGTTCCAAAGATTGAAGATGACTATATTTTTCATTTGGACGATAGGACTTTGGCGGACTTGAATATTTTCGCCAAAAAAGTGGCCCTCGCTATTGAAAAAGCAGTCCCTTGCAAGCGTGTGGCAGTAGCCGTTTTAGGTTTGGAAGTCCCTCACGTTCATATTCATCTGATACCTATCTCAAGCGAAGGGGATATCAACTTCGCAGCCAAGAAGAGTTTCTCATCTGAGGAAATGAAGGAGGTGGCAAAAAAAATTAGCGAGAACGTGAAGTATTAATTAGAATAAGATGGCACGACCTCCTGCATTATTGGAGACTGACAGCATAATTCAGACGCAAAGTCCTTGTTTGGTTTTGCGTCTGGATTCTTTGTGCGTTCAAGAAGAAGAACCTCAGACCATAGAGGAGTATATGCAACTCTATTTGCCTGTAGCTATAGGGACGGAATGTTTAACGGACTGTGATGTGATTCCTGCTCATCGTCAGCGCAAGGTGGTTCAACAGAGGGTTTCGCTGCCGATGAAAGAAGGCATTCATTTGCCAGAAACGCTTCAACAGCAGGTGTGGTTTACACCTTTGATGTTGATTCTTTTTTTTGTTTATGCAAAGGTGTGTGGGGGATACACAAAAATGATTTTGCGAGATTTGAAGACTTTCTTTTCAGGAAACACTTCAAACTCATATCGCAAAGGCAATGCGACGGAGGTTTCTCAAATGCGAACCATCGTTTATTCCATTTCTGTGATTCCAGCAGCTGTGTTTTGCATTTTCGCGAAATTGAGTATAAGTGGGCATTTGTCTGTTCCGTATTTAGTCGCATTTCTCGTTGCGTTGGTAGGAATATCCCTTTATGTGTTGTTCAAATTGACGACGATGAAGGTGTTGACATATGTCTTCTTTGACCGAGATATGTATGACACTACGAAATCTGGATTGATGCTGATTTTATTTGGTCTGTCCATAGTTTTATTGATTGTTGATTTGTTTATCGCCTATTCTCCGATAGGCGAAATAATGATGATAGTGGGCTATGTCGCTTGTGGTCTTGCTGTTTTGGTCTATCTGACGAAATTGTTGACGCTTTTTTTCTCTGGAATTGGGTCTCTTTTTTATATTATTTTGTACCTTTGCACGCTTGAAATTATGCCTACGGCGGTGCTTGTGGCAATGCTTTTAAGTTTTGTTTAAAATATTAAAATATAAGCAGTTATAATGGTGAAGATAAAGCGGATTTTGGTATCACAGCCAAGGCCTACAGTGGAGAAATCTCCATATTTTGATTTAGAGGAAAAGTATGGAGTGAAGATTGATTTTAAGCCATTTATAAAGGTTGAGCCAGTTTTAGCAAAGGAGTTTCGTCAGCAGAAAGTTAACATTTTGGACTATACTGCGGTGGTTTTTACAGCGAGGACGGCGGTTGACCATTTTTTCAGACTTTGCAAGGAACTGCGCATTACTATTCCGGAGACAATGAAGTATTTCTGCGTTTCTCAGTTGGTGGCCAACTATTTACAGACATACATCCAATATAGAAAGAGAAAGGTATTTTTCAGCACGACGGGGAAAATTGAGGATTTGATGGTCAGTGTCAACAAGCATTTGGACGAGAAATTTCTGGTGGCAGTGTCTGATGTTCACGACGTGAATTCTGTGGCGTCGGTTGATGGCAAGGCTGATATTATCACGATGATGGAGCATGCCAATGCCGATTATACGAAAGCAGTGATGTACAAGACCGTTTGCACTGATTTTACGCATGAGCCTGATTTTGAATACGATATGTTTGTCTTCTTCAGCCCGACTGGAATCAGTTCATTGTTCAAGAATTTTCCTGATTTTAAGCAGGGCGACATAAGCATCGGCTGTATGGGTTCTACAACAATGAAGGTGGCACAGGAAGCAGGCTTGAGAGTTGATGTACAGGCACCGACGCCTGAAGCCCCATCTATGCCTGCGGCACTTGACTTGTTCTTGAAGAATCAAGCCAAGAAAAAGTAAGCGAAAAAGATATAAGGATGGAGAGTGAATCATGGTGTTTTTGGTTTACTCTCCATTTTGGTATAGATTAGAAGTGTAAGATAAATTATTTGCTGAGACAAAATGCAGGCGTATAAAAATACTTTCCCGAAGAAAGAACGTTTATTTGGTGAAATAGAGATAGAGAAAGTGTACCGAGATGGAGAGTATCTATTTTGTTTCCCCTATAAAGTTGTTGTTTGTTTGGCGATGGAGAAAGAAAGAGAAGCTTTGCGTGTCTTGGTAAATGTCCCCAAAAAAAGGTTTAAACATGCGGTGGATCGAAATCGTGGAAGACGACAAATCCGCGAGGCCTATCGTTTAAACAAGCATCTGTTAAGAGAATATCTAACGGAGCAAGGTCTTCATTTGTATATCGCCATACACTTTGTGGGAGAAAAATTGGAGTCAACGGCTTTTATGGAAAGAAAGATGGTGATATTGCTTGACAAATTGAAAAAAAAGATAGAACAAAGAGAATTTAAGTTCCTTTCTTCCGTTAAAACGAAGGATGAGGGGAGCGAATCTTAAAAATCCGAGGTGATGATGAGGCATGCTTGGACATGGTTTTGCAGGCTGATGGCAGAGATTTTTTTGTTGCCGATTAAATTCTACAAAATGTGCATATCACCTCTATTGTCGCCGAGTTGTCGATATACACCGACATGTTCTGAGTATGCCATGATTGCGATTCGGAGATATGGCGTGTTGAAAGGAGGATGGTTGGCATTTAAGCGGATTATGCGTTGTCATCCGTGGGGAGGAAGTGGCTATGATCCCGTTCCTTAGTCTGCATAAAAACGGAATAAAACTTTGATGAGGTGTGTGGAAAAGAAATAATGGATTTGATCATAATAAAACTTCTTGTATAGTGTTCCTATTTGAAAAAATATACATAGATTTGCGCTTGTTATGGATAATTATTCCAATAACTATTAAATCAGAGAAAGAGACGTGAAAAGTAGAAAAGAAAGATTAGCGATATTGCGTGAAATATTGGAGACCACTTCGGCAAGTAGTCAGGAGCAGTTGACGAAGATGATGGCGGAAAGGGGTGTCAACATTACCCAGGCGACCTTGTCTCGTTATTTAAAGCGGATGAAGGTGGTGAAAACGGTAGGTTCTGATGGTGAGTACACCTATCGTTTCCCTGTGGGGTATGGAGTGGAATACCGTCCGATCATCAATTTAGATGAGCCTCCGACTCAGGAGGTGAGAAATTTGCAGCAGCCAACAAGTTACACTCAGTTGATGATGAAGCAGCAAATGGAGGATAATATGAAGCGTATTGCTACGAAAGTGGATTTCTCTGGGAACATCATTGTCATTCACACTCGCCCAGGATATGCCAGTAGTTTGGCGTCGGAATTAGATGAGAACGGAAAGAATTTCATCCTCGGCACAGTGGCAGGAGACGACACAATCATTGCGGTAAAAAAAGAGGACGTGACGCAGAATGAGGTGAAGTCTGCTTTGAGGAGAATCATTCCTTCTTTGTTTGACATAGAAATGTAAAATTATAATATAAACACTTATTTGTTCGTGCTAATTTGTCATAAATAACTATGGATCAAGAGATTGAGATATATGTTGCAGATGAGCGGCATATTCCATATGTAGACACTATCTTAGAGACGATAGCGTCGGCTGCCAAAGTTCGCGGTACTGGAATCGCAAAGAGAGACCCAGAATACGTGAAGCAGAAAATGAGAGAAGGCAAAGCCGTTATTGCTTTATGCGGCGATGATTTTGCAGGATTCAGTTATATAGAGACGTGGGAAAATAAAAAATATGTAACCACATCGGGTTTGATTGTTCCTGAAAAATATAGAGGTCATGGGTTGGCGCGACGTATTAAGCATGTTACGTTCACATTGGCGCGTATGAGATGGCCAGAAGCAAAGATTTTCAGTTTGACTTCTGGTGCGGCGGTGATGAAGTTGAATACTCGATTGGGATATTTGCCTGTGACATTTGCCGATTTGACGGAAGACGAGTCTTTTTGGAAGGGGTGCAAAGGATGCATCAACTATGATGTGTTGCAACGTACAGGAAGACGTTATTGTATTTGTACGGGTATGCTTTTTGATCCGCATGACCCACTTTGTGTTGAGATGGCAGACCGTGAGATGTCAAAGGACACGAAAGTGCTGGATATCGTCAAAAGGGATTTAGACTTAGAGAAATTGGATAAGAAATAACGAATTAATTATAACAATAACAGAGATGGCTAATAAAAAAGTGGTTGTCGCATTCAGTGGAGGTTTGGACACTTCGTTCACTGTGATGTATCTTGCGAAAGAGAAAGGTTATGATGTCTATGCAGCGTGTGCTAACACTGGTGGATTCAGTGAGGAGCAATTGAAGACAAATGAGGAAAATGCCTACAAATTAGGTGCAGTAAAATATGTAACGCTTGATGTAACCAAGGAGTACTACGATAAGAGCTTGAAGTATATGGTCTACGGCAATGTGCTTCGTAACGGAACATACCCTATCTCTGTGTCTTCAGAGCGAATATTCCAAGGTATGGCTATCGCTCGCTATGCTAAGGAGATTGGTGCGGACGCTATCGCTCACGGATCTACGGGAGCGGGGAACGACCAGGTGCGCTTTGATATGACATTCTTGGTGATGGCTCCTGGCGTTGAAATTATCACGTTGACCCGTGATATGACGCTCACTCGTCAATATGAGATTGATTATTTAAATGAACACGGATTTTCAGCAGACTTCGCTAAGTTGAAGTATTCTTACAACGTAGGTATCTGGGGAACATCTATTTGCGGTGGTGAGATATTGGATTCAAAACAAGGTTTGCCAGAGTCTGCCTATTTGAAGCAAGTTACGAAGAACGGTAGCGAAATCCTCAAAATAGGATTCAAGAACGGAGAGGTTTGCTCTGTTAATGGTAAAGAATATGAGGATAAGATTGAGTGCATTCAAGCTATTGAGAAAATTGGTGCCGCATACGGAATCGGCCGGGATATGCACGTTGGTGATACGATTATTGGTATCAAGGGTCGTGTTGGCTTTGAGGCTGCCGCTCCAATGTTGATTATTGGTGCACATAAATTTTTGGAGAAGTTCACTCTTTCCAAGTGGCAGCAGTATTGGAAAGATCAGGTTGCAAACTGGTATGGAATGTTCTTGCACGAGTCTCAGTATTTAGAGCCTGTTATGCGTGACATAGAGGCGATGCTTGAAAGTTCACAGCGTAATGTGAACGGAGAGGTTTCATTGGAACTTCGTCCGCTTTCATTCTCAACGGTAGGTGTTGACTCTCCAGATGACTTGGTTAAGTCTAAGTTTGGCGAGTATGGCGAGGTTAATAAGGGATGGACATCGGATGATGCGAAGGGCTTCATCAAGGTTTTGTCTACTCCTCTTCGCGTTTACTACGCAAATCATCCAGAGGAGAGTGAGGAAATTTAATTTGCGGTCTTGTTAAAAGAAAAATAGAGAGAAGAGGACGCACTCGTGGGTGCGTCTTCTTTTGTTAGAAAGAGAAAGGACGGGAGATGGGATATACTATAATAGTGGCGGTGTCGGATAATGGCGTGATTGGCAAGGATAATCGTTTGTTATGGCATTTGAATGGTGACATGAAGCGGTTTAAGGCCTTAACAACGGGGCATACGATTGTTATGGGACGAAATACGTTTCTTTCAATTGGGAAAGCTCTGCCCAACCGGCGTAATGTTGTTTTGTCCTCGACTATGAAGGGGGAAGATTTAGAGAACGTAGAAGTGTTTCCCTCAATCGAAGCTTTTCAAAATAGTATAGCAGACGATGAGGAGGTCTATGTTATAGGAGGAGGAAAAGTGTATAGGTCTTTTTTGCCGATAGCCGACAAAGTCTGTTTGACTCGTGTGCATACGGTGGTGGAGGGAGATACAACTTTCCCCACGTTGGATTCTGCGGAGTGGAAACCTATTGCGACGGAGAAGATGAACGCAGATGAAAAAAATGATTTCGATTATGATTTCGTAGATTATATTAGAGGATAAGCCACTTGAAATGAAAGGAATATAGAATTAAAATGCGTGTATGATTCTAATTATAACGGTTTATCTATATTTGTGTTGTAGTATTAATTGTGCGGAATATGGCAAGAATAGTACGATGTTTAGTTGAAATATTGACATTTCTTTTAGGATTGTCTACTTTGGTGTCGTGCAAGGATTCTATAGAAGAGGAAACAAGTGTGGTTTCGGAAACCAAGGAGATTTTGGTTGTTTTTGAGTATGAAGCATTAGGGGATGCAGGCTATAATGACATGATATATAAGGGTCTGCTGAAGTATATAAAAGAAAAGCCGTCAAATGTGAGGGTGAACTATTATAATCCTTCTTCAAGGGAAGCTGCGGAGAAGATTGTTAAAACGTGGAAAAATGACACTTTATCTAATAATCAACAGTTGCTCGTGTTGGCAGGATCTTCGTATAAGGACTTAGTAGTCAGTCAGTTTGGTGATTCTTCCTTAGATACAAGGAGAAGGAACATACTTTTGTTTGAGAGTGATGAAGTTGACATAGAAGGCGTTTCCACATTCAAATTTTGTATGTACGGTGCTTCGTATATTGTAGGAGCAGTGATAGGAAAGTATGGTTTTACTCCGATTGTGATCAAAGGTTGTTCTGTAGATACTGTTACGGATTGTTATGTAAAAGGTTTCATAGATGGCTTTTTTGATTACAATACCTTTGATTCATTTATTTATGGAGAAAAAAGTTTGTCCGATTCGTATGATGGCTATTATATGGAGGACTCTGTTTATGTTATGATGTACGAGTGGACTAAAGTTTGTAATTTTGTTTTCCCTGTCATAGGAGGGTCTGTTACGGGTGTCTATCGGTATCTTCGGGAATATCCGGTGGCGTGTTTTACCGTTGGAATTGATGTTGACCAAAGTGATTATTGTGATATGTTGATTGGAAATATCATAAAAAGCGTGGATGTTGTTCTGGTTAACTATTTAAAGGAATGGGTGGCAGGGGGAACGTTAGCAAAGAGCTTCACGTTTGATATGCGTAGTGGTTATGCCTATTGGGATACGGAGTTAGAAGTTGATGTTCTTATTGAAGGGATAGATTCAATAGCCATGAAAAAAGAGGAGGAATATGAGAATAGCCATTAGAATTTTCTTTTTTGTATTCGTTCTTTGTCTCATGTTGTCGTGTGAGGATCATACGGAGTCAGTTGAGTCTGAGTCTGCGACGACGTGGATAACGAAGAAGGTGGCGGTAGTTCTTCCGATGAGTAATGGTCAGGAAAAACATTGGAAACGTACATTGAATCAATGTGTTGAAGATTTAGAAGAAGCGTTTTATGATCAGGAGATTGGGATTAAGTTGGAATATGAATGGTATGATGAGGATACGGAGGATATAAGTGCGTTGGCTGATGTCCTTTCTCAAAGGAGTGATGTTGTTGCTGTCATTGGGGGGGTGAACTCCGATAATGCGCTTTCAATGGCGGAGAAATTCAGTAAGAACTCGGTTCAAAAGCCTTTTTTCACTATTGCGACTACGCAGGAACTCATCAGAAAATACGCTGGTTCGATGTCGCCAAAGTGCGTATGGGCGTTGACGACAGTGGATATCAAGCAGTGCGAATTGTTGCTTTTCTTATCCTATTTCTACGGGGCAAAAAAAGTGGCGCTCCTTGTTGCCGAACAATCAAAATATGGAGATACATTTACAGAGTGGTATTCACAAAAGCATGGAGATTTCGGCTTAGAGTCGTCAGGAATCTATGAGTATGAGAGTGGTGGGGTGGCGGAAAGCGCAAGTAAAGCTGCGGTGTCGGGAGCGGACTACCTGATTTGTGTCCCTGAAAAGGTTTCTGATATACGAATTATAGAGGAGACAATGTCGCAGTTAGGTGAAGCTGGTATTGTCCCTGAACGTTTATATTCTGATATTGCCTATTCAAGAGAACTGCTTGACAGTGTGAGTGAGAATAGGAGGGATGGAATTGAGGGAATAGCCATAGGGGCAGACCCCAATAGTGGTTTTGACGTTAGGTATGAGGTTATGTATGATGAGCTTCCTTTGGAAGGGGAGGCGCATTTTTACGATGCGGCAATGATGGTGGGCTATGCATCGTTCCTCCAACAAAAAAGAAATATATCCTCTTTAAATGAAGCGGTAAAAAAGTTGGTTGATGGTCGGGATGAATATAACTATACTCCGACGACAGATGGTATGCGAGATTTTGTATCGCTAATGGCTTCAGGAAAAAATCCCAACTTACGAGGTGTTTCTGGTGGTTTGGATTTCAACTCTAATGTGTACACCAATGTGTTGTCAAGTACCTATTATCATTTCGGAGTATTTCGAGGGAGACATATCATTGTAGACTATTATGATGAATCGTACAGCCGATCTTCGTCGTATATGACGGTATGGCAAATGAAAACGCAAAACATGCAGGAAATTGATGGAACCTCCGTTGATACGCTAACCTATCCTAATTTAGATAAAAAATGGGCTCTCCTTGTGGCGGCGCCTTCTGGAGCGTGGGAATATTATCGATTTCAAGCGGATGTGTTTTGGATCTATCAGTATCTGAAAAAAAATGGATATGATGACGATCATATTATCTTGATAACGGAAGATGATATTGCGTATAATTCCTCAAATAAACTTCCAGGAACGATATACCTGGAGTCAGGTGGAGAAAATGTTCACACTGATGTTCAGGTTGATTACAAAGTCTCTGAACTTAGTCCAACGGATATAAAGTCTATATTGTGTGGCGAGCAAAGCGAGCGATTGCCCAAGGTGATAGAGGCAGATGAAGACGACAATATCTTTTTCTTTTGGAGTGGGCATGGAAGTAGGTATACGCAGAATGATCAAACTTTGTGTCAGTTACAGTGGGGCGAGCTGACAAAATTAGGAAGTGGTTTTACCCGAGATATGGCAAATGAGGTTTTCCGCACTATGTATGAAAAGAAATGTTATAGAAAATTACTTTGTATGGTGGAAGCGTGCTATTCAGGTGGGGTTTTTGATGCCGTTGAAGGCTATCCTGGAATGCTTGCATTCACGGCTGCTCGAGCTAATGAAACTTCTTCTGGAATAAAATATGATAAAACAATGGAGACTTTGTTGACAAATATGTTTACGATGAATTTTCAAGAATGTATGAAAAAGAATCCGAAGATGAGTCTTCGTGAGTTATATTACGAATTGTATGTCAACACGGTAGGTTCCCATGTTACGATGTTTAATAATTACCTCTATGGAAATATGAACCAGAATAGTATGGAAGAGTTTATTGTGTACTGAAAAAAACAATGTGCAATAAAACTTATAAATGTACTTTTGTTACTGCGAATTTGGTGGAAAATGACAAAATTGGGGTAAAAAATTTGGTGGGGATTTTGAAGCGATGTTTGTTTATATGACGATGTTTGAATGATGAAATCTTCGTAATTTTACATAGAATCTGATAGAAAACGTACTTATGAAAGAAGAAGTAAAGCAGGCAATTTTAGAAGTTATTGAAACAATGATGGATAGGGTGATGGACAAAGTTCTCATTACTGATCCGTTCATTGTGGAGGAGTTCTATGCAAGTAAGCCACTTTATGCTGCTTTGGTTCCTGAAGAAATATTTAAAGGTTCTCACTTTGAAAGACGTTTTGTGACTCCGTTTGGAACTGTATGGGAACGCTTGGCTCAGAAGGTCGCTGTGGCGTATCACGGACATTGTGAACAAGGAGCTTCTGTTGAGGGTACGGTAGGACAGGAGAGTTTACGCAGAATCCAGGGGGTTTTAAATCGATTGGAACATAGTGTTGCAGGAAAGAAAAAAGAGAAACCTAATTGGGAAGCAGAACTTGCTTATATAAAAAGTGGTGGCGGAAAGACGATACCGGTTAGTGTGACGTGCGATTTGTTAATCAGAAGCAAGAAAACGGAGAAAGTGTATATAGAGAGTATCTTGGTATTGAGCCTCCTATTGGGTTCGATAAACATGTTCTGAAATGAGAAAATTTACCTTTGTTGATTTATTTGCTGGCATTGGAGGGTTTCATATTTGCATAGTGTGGGAGGTGAGTGTTTGGCTTTTAGTGAAATCGCTCCAGATGCAATTAGTGCCTATTGTGCGAATCTGAACATGACGCCAGAGGATAATCTGGGCGACATCACGAAATTGAAAACACTTCCGTTGCATGATTTTATGACAGCGGGGGTCCCTTGTCAAAGCTGGTCGATCGCAGGGAAGAAATTGGGATTTGATGACGATAGAGGTCAACTGTGGAATGACACGCTGTTCCTTTTGAATGAGGCTCGTCCGAAGGTTTTCCTGTTCGAAAATGTAAAGGGGTTGGTTGACCCAAGAAATAAGAAGGCGATTGATTATATTCTTGAACGAATTAAGCAGGCTGGGTATTATGCGGAAAAATACTTCTGAATGCATGTGATTATGGTGTTCCTCAAAATAGAGTTCGTGTCTATATTGTCGGATTTTCTGAAAAGAAGTATTTTGATAGATTTTGTCTTCCGACACCTAATATAGGTTCGGTTCAATTAGGAGATGTTCTGGATGATTATGATAAAGGAGAAGAAAGACGAGAATGTACGAAAAATGCGAGATGGAGTTTATCGTGCAATGAACAAGGATTTAATGATTATTTCTTGTTTAACGATTTGAGAAATGGACCAACAACAATTCATTCATGGGATATCCAGCCGATGACTACTCGTCAAAAGTATATCTGTGGTCTTTTACTGAAAAACAGAAGAAAGAGTATATATGGAATTTTAGATGGTAATGCCTTGTCTGTCAAACAACTTCAAGGTATTGATTCTTCTATTTCTGTAGAGGAGTTAGAAGAATTGGTGGAGTGCAATATTCTCAAACATAGTCCATATTATTATGAGATTTGTTCTGATCAGTGGACTGAATTGTCGGATGACGATAGATTCTTGCTGCAACATCATGAGAATAATATTTTGATGGTTGATAAATTGAAGATAGACAAGGAATTCAAGAAAAGAAAGATTGGTGTGATGGAGACGTTGTATCGCTTGGAAGAGCAGGGGATTGTGCGTTGCTCGGAGATGAGGTATGACTTCAAAAACACCAAGATTAGCACTGGTTTAAATGGAATAAATCGCATTTTTTTGCCGTCTTCAAAAATCTATCCAACATTGGTGGCAAGTGATACTAATGATTTTGTGTCTACGGAGGATATTGTGGCAGATTCTGAAAGTGAATGGAAATCAGAGTTTCTTGAGAAAATATATATTCCTAAGAATTTCAGAAGAATAACGAAGTCTGAAGCCTGTAGAATACAAGGATTCCCTGCTGATTACATTTTGCCTGAATCAAGGGCAAGATGGATGAAATTGATAGGTAATAGTGTGGCTGTTCCAGTTGTAAAAGAATTGGCTCAGTCTGTTGTGAACACGGGGGTGTTCGATGAGGCTGATTGGAATGGAAAGGTTAGACAGAAGAAAAGTGAAGCGGTTCAATTAGAACTTTTCGCTTAACAACGCTCCTTAAAAAAAGGATAGAGCAACACTCTATCCTTCCCTTTTTATATCTCTTAATTCTTACGCAGCCTTCTTCTGTGTTGCCAAACTAACTACTACTATCGTGATGCATGAGAGTGGAAAGGCAAACATGATTGGGTCTACGAATTTCACCATGCTGTCTCCAAACAATGTGTCGCTGCCGAGCATCGCTTTGCAGATTCCAAGCATACTGGCTTCTTTTGCGTGTACGAACACTAAGGCTACGACTGTGGCAATGATTCCCACCCACATGCTGGCGTACGCTCCTTGTGGCGTCGCTCTCTTCCAATATAAAGCGCAGAAATAGGCGGGTAAGAACGCTGATGCGCAGATTCCCATAAACAATGAGGTTGAAAGGGCAATGATAGGAGAGTCGTTGGCTTCTCCTAATACATAACAAATGATGAAACTGATGAGGATTGAGATTAATACCGCAATTCGAATCACTAAGGTCATTTTGCGTTTGCTTGACTCTTTTTTCACCACTGTCCCATAAATATCCGATCCTGCCGCAGCCGCCATCGTGTGAAACTGTGCGCTGAGTGTCGACATACTCGCTGACAAAATGCAAAGCATGAAGACAGTCATAAACCAATTCGGCATCACTCGTCCGATGAAGTACGGAATAATCTTGTCAGAGGCTTCGACCATCTGAACGGCTACCGCTCCGTCGTTCTTCCAGAAATAGAGGTTTGACAATGCTCCTACATGGTAGACGACTCCTACGGTGACAATCAAAAAGCAACACCCTATGACAACGCCTTGATTTAATTTTTTCGTACTGTCAACTGTCATAAATCGTACGACCAACTGCGGTTGTGCAAGACAACCGATTCCTACTCCCATAATAAGCGAGGTGACTAAGGTGTACCACTGCTGTGAACCGAACTCTGGCATTGCTGTCCAACCTCTATGTCCGACGGCAACTAATTTTTCTGGCACTTTATCTGCCATCGCTCCTAACGCCTCGTTGGCTTCAACAAAGCCCATTCCTAACGCCTTGTAGACACCAAACACGAGGAATGCCATACAGACGAACATAATCACGGCTTGCAATGCATCCGTGTACATCACACCCTTCATACCGCCTGCGATGACGTAGCTTGCCACGATGATGGTGAAGATGAGCAAAGCCAAATGAAAATCAATGCCAAACACCTCTTGCATGCAGAATACACCACCGCGAAGAACGGCCGCTGCATAGAGTGGCATGCAAATGAAAATGATTGCTGCTACAAGAATGCGTACCTTCTTAGACTGGTAATATTCGCCTAAGAACTGTGCGAAAGAGGCTACTTTTAGTTTCGCACCAATCCGTCGTGTAGGTCGTCCGAAGACGATGAAGGCAATGACCACGCCCATAAACATGTTAAGAAACATAAGCCATTGGATGCCCATTCCGAATGTGGCTGCGACACCTCCAAATCCGACAATGGCGGAGGCTGAGATGAAGGTGGCACCGTAAGACAACGCCATGACGATAGGGTTCATCTCGCCGCCACCAATCAAGAAATCTTTAGAATCATTGGTCTTTTTCCAACCTAAGTAGCCGAGGAATGCGATGGACAAAAAATACACCATCACAACCAAATACATTGTGAAGTCTTCCATGTCAATTATTGCATTTTATCGTTTTCGTCTTCTTTATTCCAATAGATAACTCCGAAGATGATGGAGCCAATCACGCATAATATGGAAAGTAGGTATACGATCCAAATTCCAGGGTCTGCTATGCCAAACATAAATGTTATGTTGTTAGAAATTGTTTAAGTCTGATTCTGAAAGATTGTTGAGGTTGTATCTGCGAATCACCTCGTTTGCTGCATCAATGTTATTCGTACGCAAAATCAACACGGCTTTTTGGTTGAATGAGAAGCAGTACATGTATTCGATGTTGATGCCTGCTTTGGTGAAATACTCCAATGTTTTGGACATTTCCCCAATTGCAGAGTCTACAGATATGGCTAAGACGGTGTTTAGGTTGGCACTTACTCCGTTTTGCTTCAATACCTGCAATGCCTTGATTTGGTTGTTTGTGATAAGGCGGAGAATACCATAATCCGATGTGTCGGCGACACTGGCTGCGATGACACGAATATCCTCTTTGGCGAGGAATGCGAGAATCTCGTTTAGTCTGCCGAATTTATTCTCCAAAAATATAGAAATCTGGTCAATAGTCATGACTTATCTTGTTTTAGTGGTTTTTACGTAAATCTTTCACTCTCACAGCTTTGCCTTCTGACTGAGGAAGTGTTCCTTTTTCTACCAATTTCACTTTAGGGGTGAGCAACAATTCGTCCTTCAACTGGCGAGTGATTTCTTTGGTGAGTGATTGGAGTGTTGAATAGTCGTCTGTATGAAGTTCGCCTAATTCAACTTCGACCATCATTTCATCATTGTTGCCGACAGTGTCAATGGTGATAAGATAGTTCATTCCTAACTCTTTGAAATTCATTAAGATACGTTCAATTTGGATGGGGAAAATATTCACACCCTTCACGATGATCATATCGTCGCTTCTTCCTTTCAAACGGGCAATGCGACGGTGGGTTCTTCCACAAGGGCATTCGCCACTTAAGAAATTAGTTAGGTCGCGTGTGCGGTAGCGAATGAGTGGCATAGCCTCGCGTGTGAGGGTTGTCAACACCATTTCTCCCACTTCGCCGTCTTTAACTGGCTCAAGGGTTTCTGGGTTGATAATCTCGACAATCACCATATCCTCCCAAATGTGGAGTCCGTTCTGCTCTTGGCACTCGAAAGCGACTCCGGGACCGTTCATTTCTGACATTCCAAAGCAGTTGTAAGCCTTTAAGCCAAGCAACTCTTCAATACGTTTGCGTTGCTCTTCAGAGTGTGGCTCGGCACCGACACACATAATGCGGAGTTTCGTGTCTTTGCGAGGGTCAAGTCCCTCTTCTGCAAACACTTCAGCCAAACGAGTGGCGTAGCTTGGTATCGTATGGAGAACAGTCGTCCCGAAATCGCGGATGAACTTGATCTGTCGTTTGCTGTTTCCGGCGGCGGCGGGAACTGTGAGACAACCTAATTTCTCTGCTCCGTATTGATAGCCGAGTCCGCCGGTGAACATTCCGTAGCCAGAGGTGTTTTGGAAAACGTCTGTATCACGAACGCCTACCATGTACATGCATCGTGCTACCTGGTTGGCCCAGTTGTCAAGGTCTTTCTGAGAGTGGAGTACAACGGTAGGATTGCCTGTCGTTCCGCTGGAGGAATGAAGACGAACGATCTTCTCCATCGGAATGGCTGCTAAGCCAAATGGATAGTTATTGCGAAGATCTTCTTTCGTGGTGAATGGAAACTTGCGAAGGTCGTCTAATGATTGGATCGTGTCTGACGATAGACCCTTTTCAGCAAATACTTTCTTGTAATATGGAGAGTTTGCTGCTTGTGCTACAGACCATTTCAATCTTTCTAATTGTAAATTCTTGAGGTCGGCACGACTTATCGTCTCAATGTCCTCTTCCCAATATTTTTCTGTCATTTTCTAAAAATATTACTTTAATTAGTGAAAAGGCTTCGCAATGCGTATGGAAGTCGTTTTTCAGTTTACTGGAAACACAAATTTATGTTAAAAAATGGACAAATGGAAGATGTATTGCTATTATGGAGGAGAAATAGGGTATACTGTGGGATAAAAAAACGCCTGCACGTTCTCTTACGAACAGCAGACGCATATCCCTTAAACAGCATTTCTAAAATTCAACGCCTGCTCCAATCTTCTTAACTTTTCCCATTGATTGCTGCCGTATATTTCGGAGTTCCCCTAAATGTCCAACGCCATTTTCTATGTTAAGTGAGGAGCAAGCGACTGATATTTTATCTATAACTTACTTTTATTCCAATGCTTTAATTTTTTCATTCAATTGCTTTTTATGCGTTTCGCGTTTCAAAAAACGAACTACCTTTGCAGGCGGGGCGTTGGACTGTTTGTATAGTAGTATTCTTAATCCTCTTGCAAATCTATTTCTTGAAGCTGTTTTATATGTGGATGTGGTGTGGTGTGATGTGGATATAGTGTTTGTTTTTGTGTATTTCGCATTTTTTTAGTGATGAAAGACTTGATTTTAAAAGATATATACGTTTTTTATGCATTGGCATGTTTTGCGCATCTCTTAACAGGAGTTATTTGTGCGAGTATACGTTCAGTGCATTATTGTCGTCCTTTCAATCAGGATAAAAACTATTACTACCCGGCTCGCTATTATGTGGTAGCTTTCTTCTTATTGCCTCTTTTCCACCTGCCTTATTTCGTGGATCCATATAATGACAACTACTTTGATTTTGTGCTGATGTTTATTCTGATGGCTACTCCGATGACCTGTTCATTGCAAGTTTATCGCCATTTTATGTTGGTGTCGTTCAAGAATAGTCCAGTATGGAGGCAAACTATCGTCTACATTGCTTTTGCGGTCATAGGATTTGTTTTCCTTTATACTTAGTTAGGATTAGACATTCACACTTATGCGGTAGAATTTAAGATTGGAGCGTGTGCAGTGTGGTTGATTATGTGTGTGAAGTTGGCCGTTGAGGTACGGTGGATAAGGAAACGCATACAAAATTATCATGGGCAAAATTTCTCAAATGAAGACGACTATCCTTATAAGTTTGCCGAGAAGATTCTTTATTCACTCTATGCGGGAGTTGCGTTGGCTGTCTTTGTTTTTTTGTGCAATAGTAGAATGGTGTTGGCTCTCTACGATTTGTTTCAAGTGGTGTGGTGCGTTATCTTTTTAGCTCTTGTTTTGCCGGCACGTTACAGACCTGCGAAAAAGGTTGTTGAAGAGGTATGTGGTTGTGTTGCAGAAGGGGGTGAAACGGGTGTGGGTACAGATGGTGATGTTATTAGAGATCTCGTACAAGAGGAAGAACTCGAGAACAAACAGATCTCGTTGACGCCTGAGATGATGACTGTTAAGATAGCAGTTTTGGAACAAGTTCGCAAGCAATATCTTAATGAGAATCTGAGACGCTCTGACATTATAGATGGCTTGACGGACGTCAATAAGACGCTTGCTTGCACTTATATTGCAAAGATTGGATTTTATCGTTTGATTAACGCTTTCCGACTTCGACATTTGGAGCTGTATTTGAAGGAACATCCGAGGGAGACGATAGAGGAGGCGGCTGTATCAAGTGGTTTCAAGGATAGATATGCTTATTATAACGCAAAGAAACGAATGAAGAATTTCGACTGGGACGAGGTGTCTGCGTTTTTAGTTGCTGAAGAGGAGCAGGAGAAGGTGTCGGATTGACTTTTGTTTAACATAATTCTATTTTATGGGAATAAAAGATAAGAATAAAAAAGGTTTGGGGATGGCACAGCCCCCAGCTATTCATCAGAATATTTGTAGGCAACTGATAGAGGGATTGACGAGAAGGGTAAAACCAAAATTTAAGAGGAATGTTTCGTATGAAACGGCAATTGATAAGTTTGTAAATAAGGACGAGATTGCACCAGATGTCGTTTTCTTCAAAGACACCTATTACCCGAAGGAAAGTAAAAAACTAAAGAGTGAGAACCCTATTTTCTTGATAGAAATTGTGAAAAGTGATGGGGTCGGACCCTCATCAGAAAATATAGAGAGAGCGTTTAAGAGGTGTCCGTCGTTGAAGGAGGCGTTTCTTTACAATTATGAGACAGAACATTGGATGCGCTATAGAAGGTCTTCTACAATGGGTGATTTTGATTCTAAAGAGACTGATTATTCTCAAGTTTTCAAAATGTACTTAGGGTCGCTCTTGAAAATTGACAAACGGAGGTACGAGATAAACGAAGAGACTTTCAACTATTTGAAAAATTAATACACAAAAATGGCTCTTTGGTGTATGTCCTTTTCAATAAAAGCGAAAAGAGGCTCGAAGTATCGCTCCGAGCCTCTTTTATAATGTGAAGATTGTAAGCTTTATATAAATTAAGCCTTTCCGTCGCTACCAAGAACCTCTTTAATCTTGTGGATGTAGAGTTTCTTCATGTTGTCGCGAGCAGGACCTAAGTACTTACGAGGGTCGAACTCACCTGGTTTTTCTGCGAATACCTGACGGATAGCAGCAGTCATAGCCAAACGAGAGTCAGAGTCGATGTTGATCTTGCAAACTGCAGACTTAGCAGCCTTACGGAGTTGCTCCTCAGGAATACCTACTGCATCTGGCAATTTACCACCGAACTTGTTGATGGTGTCAACTTCCTCTTGAGGAACTGAAGAAGAGCCATGAAGAACGATAGGGAAACCAGGCAATTGCTCCTCAATAGCAGCTAAAACATCGAATGCCAATGGAGGTGGAACGAGCTTTCCTGTCTTAGGGTCGCGAGTACACTGCTCAGGTTTGAACTTGTATGCACCGTGAGAAGTTCCGATTGAGATAGCCAAAGAATCAACACCTGTCTTAGATGTGAAGTCGATAACCTCTTCTGGCTTAGTGTAGTGAGACTCTTCTGCTTGAACTTCGTCTTCAACACCTGCCAAAACACCTAATTCACCTTCAACGGTAACATCATATTTGTGAGCGTACTCAACAACTTTTTTAGTCAATGCCACGTTCTCATCGTAAGGAAGAGAAGAACCATCAATCATAACTGAAGAGAATCCCATATCTACACATGACTTGCACAACTCGAAAGAGTCTCCGTGATCCAAGTGAAGAACGATTTGTGGCTTTTCCCAACCGAGTTCCTTTGCGTATTCTACAGCACCTTCAGCCATATAGCGAAGGAGTGTTTGGTTCGCGTAGTTACGCGCACCTTTAGAAACTTGGAGGATAACTGGAGACTTAGTCTCAGAAGCTGCCATGATGATAGCCTGAAGCTGCTCCATGTTGTTAAAGTTGAATGCAGGGATTGCATATCCACCTTTAACTGCTTTAGCAAACATCTCTCTGGTGTTTACCAAACCTAATTCTTTGAAATTAACCATCTTTGTTATTTGTAAAGTTATAGTCTTTCTTTCGCAAAGACGAAAGGCCTCTAACCCTTCGTCTTTCATGCGCAAATGTACAATATTTTTCTTTATTTTTTCATAAATCTTTCCACTATCGTACGCTCGTTATCGTTAATGCGTATCAGGTAGATGCCTGCTGAAAGGTTTGCCACATTGATTCCGTTTCTCAACTCATCGTTGCTTGCTTTGTCTGCCTTTACAATCGTGCCTATCATGTTGAGAATTTCATATTGAACGGTGTTCTCGTTTGCGATATTGATGTAGAGAACATCGCGGCATGGGTTGGGCGCCAATGTGATGGCTGAGTTTGCAGTTACTTCGTTGACATCTGTACCATTGCCCTTGATTGCCTTTACAACAGCTCTGTCGCAACCTGAGCCTGTCATCACTTGCCAGTTAGCCAATCCTGGAAAACCACCGTTTGAGTTGGTTGAACCTGTGAAGGTCAATGGATTGCCTTGATTAGCGAACGAAGCGTAGTCCGTCACACTTTGGTAGTATGGATTAGCGAATCCGCTGGCTTTGATTGTCAATGTATAGTTTCCTGCAGAAGGAATTTCAATAGGTGTGCTGAAGTTTACTGTGTAGAATTGGTCGCCCCCGCTGACGGTGAATGCATCTGAGGTGAATGAACCTGTTGCACTACCTGCCAATTCTGCGGTAACTGTCTGTGAGCCTGTATTGTATGGGCTTCCGAGGCAGTAGACTGCGATAGACGTGATTTGACAAGCCTTTGTGGCGGTGAAAGCAGCTCCGATATTACCCCAATTGACTCCGGTGCTTGTGAAACTTGAGGTTGTAGGACCAACAGTGATATTCATTTCACCTGCGTCCTTCACATAGAAGTAGGTGTCTTGTGTGATTTTCGTTGTGTAGGTTGCACCGGTATGAACGGCTGTTCCACCTTCTGCTTGTGTATACCACTCGTATTCTCCGTCACCAAAGACGGTCATTGTGATGTTGCCATCTCTGTCAGATTCGGCATCGGCAACTGTAGGAAGTAAAGACGTTACCTCAACTTCGTAAGTCGTTGTGCCACAATTTGTTGCGCTTACTTCGCATTTGTATGTACCTGCATTGTTTACAAAATAGGTCGCAGAGGTTGCTTTTTCAACGGCATTCCCGTTTTTATACCATTGGTAGGTTACAGGGGTGCTGCCGAATGTGAGGTCAAGGGTTGCAGTTGAGGGTGAGCAAAGCTGGATTTCCTCAGCCCATTCAACCTCTGGCAGTTTCGCACTGACGGTTACTGATGCTGATGTTTTCCATTCTCCAGCAGAGTCTATTTCACAAGTATATTCTCCAGCTGAAGTTGCTGTGTAGGTGGTGGCGGTGGTCGAAGAGCTTACCAATGTGCCATCTTTGTACCAATTGAACTTTCTTTGTCCTGAGGCTGATACTTGAGGGTCTAATACCACGGATTGAACACCACAGATTGAAACTTCACCATCAAATTTAGGCGTTGGATGTCCGAATTTATTTACGTCAACAGGGTTGAGCATTGAGTTGATGTAACCTAATGCACCTACGAGACCTGCATTGTAGTCGATACCACCTTCAGAGTAGGTGTAAGATTTCTCCACATCTTCGTATGCTCCATCGTTGAGTGAGCCTCCTACTAAGTAGCCGAGTTGCACATATTTGTAATCATAGGTGATGGTTGGCAAATCTCCCTCGTTATTGTTGTCTGTGCGGTAGAAGTTACGATGGTGTGGGTAGAGCGGGTGTTTGTTACCGAACCCGACAATGTATGAGAATTTTTGTCCGTTATCTCCCAAAATGTAGTCGATAGATTTCAATGCGTAAGGGTTGATAGTTGTTTCTCCAATGAGTTTGCTATACAAAGCAACCACAAACGCCTGGTTTGCTGGAAATCTTAACACACCCCAGCCATCATTCTTTTGGTTCATAAAATAGCCTGATGATGGTTTATAGAGGTTGACGAAGAATTGCAAAGCAGTCTTACCATACTCGCTGTATGAGGTGGCATCGCCCAATGAAGCCATCAAGTAGCATCCAAGGTCTTCTGTGTTGTTGTAGCAGAGACTGAAATTGTGGTTGTATCCAGCCTCTTGCGTCATCCAAGAAGAGGCTGCGGTTTCCGCAGCTGTCAAGTATTGTTTTTCTCCTGTGGCGCGATACATTTCCGCATAGAAAATTGTTTCGTCGGTGATGTATTTAGGCTTGTTCCCATAAAAGGCGCAGGCACCGCTGTTCCCCTTTGATGTCTTAGTTACGAAATTGTAGCAAACTTTCGCCTTCTTTAAACATTGCGCTGCGTAGGTAGGGTCAAATTTTGCATAGGCTTTAGACATGGCTGCCAAGGCCGCGCCTGCTAAAGATGCCATAGAGGTAACGTTTCCTGTCGCTTTGCCCACATAACGGCTACCATCGGCTTCTCCACCGTTAGAAACGCTTAAGGTTGATTTGGTTGGAGAAGTACACCAGACCTTGTGGTCTGCATCTCCGTCTCCTTTTTGATAGTAGAATGTGTTTTCGTCGCGAACAGCCTTCAAGATGAAATCTGTTGCATATTTAGCCTCGTCTAAGATGTCGGGTATTCCGTTGGGAACTCCTTTTTTGCCCTCGTAGGTATAATCGCCAGAATCGATGTATCCATGATAGTCGGCAGAATAGAGGTCGTCATAGCCTGCAGGAAACTCAGTGTAAGCCAACACGAGCATATAGGCGGAGTAGAAGAAAGTTTGACCGAAAGTGGCGAAATCTCCACAGTCATACCAACCTCCTGTCAGGTCATACGAACCATCGGCATCTTTGACGTATGATTTACCTTTTTTGAATGCGGAGAGGTTGCCGTTGCAATCGTTGGCCACGTTGGTTGGTTCATAGTCGGCTATAAGCCAATTTGGACCGTCTCCGGAGCGTTGTGCGCCGTAGAAACGGGTTGTTATCCACACAGCTTTTTTGTACTGATCGTTCGTGAACGCAGGACTTTGGGCGTTGAGTCCCATTGCTGTCGATGCGGTCAGAGCCACGGATAGAAAAATTTGTTTAATGTGCTTCATAGATTACCTATTACTTATATACTAAGTTTAATTTCTTTCACAAATGCATTTCATGGAAAACAAAATCTGTGTAAGCAGATAAAAAATGCGAGGGAATGAATTCCAACCCCTCGCAAATTTATGTAACTATTTGATATGACCTATTATTTAACAGGGATTTTTTCTATTCTGCGTTGGTGTCTGCCCCCCTCAAAGTCTGTTGAGAGGAAAGCTTCGACGATTTCCAACGCTTTCTCTTTTGAGATGAAACGTGCTGGAATGCCTACGATGTTGGCGTTGTTATGTTGCCGTCCTAGTTTGGCAATCTCAACTTCCCAAGAAAGGGCTGCTCGTATCCCTTGATGTTTGTTGCAGGTGATACAGATACCGTTTCCTGTTCCACAGATGGCGATGCCAAAGTCGCACTCTCCGTTTTCAACCGCAGTGGCGAGTGGATGGGCGAAGTCTGGATAATCGCAACTGTCGGTTGTGTCGGTCCCAAAATTGATGATTTTTTTAACATTTTCGGACAAGTTGTCAATGATGAAGTTTTTTACTTCTACTCCGGCATGGTCGTTGGCGATGCCGATAGTCAATTCGTTTAGGGCTTTCATATTACTAATGAAGGGTTGTTTGTTAGTCTTTCGGTATATCCTCTTCAATGACGAGGTTGTCTATGATGAAGTCTCTACGTTGAGGGGTGTTTTTCCCTCGATAGAACTCTAATAGGTCATTGAAGGCGTCTCCTTTGCGTAAAACCACCTGGTCAAGACGGATGTCCTCACCGATGAAGTATTTGAACTCGTGGTCGCTAATCTCTCCTAATCCTTTGAATCGTGTTATCTCTGCCTTTGCTCCAATGACTTTCAAAGCGTTGATTCGTTCTTCATCGTTGTAGCAGTAGAAAGTCTGCTTCTTGTCGCGTACGCGGAATAGGGGCGTTTGCAGTATGTAGACATGTCCCTGTCGAACGAGGTCGGGGAAGAATTGCAGGAAGAAGGTGAGCAGCAATAGTCGGATGTGCATTCCGTCGTCATCGGCATCGGTTGCGATAATTACTTTGTTATAGCGGAGTCCTTCCATGCCCTCTTCGATATTGAGGGCCGCTTGGAGAAGGTTGTATTCCTCGTTTTTGTAGACGATTTCACGAGAGGACCCCCAACTGTTAGGAGTCTTTCCCCGCAGACTGAAGACAGCCTGATAGGAGACATCGCGACATTTTGTGATAGATCCGCTCGCTGATAGTCCTTCGGTGATGAAAATAGATGATTTTTCTTGTTTATCGCCTTTTACATCGTTATAGTGGATGCGACAGTCGCGCAGTTTCTTGTTGCAGAGGTTCACTTTTTTCGCACGCTCGCGAGCCGCTTTTGTAACGCCGGCAATGGCTTTACGCTCTTTCTCTGCCTCCAAAATCTTCTGTAGTAGGGTCTCTACGGTAATGGGGTTTTTGTGCAGATAATTGTCTAGTTCCGTTTTGACAAAGTCGTTGACGAACTTGTTGACGGAGAGTGTGCCAGCTTGGTCAACATCCTTTGAACCCAATTTCGTCTTCGTCTGACTCTCGAAAACGGGTTCTTCAACGTTGATGGCGATGGCGGCGACGATTCCTTGGCGGATGTCCGCCAAGTCCATATTTTTATTGTAGAACTCCTTGATTGTCTTACCAAGTGCCTCCCTGTAGGCTGATTGGTGCGTGCCTCCTTGGGTGGTGTGCTGACCGTTGACAAATGAGAAATAGGTCTCTCCGTACTGTTGACAGTGGGTGAAGGCTATCTCTATATCGTCCCCCTTCAAGTGGATGATAGGGTAGAGCGGTTCAAGAATCACCGACTCAGAGAGCAGGTCGAGCAGACCATTTTTAGAATAAATTTTCTTCCCGTTGAAGAAGAGCGTGAGTCCCGTGTTGAGGTATGCGTAATTACGCAACATGGTCTCAATGAACTCTTCCTTGTATTTGTAGTTGACGAAGAGCTTGTATTTGGGGTCGTCATCTGGACGGAAGAAGACAAGCGTACCATTCGGTTGGTCAGTGTCTATGATTCCAGAGTCTTTGATGAGTTCGCCCCGTGAGAACTCTGCGATTCTCGTTTTCCCATCACGAAAGCTCTGCACACGGAATTCAGATGAGAGTGCGTTGACCGCTTTTGTACCTACGCCGTTCAGTCCGACAGACTTTTTGAACACTTTGCTGTCGTATTTGCCACCCGTATTCATCATTGAGACGGCATCGATCATCTTACCTTGCGGAATACCACGACCATAGTCGCGGACGGTGATTGCTCCATCTTGCAAAGTGATGTCTATTTGCTTGCCTGCCTTCATACGGAACTCGTCAATGCTGTTGTCAAGTACCTCTTTCAACAAAACGTAAATACCATCGTCGGCATGGGAGCCATCTCCCAACTTACCGATGTACATACCAGGACGAAGGCGTACATGTTCAAGCCCTTCAAGGTGTCGGATGCTGTCATCGTCGTAATTGCCAACTTGTGAATTTTCTATGTTAAAGTTCAACTCTTCTGCCATAAAAAGGAAATGTCTTAAGATAAGTGCAAAGGTACAAAAAATTGGGGAAAGGGAGAAATGTCGATTTCGTTTAATAGATTTCTTAGAATGGTTTGTCAGAGATTTATTTTGTATACTAATTTTATTATATCTTTACTGCTGAATTTCATTGAAAATCATCAGTAGTATTGCTGAATTTCATTGAAAATCATCAGTATAATTTTAGGAAATATAGTTTATGATTCAACGTATTTGCCATATAGACAGTGAGTTAGAAGATAGTGCATTTATTTTTGGTGCTAGACAAACAGGGAAAAGTACTTTTCTGAGACAAAAGTTTCCTAAAAGTGTTTTTATCGATTTGCTTGATACGAGTATTGCGGGTCGGTTTAAACGTCGTCCGTCTTTGCTGTATGAGATGCTTTGTGACAAGGAAAAAGGCACTTTGGTCATCATCGATGAGATTCCAGAGGTGCCAGATTTGCTCAATGAAGTACATCGGTTAATGTCAGAAAAGTCTATCGTCTTTATCCTTTGCGGATTGAGTGCGAGAAAACTGAAACGAAAGGGGTATAACACTTTGGGTGGTCGAGCTTACCCAGTCTATTTCTTTCCTTTCGTGAGTTGTGAGATTCCTGATTTCGATTTGCAACACGCTATCAATTATGGTATGCTTCCACCTCATTACCTTGCAAAAAATCCGCAAAGGCGACTTTCTGCTTATCTTGATGTCTATTTGAAGGAGGAGATTAAGCAAGAAGCGTTGGTCAGGAATCTTAAGGCTTTCCAACGGTTTTTAGAAATTGCCGCATTGACGGATGGCGAGATGGTGAACTATAATAACATAGCGCAGGAATGTGGTGTGAGTGCGAATACAGTTGTCGGCTATTTCGATATTTTGGAGGACACTCTAATAGGTTTCCGTGTGCCTGCATATGCAAAGGCGGTGAAACGAAGATTGTCTCAAGTACCTCGCTTCTATTATTTTGACGTGGGAATCGCGAATCACTTGTTGCATCGAAAAGATTTGGTCAGAGGTACGGTGGAGTATGGGCATGCGTTTGAACATTTGGTGGTGCAAGAACTAAGAGCTTGGCTTTCATACAACAAGCGAGAGGAACAGATGAGTTATTGGCGCACTCACACTGGGGTGGAGGTTGACGTGGTGATTGGTGATGCGAGGGTTGCGATAGAAATAAAATCGGTTGAGGAGGTTCTCCCCAAACACATCAAAGGTCTGCTGTCTTTCTCTGAAGACTATCCAGAAAGCCGTTTGATGATTGTCTCGTTAGACCCCATTAACCGTCGGATGGACAATGTGGAGTGCGTCTACATTTTGGATTTCTTCAAGGATTTGTGGAGTAAAGGTCTTTGAAAAATTCTCTATTCCGAAAAAAAATGCCACTAATTTTGTGATTTGCGTTCTTTGAATTCGCATAAAGATTTTCTATATTTGTCGTCGTATTCGAAAGGGGTGCCGTAGTGCTGAGATTATACCCTCCGACCTGATGCAGGTAATGCTGCCGTAGGAATTTAGATGCGATGTTTTGTTGATTTACTCTTTTTAGAATTTCCCCTACATTTCATTACCGCTTGTTTACATCTGGTCTCTTTTGCGAGTGCTCGTGAAAGTGGGCGTATTCTTCTTTTGAATACCCTATGTATGTTCCCAAAAATGTTGTGGACAATTGGGAATGGTTGGAGTGAAATAAAAACTAATAAGAATATGAAGGTTTTTGTAAATGCAAAAGAGGTGGAGACGCAGGTTACAATCTTGAGCGACCTTGCCAAGGAACTGCAGTTCCCCGAGAAGGGAATAGCGGTGGGCATCAACAATGTGGTGGTGCCTCGTGCAAAATGGGCAGAGAAGACGCTGTTTGACGGTGATAAAATCGTGATGATAAAAGCTACTTGTGGAGGCTGAGTATGACTAAGGAAGAAAAATTAGAGAAGGTATCGCTCCAGTTTATATCTCATTTCACGGAGAAATATTCTTACATTGACTCTATCCGTCTGGTGTTGGAGGGCAATTGCAAGTGGGTGCAGTTGCGTATGAAAGATGCGACGGTCAATGAACTGCGAGAGAACGCCTTGGTGGCGAAAAAACTTTGCGCCGAGCATAATGCGGTTTTCATCATCGACGACAATGTGACATTGGTGAAGGAGGTCGGTGCGGACGGCGTCCATTTGGGCAGGAACGATATGCCTGTGGATGAGGCTCGCAAGATCTTGGGCGATTCCTTTATCATCGGAGGAACTGCCAACACCTACGAGGATGTGAGGCGATTGGTGGCTCAAGGTGCTGATTACATCGGTTGCGGACCATTCCGATTCACGCAGACGAAAAAGAACCTTTCTCCGATTTTGGGTGCTGATGGCTATCGTCAGATTGTGTCTCGGATGAAGATGGACGGTTTGCAGGTGCCTATTGTGGCGATTGGTGGTATCACGATAGCTGACATTACGACGGTGATGCAGACGGGCGTTTCTGGCATAGCGGTGTCGGGTGCGGTGCTGCGTGCGGAACAACCTAATGTCGAGATTCAAAAATTTAATTCGGAAATAAAGAAAAATAGCGTTATCTGAGGTTGCATTTAATGGCATCTTAGAATAAAATAGATAAAAAAATATGCAAAAATTAGTGATTGCAGGTAGAGAGTTCAACTCTCGTCTTTTCCTTGGAACGGGAAAGTTCAATTCAAACAAATTAATGGCAGAGGCAATTCAAGCGTCTGGTTCAGAGATGGTTACGATTGCAATGAAGCGTGTGGAATTGGAGGATTCTGAAGATGACATGCTTAAACACGTTTTAAGCGACAAGATTCAACTTTTGCCTAACACATCAGGTGTGCGTGATGCTGAAGAGGCTGTTTTTGCCGCACAGATGGCTCGTGAGGCATTCGGAACAAACTGGTTGAAATTGGAGATACACCCCGATCCTCGTTATTTGTTGCCAGACTCTGTCGAGACGTTGAAGGCTACCGAGCAATTGGTAAAACAAGGTTTCGTGGTGCTTCCTTATTGCCAGGCAGACCCAACATTGTGCCGTCAATTGGAGGAGGCTGGTGCGGCAACGGTTATGCCATTGGGTGCGCCAATCGGAACTAACAAGGGATTGCAGACGAAGGATTTCTTGAGAATCATCATTGAACAAGCCAATATCCCTGTAGTTGTGGATGCGGGCATCGGTGCTCCAAGTCACGCTGCAGAGGCCATGGAGATGGGTGCGTCCGCTTGTTTGGTAAACACGGCAGTGGCAGTGTCGAACGACCCAGTTGCTATGGCAAAGTCGTTTGCGCAGGCTGTTGAGGCTGGACGTATGGCTTACGAGGCTGGTTTGGCTGTGCAAGCAAATAATTTCGTCGCAGAGGCTTCTTCTCCGTTGACAAGTTTTTTGAATGATTAAAAACTAATCTATTAGCATATAAATAATTTTAGAAAATATGGATTCGCGTATAACGTACCCACGTTCTGAAAAAGTTTATTTGAAGGGTGAGAGATTCCCATTCCTCCGTGTCGGCATGCGCCAGGTGGAGCAAGTGCCAAGCACCAATTTTGTAGAGGGGAAGAGGGTAGTTACTCCTAATCCGAAGATTATGATCTACGATACGAGTGGACCATTCAGCGACCCTAATGTTGAAATTGATTTGAAGAAAGGTCTGCCTCGGCTGCGTGAGGAGTGGATCGTGTCAAGAGGCGACGTAGAGCGCTTGCCTGAGATTACTTCGGAGTATGGAAGAATGCGTCGGGATGATAAAAGTTTGGATCATCTTCGTTTCGAGCATGTCGCTCTTCCTTATCGTGCGATGGAAGGAAAGAACATCACGCAAATGGCGTATGCGAAGGCGGGTGTCGTAACGCCAGAGATGGAGTATGTCTCTATTCGTGAGAATATGAATTGTAAGGAGTTGGGCATAGAAACGCATATCACGCCAGAATTTGTGCGAGACGAGATTGCTGCGGGCCGTGCCGTTCTTCCAGCCAATATCAATCACCCAGAGGCAGAACCGATGATTATAGGAAGAAACTTTTTGGTGAAGATTAACACGAACATAGGAAACTCTGCCACAACATCGACGATTGAAGAGGAAGTGGAGAAATCACTTTGGAGTTGCAAATGGGGAGGAGACACGTTAATGGATCTCTCAACAGGAGCAAATATTCACGAGACACGAGAATGGATTATCCGCAACTGCCCTGTTCCTGTCGGTACGGTGCCTATCTATCAAGCTCTTGAAAAAGTGGATGGTAGGGTGGAAGACCTCACATGGGATATATTCAAGGACACGCTTATTGAGCAGTGCGAGCAGGGTGTAGATTATTTCACGATTCACGCAGGTATTCGCCGCAAGAATGTTCATTTTGCAGATAGCCGTGTTACTGGTATCGTGAGTCGTGGAGGAAGTATCATGAGTAAATGGTGTTTGATTCATGATCAAGAGAGTTTCCTCTATGAACATTTTGATGATATTTGCGATATTCTTGCGCAATATGATGTCGCAGTCTCTTTGGGAGATGGACTTCGTCCTGGTTCTACTGCCGATGCCAACGATGCGGCTCAGTTTGCCGAACTCGACACGATGGGCGAGTTGGTGGTTCGTGCATGGGATAAGAATGTGCAGGCGTTCATCGAAGGTCCCGGACACGTTCCTTTGCATAAGATCAAGGAGAATATGGAGCGTCAGATTGAGAAATGCCATAACGCACCTTTTTACACATTAGGTCCTTTGGTAACGGATATTGCTCCAGGTTATGATCATATCACCTCTGCTATTGGCGCCGCCCAGATTGGTTGGCTAGGTACGGCGATGCTTTGCTACGTTACCCCGAAAGAACACTTAGGATTGCCTGAAAAGGAAGATGTGCGTGTCGGTGTGATTACCTACAAGATCGCGGCCCATGCGGCAGACCTCGCTAAGGGGCATCCAGGTGCGCAGGTTCGCGACAATGCGTTGAGCAAGGCACGCTTCGAGTTTCGTTGGAAAGACCAGTTTGACCTTTCCTTGGACCCTGAACGTGCGATGGAGTATTTCAACCACGGAAAACACATCAACGGCGAATACTGCACAATGTGTGGACCAAATTTTTGTGCGATGAAATTAAGTCGCGATATCAGAAAAGATTTCCCTGACGAAGAGTGTTAATCCTGTGGAAGTCTTTTTAGAATTAATAAAATAAAGGAAAATGTTTTCAGATGAATTAGCAAAAATAGATTGGGATGAGACGACTGCGAAAATCAATGCAAAGACAGATTTAGATGTGCGTCGCGCCCTTTCAAAAGAACATTGTGATGTGGAGGATTTCATGGCGATGATCTCCCCGGCCGCTACTCCTTATTTGGAGACAATGGCTCGATTAAGTCGCAAATATACGGAAGAGCGTTTCGGAAAGACCATTTCAATGTTCATTCCGTTGTATATCACCAACTCTTGCACCAACTCTTGCGTTTATTGTGGTTTCCATATCAGCAACCCTATGGCGCGTACTATCTTGACGATGGATCAGTGCGAAGACGAGTACAAGGCTATCAAACGGATTGCCCCATTTGAAAATTTGCTCATCGTTACGGGTGAGAATCCTGCTAAGGCGGGTGTCCCTTACTTGGCAAATGCGCTTGACATTGCTAAGAAATATTTCTCAAACTTGAAGATAGAGGTGATGCCGCTCAAGGCTGAAGAGTATGCTGAGTTGACGAAACATGGTATGAACGGTGTGATTTGTTTTCAAGAGACTTATCACAAAGCCAATTACAAGCTCTATCACCCGCATGGAATGAAATCGAAGTTTGAATGGCGTTGCGATGGTTTTGACCGTATGGGGCAGGCTGGCGTTCACTCTATCGGAATGGGTGTGTTGATTGGATTAGAGAAAGAATGGCGCACGGACATTACGATGATGGCATACCACTTGCGCTATTTGCAAAAACACTATTGGAAGACGAAATATAGCGTGAATTTCCCTCGTATGCGTCCTGCTGAGAACGGTGGCTTTCAACCTAATGCTATTATGAGCGATAAGGAATTGGCCCAGGTGACATTTGCGATGCGTATCTTCGATCATGACGTGGACATTTCGTATTCAACTCGTGAACCTGCCTATATCCGTGATAATATGGCCACTTTGGGAGTTACGACAATGAGTGCTGAGAGTAAGACAGAACCAGGTGGTTACTACACCTACCCTCAGGCATTGGAGCAGTTCCATATTAACGACGACCGTACGGCGAAGGAAATCATCGCACGCCTTAAAGAGTTGGGTCGCGAACCAGTCTGGAAAGATTGGGATGCTTCTTTCGACGAGATTAGGTTGAAAAAAGTCGATTGAGAACAAGGTTATATTTCACAGATTGGAGATATAAAAAACTAATTTTATGAACGAAAATAGATATGAACGTCAACTGATGCTTCCCGAATTAGGAGCGGATGGGCAGCAAAAGATTCGTTCAGCAAAAGTCTTATTGATTGGGGTGGGAGGTTTAGGTTCTCCCATCTCAACTTATCTGACGGGGGCTGGTATTGGCACTTTGGGGTTGGTGGACGATGATGTGGTGAGTGTGACCAACCTTCATCGTCAGGTGTTGTATTCGGAGAGTGAAGTAGGACTTTCAAAAGTTGAACAGGCAAAAAAACGACTCTCAGCACTTAATAGTGATGTGAAAATAGAGACATATGCACTTCGTTTGACAAAAGAGAATGCGAAAGAAATTATCGCTAAATATGATTTAGTAGTCGATGGTTGTGATAATTTCGTCACGCGCTATCTAATCGATGATGCCTGCTATCAATTAGGTAAACCATACGTTTACGGCTCTATCCAAGGACTGAACGGACAGGTTTCTGTCTTCAATGTCGGTGAGAACGCGTGTCGTTACAAAGACCTCTATCCAGAAGAAGAGACTGTTGGATATGCCCCTTCAAAGGCAGTTATAGGTGTTACACCAGCCATTGTGGGTAGTGTTGAGGCTAATCAGGTTTTGCAGTTGGTGGCAGGATTTGGCTGTCCGTTGATTAATAAACTTTGGACAGTTGATCTTCGTACGATGGAGAGTTGGGTGTTGGATCTTGTTTAGAATTGAGATTATAGAACTTAGAACTTAGAATGAAGGGAATGGGTGAGAAAAAGATGGTGGTGATTACAAGTCCGAGGTTTATAGACCACGAGGCGGACTATCTGACGGCGTTGTTTCAAAACGGCTTACGGTATCTCCATCTAAGAAAACCCAATGCGCCAGCAACTGAAATCCGAAGATTGTTAGATAAGCTACCCGCTGAATATCACCCATTTATCGTCTTGCATGACCATTTTGAATTGACAACACAATACGACCTTTTAGGTGTGCATTTGAACAGTAGAAATCCAGAGCCACCACAAGGTTGGATGGGTCATGTCTCCTGTTCATGCCATTCTATAGAAGAGATAAGACAGAAAAAATCCAGATGTAACTATCTCTTTCTCAGTCCGATATACGACAGCATCTCCAAAGAAGGGTATGGCGCTGCTTTCTCCAGAGAAGAATTGAAAACAGCGCAATCGCAAGGCGTCATCGACGATAAAGTCTTTGCCTTAGGAGGAGTAAGTGCCGTTCATCTCCCTGAAATCTTCTCGCTCGGCTTCGGCGGTGCGGCTTTCTTGGGAGATGTTTGGAATCCGTTTGAGAAAGGGAACGTCCATAGGGGAGTGGAGCATTTTAAGGAATTATTAAGTCTGTTTGCTCCTGAAATTTTAAAATATTAAAAATTGGTTTATTTACTCTCAATAATGATTTTTCTAAAAAAATTCTCTATCTTTGAAAAATAAGAATATAGAATAGGGGGAAGCCGAATGTAGGGTTCGGATTCTATACTAATATAGATAAGTAAACGGGAATTAGAGGATGGTAAGAACTCTCGTGTCTTCTTATTCTGAATTTGTTAGAGTTCGTAAAAAATTTAATCGGAATGTTTATGAAAAAAGGTTTGTTAACGACGGCTGCCGTAACTTTAATGATGGGCTTTGCCTCGTTAGTGCATGCGGAAACGCTCTATGTAAATGCGGCAACGGGAAGCAATGGCAATGATGGAAGTAAGTCGGCTCCATTTAAGAACATCCAAAAGGCGATCAATGTGGCTTCGAGCGATGCTACTATCCTCGTGGCGGAAGGTAACTACACAGGTCTACTTAATGTTGGTTATATCGTTGTAAAACAACCAGTTACAATTAAGGGTGGTTATAGTTCAGATTTCTCTCAGCGTGATGTCTTGAAGTATAAGACGACTATTCGTCCTAACTGCGAGGCCAATGGTAAGATGAAAGGAAAGGGAAATATTCAGATTAGTGGCATTCAGGCTCCTAATGGTAAGGTCGTTATTGATGGTTTGATTCTTGATCGCGGAAATAGTATTTCTTACAACAAAAAAGGAGAAGGGAAACCAGAAGGCGTTGAGTCTCCAATGATGAACCCAATCGGAGTGGAAGGTATTGGAGGAGAGGCTCTTAACGAGCGAGCTTTCACGCAGGAGTTGGCTATGATCTATATGGGAAATGCGAATGGATCGTATAGCAACACTAATGTGGAGATTCGTAACTGTGCGTTCATCAATGCGCCAGACTATGGAATCTTAGGAAACTTGAAGATGGGTTCTTTGTTGGTCGACAACTGTATCTTTGTCAACAATCGTTTGGCAAGTGTTGAGGTGAGAGGTGCTGATGTCAACACGATGACGCAAATTACGGTGAAGAATTGCACGATGCTGTTCAACTGGTCTACCAAGAAAGATATGTCGTCTATGGGGTATGGTTTCCGTTTCCAACCAGGAACAAGTTGCACGCTCCAGAACAATATCATCGGTCTGTCTTGCTTCACGGGCTTGTGTCGTGGTCATGTCGACAGCAACAAGTCGCGCGAGGCAAAACGTAAGGATATAGTTGAGAACAACATTTTCTTCTTGAATAAGGTGGGAGACCTCTCTATTCCTGGTGGCGGAATGATGACCAACGTCGGAGTGGGTGATTTCGGTGATGTTGAGGTGTTGACAAAGGCAACAGGAAACAAGGCTCTTACCGACCCTTCTGCATTCAAAGGAAAGATAAATAATGCTTATTTGAATGGCTTCTTGAATGTAAGTTACAAGGAGACTGTCAATTATGATGAAAACTCTGCTGCCAACCAGTTCCGTTCTGCAATGGGATTGAACAAACAGGGAACAATCAACTCAAGTGCGTCAATGTATGCTAATCGTTACCCATGGAAGGAGGCTTTGAAGCTCTTCGGTGCAATGGCTAACTATGGTGCACAAAACCCTAAATAATAGCGAATTAGTCTGTGTGATAAATAGAAGAGGCGGAATGAGTTCCGCCTCTTTTTCATGTGTGTCAGTTTAATGTTTACGTTAATTCCTTCCGAAAAAAAATATCCGTTCGTTTTTGCTTTTCCCTCCGTTATTTGATATTTTTGAGTTTCGGATATAATTGCTAATGACGGTTAAGTCTGTATATAATAGAGGTGTGATAGGGTGGCAGATGTTTTTGGCATTTCTGCTCTTCCCTTTCGTTGTGCTGGCAGAGGATTTCTCTTCTGCTCTCGTTCGTCAGGTTGATCCTTTGCGGAAAAACACGATTGCGCTTGTTTGTACGGACTCGCTTGAGCTTTCTCCTAAGGAGTCTGTTGGCGAAGTGAATGTCACGCACAACATTTCGGGAGAACGTAGAATCATTGAAAAAAAAGTCTTTAGACGTGCGAATGGAGTTTGGAAACAGAATCAGAAGCTCTCTAACACACGATTAGAACCTTTAGAGGTGAGTTTCTATGATTTCTTAGTGAGTTTCTGTTTGAGTCGCGAACTACAGATTGAACACACCATCTTTCCTTTGCCTATTACAAGTAAGTATAAAAGGGATGGCTCCTCGCAAAAAAAATTGGTGATGCCACGAGATTGGGAAGAACTGAAAATAACGCAGCAATGTGCCTCATTCTATTCTATTCAACCTCAACGTCAAGGTAACAATCGTAAGGTCTATATTTACCATAACGGACAACCAAAAGAATCCTATAATTTTATATATATAAATAAGTTATGGTATCTTATTGAGATGGAGGTTTATCTATGACTGTTCTGTTTCGTTATTGAGAGGGTCCACGGATGACTATTTAAGCCATCCGTTTTGTTTGTACCACTCAATGGATTCTTTCAATCCACGCTCTAATTTATAGTCGGCAGAGAAGCCTAAATCTTGTTGAAGGGGTTCAACTTCGCATTTCCAGTTCTTTGCGGCGAGAATGTTGTATTTGTCAATGTTGAGGGTTGGGGTTATGCCAAACCATCCCCCGACAGTGTCGAATGTGTAACAGACAACCTTGGCAATCCATTTTGGAAATTTCACGGTTACGGCTTTTACGCCTAACAGTTTCTTGCATAGATTGGCATAGTCGTCTGAGGTCCACACGTCGCCATCTGCAACAAAATAGGCTTTTCCAATGGCTTTCTTCTCAATAGCAAGGAAGATAGTTTTCACCAAATCCTTCACATAGATGAAAGTGATATACTGTGGCTTGAATCCAATGCCAGGATTGAGGTGTTTGGAGAGTGTCTGCAACATTACGTAATAATCCTTTTCTTTAGGACCGTATACACCTGTCGGACGAAGAATTGTGTATGGAAATTGTTGAATGTCAAGTGATTGTAGAAATCTCTCCGATTTGAGTTTGCTCTTCCCATAGTAGGTGTTAGGTTTTGGTGTATCGTTTAGTTTGATTTCTCGCAAGGTTATTTTGTCTCCGTCTCCGAAAGCAGAAAGACTGCTCATATAGATGAAATGTAGGGGCACCATATCGCTCTGTATTAGCGCATTAACGATATTTTGCGTGTATTGGAAATTGACGATGTCAAATTCTTCTTTCTTCTTACATTTGGTCAATCCCATTGTGTGAACGATGTAATCCCATTTTCCTGTTGCTCCTTTTTGCTTTGTAAATAGCTGAAACAGAGATTCTTGTGATGAATATGGAAGATCGATGAAATGCAAATTAGGGTTGTTCTCAACAGCTTTCAGGTTGGCTTTGCTACTGTTTTGTCTCATCGCTGCCCAAACTTCATAGCCGCGGTTGAGTGCCTCTTCGACTACGAAACTACCGATGAATCCGTTGGCTCCAGTGATTAAAATTTTCATTGAATTGTAAGTGTTATAATGTTGTTAATCAATTATTTAATTGCAAGATAGAAGGTGCAAGTCTGCATTGTGAATCGTTTGATTTCCACCTTTGAGAATCCGCAGCGAGTGAGCAATGCACGCATCTCTTCGCCTTGAGGAAAAGCATGAATGGAGTTGGGCAGGTAGTCGTATGCCTTCAAGTCTTTTGACATAAATTTCGCCATGATAGGAATGCAGATCTTGGTGTAAATCTTATAGCCTAATTTGTAGAACCAATTTTCTGGTTCGGTCATTTCCAAGATGGCAACCACGCCACCAGGACGAAGAACGCGACATATCTCGGAGAGACCTGCACTCAGACTTGAGAAGTTACGCACCCCAAAGGCCACTGTCACCGTGTCGAAACTTTCACTCTCTATACTGAGGTTGGTGGCATCTTCATATTTAAATTCAATGGTAGACGTGAGTTCCTTCTTCTCAATCAAATCGGCTACCTTCTTTCGTCCTACATCCATCATGCCTTCGGAAATATCTACGCCTAAAAGATAGTCTGGTTTTAGAATAGCCGTTGCAACGATAGCAAAGTCGCCTGTGCCTGTCGCCACGTCTAATATCCTTTTAGGTTTGAATTCTGCGATTCGATCAATGGCTTTTCTACGCCAGGACCTGTCTTGTCCCAACGACATTAGGTGGTTCATCGGGTCGTATGCTCCAGCTATGCGGTCAAACATTTTTGTAATCTGTTCTTTCTTACTTTCGCTCGAAATATATGGAGTCACCTCTTCGCACTTGTATTCTGTCATAACAAACTATTTTTGACAAAATTATGAATTAATAGCGCAAATAAGTTAAATTTGCGGTTACGATTGCGTCAATCGTATAATAAAATTTGCGATAGTCGTTATTGAAGAAGGAAGAGTTAAAGAAAATATATCTTAGAGTTATGTGTGGAATTGTAGGATACATTGGTCATAGGCAAGCATTCCCGATTTTGATTGATGGATTAAAAAAATTGGAATATCGTGGTTATGACAGTGCGGGGATTGCTCTAATCAACGGAGAAGGGATGCTCAATGTCTACAAGACAAAGGGTAAGGTGTCTGCGTTGGTTGATTTGGCATCCGACAAAGACTGTGATGGCACGGTCGGTATCGCCCACACGCGATGGGCGACGCATGGAGAGCCATCGTCGTGCAATGCACACCCTCATCTCTCAATGGGAGGGGAACTTGCATTGGTTCACAATGGAATCATAGAAAATTATCAGATATTAAAGGACCAGCTGCTTGAAAAGGGCTATATCTTCACAAGCAATACAGACACTGAGGTCTTGGTGCAATTGGTGGATTATTACTATCAAAAGAATGGCAAAGACCTTGTGTCGGCTGTGTGTAATGCCCTGAACGATGCGATAGGTGCGTATGCTATTGCCGTTATAGAAAAAAAAGACCCAAAGCATGTCGTTGTGGCTCGGCAGTCCAGTCCCCTTGTCGTGGGTGTTGGTGAGAATTATTCAGAATATTATTTTGCAAGCGATGCTTCTCCATTTGTGGAGCATACTAATAAGGTGGTGTATCTTGCAGATGGTCAGATTGCGGACCTCAGAGAGAAAGAGCCTATCAAGATTATTGACCTCAACCATAGTTCATGCGATGTTCGCGTGAAAAAAGTGGATATGGATATTTCCAAGTTAAGTAAAGGGGGATATCCTCACTTTATGTTGAAAGAGATATATGACCAGCCACAGTGCTTGCGAGACTGTATGAGCGGACGACTGATTGTTGATAAGAAAAATCCGAAGAATAATCAAGTTGTCTTGTCTGCTTTCAGAGACCATAAAGATCAGTTAATCAATGCGAAGCATATTATTATCGTCGCTTGTGGAACAAGCTGGCATGCGGGATTGATAGGGAAACAATTGATAGAGCGTCTTTGTCAAAAGCGTGTTTCTGTGGAGTATGCGAGTGAGTTTCGATATGGTGCTCCTGTTATTGACAGTGGCGATGTCGTTATTGCCATTAGCCAGAGCGGGGAAACGGCAGACACGCTGGCAGCGATAAAGTTAGCGAAGGAAAAAGGAGCGATGGTGTTTGGTATCGTGAATGCGGTAGGTTCCTCTATTGCGCGCGAGACGGATACGGGAGTCTATATCCACGTAGGGCCTGAGATTGGTGTGGCCAGCACAAAGGCATTTACTGGTCAGGTTTTGGTGTTGGAGATGTTCGCTTTGCTGTTAGGACATGAGTTGGGTTCGCTGTCGGATGAAGAATATTATGGTTCAATAGCTGAGTTGGCTGATATTCCAGACAAGATGAAGCAGGTGCTTGATGAACAGTCCAAGAAGATTGAACAGTTAGCCCATACATTTACATACGCGACGAATTTCTTGTATTTAGGACGAGGGTTCAACTACCCCGTGGCGTTGGAAGGGGCTTTGAAATTAAAAGAGATAAGCTATATCCATGCAGAAGGATATCCAGCAGCCGAGATGAAACATGGCCCGATTGCATTGGTTGATCAGGCGATGCCGATTGTGTTTATCGCCACGCATCATAAACTGTATGAAAAGATTATCAGCAATATGCAGGAGGTAAAATCACGTAATGGACGCATTTTGGCAATCGTCTCACAAGGTGATGAACGGGTGCGAGATTTGGCGAGCGAAGTAATTGAGATTCCTCAAACGGTTAACACGATGATGCCGATGTTATCTGTAGTCCCACTTCAGTTGTTGTCCTATTATGTTGCAGTGGATAAAGGTTTGGACGTTGATATGCCACGAAATTTAGCAAAGAGTGTAACGGTAGAGTAAATAGAGAAGAAAATGAAGGAAGATATAAAAAACATATTGAAACACGAGGCTGAGGCTGTATTGAATATTCCAGTAACGGATAATTACGAGGCAGCGGTAGACCTCATAGTAGAGCAGGTACATCGTAAGAAAGGAAAGTTGGTAACGAGTGGAATGGGGAAGGCAGGGCAGATTGCTTTAAACATCTCCACCACATTCAGTTCGACGGGCACTCCATCTGTTTACCTTCATCCAAGCGAGGCGCAGCATGGCGATTTAGGAATGTTACAGCCTAACGATGTGATGTTGCTCATTTCAAACTCAGGAAAGACGAACGAGATTGTGAAGCTCATCTCGTTAACGCGTGGACTCTATCCGCAGATGAAGTTTATTGTAATTAGCGGAAATGCTGAGAGTCAGCTGGCGAAAGAGTCGGATGTTTTCTTATATACAGGGAATCCGAAGGAAGTGTGTGCGTTAGGTCTTACTCCAACAACCTCAACGACTGTCATGACGGTTATTGGTGATATCTTGGTGGTTGGTACGATGAAGCGCATTGGTTTTACGAATGAGGAATATGCAAAACGTCACCATGGAGGTTATTTGGGGGAGAAATCCAGAGAGCAGAGTGAAAACAGATGAATAAAATAAAAAAATAGCGTAGAAAATTTGCTATTATGAAAAAATGTGCTAACTTTGCACCGCGATTGAAAAACAAAGGGTGTAAACGAAAGTTTGCTACTGAGTTGATTAGAAAGTAAGTAGGCGGCCTCTTCGTCTATCGGTTAGGACGAGAGATTTTCATTCTCTAAAGAGGGGTTCGATTCCCCTAGAGGCTACAAGTTAAAAGTTTAAGAAAAAGTACAAAAGAGATGGCAAATCATAAATCATCAATAAAGAGAATCAGACAAGCTGAGAAGAGAAGATTGGAGAATAGATATTACGCAGTTAGTGCTCGTCGTGCTGTTCGTGATTTACGTGCAACAACGGTGAAAGCGGATGCAGAGGCTGCTTTGCCAAAGGTTTCTTCAATGTTGGATAGATTAGTAAAGAAGCATGTTATCCATAAGAATAAGGCATCTAACTTGAAGTCAAAGTTGGCTCTTTATATTAATAAGTTGGCTTAAGTTTCTCTTTAGATTAAAAAGAAATAGAAGCTCCACGAATGTGGAGCTTTTTTTTATGTTTAATAGAAAAAGGTTATGAAAAATAGGGTTTGTTATAATGGCTGAGGTAGCGATTGTCGTAGGGAAATTTTTATGGTTTTCTCCTGTTCTTGTTTTTGAAGGTGTGGTGGTTGCCATAGCTGCAGTTGTTGTGGGTATTATGTGTTTTATGCGTAGAAATGATGATAATGAGGAAACTTTGGGGTGTTTGTTTGGTGGCAGTGTATTCTTTGTTTTGGGGTTATGTGTGATTAGATGGATAAGTTCGGATTGTTATGTGTCTCATTTTTTGGTAAAAGGCATATTTATCAAGATTGCTCTGGTATAGAAGGTTCTGAAACAAAGACAGTTTCTTTCTGGGGTGGAATATTTATGGGGTGTTTCAGTGAATGTGAGATTTGTGAAAATCGGAAAGAGGATGAGGGAAAGGCAAAAAGGATAAAAAGAAAGTTGGAGGATATTCAGTATCAGATTGATGTTTTGCAAGAGGTGAAGGTGAAGTTAGAGAATGGAGAAGACGTTGATATTGATTATTACGAGTTCTTCGGCGACCATGAGTAAGACATAGAACTAGCGGGTCGTTTGTCTCGCTGATTGAAGAGAATAGATGGCGATGCTTTGTTTCCCTCTAAATTATTTCTTTTTTTCTGACGAGCGAAGGAAGATATTTGCAAGGATTGCGCCAGAAACGTTGTGCCATACGCTAAACACTGCGCCAGGAATGGTGGCTAAAGGGTATTGAGCGAAGTGGACGGTGGCTAAGGATGTGGCTAGGCCTGAGTTCTGCATGCCGACTTCAATGCTGACTGTGCGACATTTGATTGTGTCCATTTTAAGCAATTTCCCTGCGCCGTAGCCTAAAAGGTAACCAAAAATATTGTGGAGGACGACGACACAGATGATGAGCAGTCCGCAACTCGTTAGTTTTGACGCATTAGCACCTACTACTGCGCCTACAATGGCAACAATAGACAAAGTAGAAATGAGTGGTAGTATGTCGACAATGCGTTCTGCAAATTTTGAGAAGAAATGGTTGATTACGAAACCTAAAAAGATAGGTAGAATAACGACCTGGATGATTGAAAGAAACATTGAGAAAATATTGACGTCAACGGTTTGTCCTGCATAGAGATAGGTTAGTAAGGGTGTCATAATGGGGGCAAGTATGGTGGAGACTGCGGTTATTCCGACAGATTGTGCCACATCTCCTTTGGACAAGTAGGTAATTACATTTGAGGAGGTCCCTCCAGGACATGTTCCTACAAGAATTACACCTACCGCCAATTCTGGTGAAAGATGAAAAATCTTTGTGAGTAGAAACGCCACTAAAGGCATAATGGTGAATTGGGCGATAGTGCCGATTATAACGTCTTTTGGATGACTGAAAACTATCTGGAAGTCTTTTGGCTTAAGTGTGAGTCCCATACCAAACATAACGATGCCTAATAGGGTGTTGACATAGCTCGTTTTGAGAAAACTAACTGCATTGGGCATGAAGAGTGCCAAAAGAGCCATCGCAATGACGATGATGGCCATGTATTTGCTAAAGAATTTAGAAATTGACTTGAGAAAATCCATATTGTATATATGCTTGATATGATTCTAAAAATAGAATGATACAAAGTTATGAAAATAACACAATCACATGAACGAAATGCTCATGTGATTGTTCGTTAATATGCTAATCGTAACTATCGCAAAAATCTGTATTTAACGCCTAACTTCCCGACGATGCCTGGTTGCTCAACATTGCCAAAGTCGTAGTATTGTGTGTTTAAGACATTGTTCAACTCGCCAAATACACTGAATTTCTTGATTGTATAGGAAACTTTGAAGTCCATCACACCATACGGATCATATTCTTTTACCACATTTGTGCTTTTGTAATTTTGGTAGACAATATAGCCTCCGTTGCGTGCTTGAAAGCGATAACTCAGTTGTGCCTCTAAATTCTTGATGATTTCTATTGTGAAACGGGCAGTGAACTTGTGTTTTAGATATTCTAACGCATAGTAGGATTTAAAGACGGGTGTGTCGTCTTTTCTGTCCTGATGTATAAAATGATAACCTAATGAGAGTCGCATTGGAATGCAGTTGAACAACTCGTTGAAAATAAGTGTCCCGTCAATCTCTGCACCCATATTGTTGAGGTCGTAATTGGCAGATTTGTAGACTTTGTCTGTATCGTGTTGCATCACCCAGTCTATCATCTTTTCCCCACGTGTGAAGAATGTAGTTACGTTGGTGAGCAACCAGTCTTGCTTGTATTGTGCGCTGAGGCTGATGGTGCTTGTCAACTCAGATTTCAGGTTGGTGTTCCCTTCATTCGTCGGGCTTTTATAGAACAACTCTGTGAAAGTAGGTACTCGAAGGGCATTGTTCCAGGATGCAAACAACATCCAATTTTTGTTAATCTCAATCTTTGTATTAATAAAAGGTAAAAATCTTACTTTGTCTTCATCGTCAAAATTTTTTACTCCACTTACTCCGAGGTTGAGATTCCATTTTCTGAAGAGCAGATTATGTTGCAGTGTGGCTGCGAGTATATGTCTGTCCTTGTGGCGTTTATAGTATTTCCCATCTTGTCCGAGTATCTTGACGGAGTCGTTTTCCATTGGTACTCCTAAATTTGATGAGTAGATGTTTTCGTATTTGTAATCGACTTTGAAGCTTGTTTTCCCTCCAATCCAACGATGGCTAATTTCTGGTTTGAAGTTAAATACGTCGGTTCGGTGAAAATTTTCACCGAAGGATGTGTCGCGTACTAATTGGAAATGATCGTAACTGCGAATCCAACTGAAGAGACCATTGAATTTTACGGGTTTCTTTGTCTCCAATCGAGCAGATGTGAGGATACGGTTCGTCCCTTCCCATTGATCAGGGTAGGCGGCAGAGTAGAAGGTGTTGGCACCAAAAGATTGACGGCTGTATCCCCCCTGCCATTCGCAGAGAATATCGTCGTTTTCGGTACGCCCTAAGTAGTAAAAGCGCACTTGTTTGAAGTCTCCATTGTCAACTGC
>CAVKBM010000001.1:0-230222 GCA_963654355.1 Bacteroidaceae bacterium | reverse complement strand
CACTCATTGCCAACTTGCTTCTGACGCTCTTGCAAAGACGGCTCACTCGCCCGTGTAGTTTCTCCGGATTGGGACAATGGTCAGAATCGTGTTTATGTACTACATCAATCTTGATACTTTCTTTGAAAGTCCGGACAAAGACTTGAAGATAATGCTTCAAAATCAGATAAAGACATATAGACGCTATCAGTTGAATTGACCGTTATTCTCGATATCGCTTAATCACGTTATACGCCACATAGATGCCTAATTCGCCAGCCTTGCTGAGGTCGGCTACACCCTTGTCGTTCTCCCCTATCATCAGATAACAGAGTCCACGGTTGAAGTAGGCTTCAGCGAAATCAACCTCTAAGGAGATGGCGTTTGTGTAGTTGGCAATGGCATTACGGTAGTCTTTCATTGACGAAAGCAGGTTGCCACGATTGAACCATGCGAACGGAAACTTTTGATACTTCTTACACACCTCTTCGTAATCCTTTTGGATCATCTCATAGGTAAGTTTATTTTCGTAATAGTCGAAAGTGGTCAGCAGTTCCTTTTTTTCTATATCATCCTTCAGCGAATACTCATATTCCAATTTCTTCATTCTGAAATTCGCACGAACGAAATAGTAAATCCAACGATCGCTTTCTTGAGCGAATTCCACTCCTTTTGTCAAGTCCTCGATGGCACTGTCGTAATCTGATATAACCTCAAATTGAATAGCACGCTGCAGATAAAGAACGGGATCTGGCGTTTTTGAGATTTTTGCCGTCAGCTTATCGATTTCTCGGAATGCGACATCCAATTGTTTATTCTCAAGCTCGCAATTTGAGATAGAGAGTTTTTTTTCTAATCCACCCGACTGATTAAAAGCGTCCAAGCATTTGTCGTAGTAAGTAGTTCGAAGAACATTAGATTTTTTTTGAGGGAAACAAGTCAAAAGAAAATTAGGTTCAGGTTCTATGTGGAAATTCACGTTTTGGACACGACCGCGCGATTCGTTTTTGTAGGATAGACGACGCAATTGTTCTTCCTTATCAGCGACAACCAACTTATTATGATTCCCGAGGTTTTTGTCCGACTTTTTTCTTGTAGAAGAGGTTGAATCCATCATAACGAGATCTTTCTTCGTGATTTTACGTTGACGAAGGAGCATAGCCGTATTGTAGTCCTTTTCAGCCCCCACTTTATCCATTTTTTTCAATTTAGCCTCTCCACGACCATAGTAGGCAGGGAAAAAATCAGGATGTTTCTTGATTATTGTATTATAGTCAGCAATCGCTTTACTAAGTTCCCCCAGATCAGATTGTAGAAGAGCACGATTGTAAATAGCGAAATCATTATCTGGCTCTATCTCAATCACACGGTCGAAATCTTCGACAGCACGATTTTTGTCGCCCACCTCAGTACGCAAAATTCCACGATTATAATACGCATTCGTATTGTAAGGGTCTAACTGTATAACATGGTCATAATCATCCATTGCACCACGCAAATTGTTAAGTTGATAACGAACGAGTCCACGGTTGATATAGAACCCAGTTCGATAGGGTTCTATACGTATAGCTTCATCGAAATCAGCCAACGACTTCGCATATTCATTCATCGCATAGTAGACATAGCCACGAGCGGCAAGTCCGTCTGCATTAAATTTATCTATTTGAAGAACTTTATCAAAATCCTTTAAAGCCATAGCTGTATCCTCATTTTGCAAGTATGCATAACCTCGATTCAGATAAGCCTCCTTAAAGTGAGGGTATTTTTCTATCGTAACAGAGAAATCACTTACAGCCTGTTTATAATCTTCTGCTTGCATTGATGCATAGCCTTTGCATAGCAACAAAGCACGACTATCGGGAGAGAATTCCAATCCCTTGTCAAAATCAGCCTGAGCCTCCGCCGTTTTGCCTAAATAGACACGAGCAATTCCTCGACAACGATAAGCCTCACTCAAGAACGGATTCCGCTCCAAAGCCAAAGAGCAATCCTCTTCAGCCCCTTTGTAATCCTCTAAACTGATTTTGGCAACAGCGCGATAGAAATAAGGCTCCGGCAAGTGGGGCTTCACTCGAATTACTTGATTGAAATATTGAATGGAGAGGACGTAATCTTCAAAATAGAGTGCATTCCGCCCAATCGCCAAAACACGATTCGTGTTAATCTGAGCCTGACAGATAGATGCCAAGAAAAAGAAAAGGATAAGAATTCGAAATTTCATAAACCCTCTTTTGATGTGTTGCAAATTTACGATTAGCCGAACAATATTTTGAATGCTTCCTCCACTTTTCTGGCGTAGCAGACTTCAATGGAGCGACTGCGTATATCCAAGTTTTTGTATTCGGGAATGATGATACGTTTGAAGCCCAACTTCTCCGCCTCAGAGATTCGCTGCTCAATGCGGTTGACAGGACGAATTTCGCCCGAGAGACCAACTTCACCAGCCAAGCAGGTCTGACTATCAATAGCAATATCCATATTTGAAGAGAGGATCGCACAGATAATCGCCAAATCAATGGCAGGATCGTTGATCCTTAGTCCACCAGCGATATTGAGATAGACGTCTTTCTGAGCCAATTTGAACCCGACACGTTTCTCTAACACGGCTAAAAGCATATTCAACCGACGAATGTCAAAACCTGTAGCCGAGCGTTGCGGCGTCCCGTATGCTGCGGTACTCACCAAAGACTGCGCCTCGATCAAGAAAGGTCGTACACCTTCTATCGCCGCACCAATGGCAGTGCCACTCAATCCCTCATGATTGTTGCTCAAAAGCAATTCCGACGGATTGCTCACCTCACGCAAACCATTCTGACGCATCTCAAAGATTCCCAATTCTGCCGTGCTACCAAATCGATTCTTGATAGAACGCAAAATTCGGTACATATAATGTTGGTCGCCTTCAAACTGCAAAACGGTGTCGACGATATGCTCTAGGACTTTCGGTCCTGCAATATTTCCCTCCTTATTGATATGACCAATTAACAGAACAGGAATACCACTCTCCTTAGCGAATTTCAATATTTGAGCAGAGCATTCACGCACTTGCGAAACACTTCCAGGCGAAGACTCCACTAACTCCGTTGAAATTGTCTGGATTGAGTCTATAATCACCAAGTCTGGATTGACATTTTTTATATGGACAAAAATATTTTCGAGAGAAGTTTCACTAACGATGTAGCAATCGTTATTTTCAGGAATAGCTAATCTGTCTGCTCTTAAACGAAGCTGCTTCGTACTCTCTTCTCCCGATACATACAAAGTCCTTTTCCCTTTAATATTCAAAACGATTTGCAATACCAAAGTAGACTTTCCGATACCAGGTTCACCTCCAATCAAGGTTAAGGAACCAGGGACGATTCCACCTCCCAAAACACGGTTGAACTCGTTGTTTCCCGTATCGTCACGCGTCTCCTCTGAGGTCTCGACTTCTTGCAGACGTTGTGGTTTCGCCTTCTCCGTAGGAAGCAAACCAATAGCATGCGCAGGCTGTTTATCCTGTCGGACAATCTCCTCAACGTATGTGTTCCACTCGCCACACGCTGGACACTTACCGACCCACTTAGCCGCTTCAGCACCGCAATTCTGACAAACGTAAACAGACTTCGTTTTTGCCATGTTATCCTATATTATATTCCTTTTATTTGAACGATAATGTAGATGTGGCCGAACCAACCGTCAGCTTCACAGCACGACCTAAATAGGTGGATAGATTTTCTGTGTCATGTCCGATATTCACACCATACATCACTGGAATATTTAACGATTCAAATGCCCCTCTTATTATCTCGTTCAACGGTTCATCGTTTCCTTGTGTGTTGTTGATGAACTCGCCCACAACAACACCCTTGATACAATCCAACTTGCCACTCAATTTGAGATTCTGCAACATACGATCAATGCTATAGTTGGCTTCACCCGTATCTTCAATAAGAAGAATGGCATTTTTCACATTCAAATCATACAAAGTGCCACCTAAACTATAGATTACAGAAAGATTACCACCCACCAAGCGTCCATCTGCCTCTCCCTCAATACAGTTGCTATTTGTAGAAATCGTATATTCTTCCAAAGTACCAAACAACGAAGAATGAAGAGACACAATACTTTTCTCGTCATCAAAACTATTCAACATTGCGCCATGAATTGTTTCCACACCGAGATTATTCAACATTGCATGGAAAGCGGTCAAATCACTATAACCCACCATCCATTTCGGACTTCTCATAAACTCCGTCAGATCAAGATAAGGAAGCACCTGAACAGCGCCATATCCTCCACGAGCCGCTATAATCGCACGAATGTTCGGATTATCTAACAACTTTTGCAATCCCTCAATACGCTTACTCTGCGTACCCGCATACCTACCATCTTCCTCATATAAATTTTCAGTCTCAACGACATTCAAACCCCAACTCTTTAATTTTGCAATACCAATCGCCAAATCACCTTGTGTCACTTTATTTGAGATGGCAAAAACAGCTACCGTATCGCCAATATGAAGATAAGCAGGACGAATATCCTCAGTCACCTCCTTTATGTCTTTATCTAAGTAAACCTTCTGAGAATAATAACTATCGTTCTCATTCGTGATATACTGATTCGTTATATACTCTTTCTTGCACGAAGAGAAAGCAACAAGCAACAAAATGGAAGACAAAGAAATCAAAATTCGATCCATAATCTATATTTTATTTTTGTTGGATAGACCACATACACGACCTAGCAAATCACCAAAATCATCGCCGTAGATTTTCACATCGTAGAACTCGCCTTTCTTCAACCTTCCACAGTCCTCTTTTTTTATCAGCACCTCCGTGTCTACCTCTGGCGAATCAAACTCGGTTCTGCCTATATAATATTGTTCATCACTTCTATCAATAATCACCTTGAGTGTCTTTCCTACTTTAGCCTCCGTCAACTCGGTCATAATTTGTTCTTGTACACTCATGATTTCGTCCACTCGACGTTCTTTCTCCTCCTGAGACACATCGTCATTCATTTTAGCGGATGGAGTTCCTTCTTCCTCACAGTATGCAAACGCCCCCATGCGGTCGAAACGCGTCTCTCTCACAAAATCAAGCAACTCATCAAACTGTTCTTTCGTCTCACCTGGGAAACCGACCATCAAGGTGGTACGCAAACAAATGCCTGGCACTTCCTCACGAATACGCTTTATCAAATCAACTGTCTCCTGTTTTGAGATTCGACGATGCATATTCTTCAACACATCGTCATTTATATGTTGCAAAGCAATATCCAAATATTTACAAACATTGTCTCGTTCACGAATGACACGCAACAAATCGTACGGAAAATTAGTAGGGTAAGCATAATGAAGACGAATCCACTCCACCCCTTTCACATCCGAAATACGCTCTACCAACTCTGCGATTTTATACTCTCCATAGAGATCTTTCCCATAGTAAGTTAAATCTTGTGCAATGATTTGAAACTCTTTAACTCCTTGTGTTACAAGCCATTTCACCTCATCAACAATTTCCTCCATTGAACGAGATTGGTATTTCCCTGTGATGAGTGGAATAGCACAATAGGCACAATGTTGATTACATCCCTCTGCAATTTTGATATATGCGTAGTGTTTCGGCGTTGAAATCTTTCGTTGAGCGGCTTTCCCTTCTTGATACTCAGCACCTAAATCCGCCACAATGTCTTTCCAAGAGAACTTTCCATAATACTTGTCCACTTCTGGAATTTCCATTTCCAAATCTTTCATATATCTCTCTGAAAGACAACCCATCACGAACAGTTTCTCTATCGCACCTTTCTTTTTCGCCTCTGCATATTTCAAAATCTGTTCAATTGATTCCTCTTTCGCATCACCGATAAAGCCACAAGTGTTGATGATTACAATTTTTCCTTTAGGACGTTTCGGGTCGAAATTCGTCTGATAACCAACAGCATCCAACTGCTGGGCCAGACGCTCGGCATCTACAAGATTTTTGGAACAACCCATACATACGATGTCTACTTCTGTATTTTTTTCATCGCATTTAGGTATTAAAGAACAAGTGGACAAACCTGGCATCATAACCAAATCTCAATATGTAAAATTTAGATAGATCTATTTCTTGAAGAGTGAATCAACAAACTCACGCTTGTTGAACACTTGTAGATGCTCGATACCCTCTCCCACACCAATATACTTGACTGGAATCTTGAATTGGTCGGAGATACCAATGACAACACCACCCTTGGCAGTGCCATCCAATTTAGTGATAGCCAACGAAGTAACCTCAGTTGCCTTCGTGAATTGCTTAGCCTGTTCAAAGGCATTTTGACCCGTTGAACCATCCAACACCAAAAGAACATCATGAGGTGCATTCGGCACAATTTTCTGCATCACCTGTTTGATTTTTGTCAACTCATTCATCAAATTGACCTTGTTATGCAGACGACCGGCAGTATCAATGATAACCACATCAGCACCGTTTGCTTTCGCAGAAGAAAGCGTATCGAAAGCCACAGAAGCAGGATCTGCCCCCATCTTTTGCTTTACCACCGAACAACCAACACGTTCGCCCCAAATGACCAATTGCTCCACAGCGGCGGCACGGAAAGTATCGGCAGCACCCAAGAAGACCTTCTTTCCCGCTTTTTTAAACTGGTAGGCCAACTTTCCGATAGTCGTTGTTTTACCCACCCCATTCACACCAACCACCATGATCACATAGGGGACATCAGTCTCTGGCACAGAAAACTCGTTACCATCCTTCGTGTTGTTCTCTTCAAGAAGTTGAGAAATCTCATCCTTAAGGATTGTATTTAATTCCTCTGTGTTTACATACTTATCACGAGCGACACGCTTTTCAATCCTCTCAATGATTTTCAAAGTCGTATCAACACCCACATCTGAGGTGATGAGAACTTCCTCTAAATTATCCAGCACCTCATCATCCACTTTGGTTTTACCAACCACTGCACGCGCAATTTTCGTGAGGAAACTGTCTTTTGTCTTTTCAAGACCTTTGTTCAAATCCTCTTTCTTCTCTTTTGAAAAAATGCTAAATAGACCCATATTCTTTCGTTAATCAAATACAAAGATACAATAAACCTCTCATTTTTTATTCGTACCTTTGTCGTTAAATCAAAATTTAAGAAGAGAGATGAAGAAAATTCTTGTTATCGCCGCTGTTTTTTGTGCTTTTTCAGTCGGTTCATCGGCTTGGGCGCAAAAATCTAACGACTACACACGTCCCGACAAACTATTTTTAGAAGGGAAAGAATTTTATGATACCAAACAATACGGAGCCGCCTACCACAAATTCAACGAGTATCTGAACACGATCGAGAAAGACCGTTCACCACTCTACGGCGAAACAGAGTATTTCCTAGCGGTTTGCGCCTATGAACTGGGCAAAAAAGACGCCCGTAAAAAAATAGAGACTTTTCTGAAGGACGATCCTTCCTCAATCTATGCCGACCGGGCTCATTTTTTAGAGGGAACAATCCACTATAACCGAGAAGATTTCGCAGATGCGGTGAAAGATTTCGAAGCTTGCAAATTAAAGAAACTGTCAAAAGATGAGCAGGCAGATTACCTCTTTCGTTCTGGTTATGCTTATTTAGAAACAAACAGTCTCAACAAGGCACAACAACAATTTTCAACGTTATTGTCAGACTCTACACGCTACAACCTATCTGCCAAATACTACAAGGCTTATATTGACTATGTCAACAAAGACTACGAGTTAGCATACCCTGTTTTCGAGGAGTTGCGAAACGAGGAATCATACGACAGAATTGTACCCTACTATCTCTTCCAAATCTACTATGCACAGCGAAAATTTGACAAAGTGTTAGAGGCAGGCGAAAATTTGATAAAAAAAGACTCTGCAAACATCAACAACACAGAGGTTTACCGTATTCTCGGAGAATGCTATTACCAACGCAAAGACTATCAGAACACAATCAAGTATCTATCTCTCTATCAAGAAAAGAGCGACAAAGTACTCAGAGACAACATGTATATGTTAGGAAACTCTTACTATCAAATGGGCGACTATGTCAATGCCATTGAGAGTTTCCAGTCCGTTACGTCAGTCGAAGATGCGATGAGTCAAAATGCTTATCTCTACCTAGGCTCCTGCTATGTGAAGGACGAAAATCTAAGTAATGCGCGCCTCTGTTTCGAGTCGGCATCAAGGATGAATTTCGAGAAAAACGTAAAAGAAGAAGCACAGTTCAACTATGCCCTCATCATCTATCAGCAATCCTATTCGCCTTTCAACGAATCCATCACCGCCTTCGAGAATTTCTTGAAAGAGTTTCCCGACTCACGCTACCGCGACAAAGTGTTCAACTATATGGTCAATCTCTATTTGACCACCAAAAACTATAAAGCAGCACTTGCTTCCATTCAAAACATAGAAGACAAAACATTAGCCATCTACGAGGCTCGGCAACGAATCAGCTACTGCCTCGGCATACAAGACTTTAACAACGGTAACTACGAGTCTGCCATCTCTTCATTCAACGAATCGTTGAAAGATAAAAAATACAACAACGAATTAGCGGCAGAGGCTATTTTCTGGCGAGGAGAAGCCTATTATAAACTCAAAGAGTATGACAAAGCAGCAAACGACTTCAACTCGTTTGTCAATGCGGTTGGATCTCGCAATTGCAAAGAGTTCAACCTTGCGCACTACAACATCGGATATGCAAATTTCACAAAAAAGCAATATGCCAACGCCCTCACCTGGTTCCGCAAGTACATTAATTTAGAGGAAACCAACCAGACACTCATTGCAGATGCCACAAACCGTATTGGAGATTGTTACTTCAACCAGCGCGACTTTGACAATGCAGCCAAGAACTATGCACATGTATACTCTCTCCGTGGGCCAGGAGCCGATTATGCTTGCTTCCAAGAAGGATTTATTTTAGGATTACAGAAAGACTACAACGGTAAAATTTCAACATTAGAGAAATTGATAAAATCTTTTCCTCAATCAGAATATTTAGCAGATGCACAATATGAAATCGGACGAGCCTACACGATGATGGGAAAAAGCCAAAGCGCAATAAACACATACGAGAAACTCAACAAACAATACCCTCACAGTCCACTAAGTCGCAAAGGTCAACTACAAACCGCCATGCTCTACGACGAGATGGGTAATTCAGACAAAGCCGTTTACACATATAAGGAGATCATCAAAAATTTCCCAAACAGCGCAGAAGCAAAAACTTCTATCGGAGGACTAAAGAATATCTATTTCGAGAAGAACGATATACAGAGTTATGCCGATTATGTAGAGAGCCTCAACGGATTGGTGAAATTTGAGAAATCTGAACAAGACTCTCTCACCTATATGGCTGCAATCAATCAATATGATAAAGGTGAGTATGAGAATGCAATCAAAAGCCTTTACAACTACATTGCAAAATTTCCGAACAGTACATTCGTCTACGATGCGCATTTCAACATCGCCAACAGTTACTACAATCTGAACAAAAAGGAGAATGCAGAACCAGAATATCAGATTATCGCCAGCCAAGTTGGATCGACAAACCGAGAGATGTCTTTAGTACGATTGTCTGAAATTCAATATGAGCATAAGAGGTTCTCCGCGGCTATTCAGACGATGAGTACCCTCGACACGATTGCGCAGAATGCAGAGAACAAGTTGGCTGCACGCATCGGCATCCTGCGTTGTAACAATCTGTTGGGCAATACCGACGAGACAATTACAGCAGCAACCGCTATCATTTCAAGCGACAAGCTGGATCCAACAATCCTCCGAGAGGCACTCTACACCCGTGCCAAAGCCTATGAATTCAAGGGAGACTCTGTCAATGCTTTCGCCGACTACACCGAACTATCCTCCAACTGCATGGACGAGTTTGGAGCAATCTCAAAATACTCCATTGCAGAGTATTACTATAATGACAAAGAGTATAAGGCCGCAGAAAAAGAAATTTTCGATTTCATCGACAGAAACACACCTCACCAATACTGGTTGGCAAAAAGTTTCATTTTATTAGCAGACATCTATGCAGACCAAGGTCGCGAGTTTGAAGCTAAGCAATACCTGCTCAGTGTCCGCGAGAACTACGGAGAGAAAGACGACATTGCAGACGATATTCGTATTCGTTTGGAAAAACTAGAGAAGAACGAAGCAGAAAAAGTTGTCAACACAGAAAACGAGGAAAGCAAGACTGCTAAAAACGAGCAGAATGCGAAATAATCAAATCAGACAAAAATCAAGGAGCCACGATATGACGAAACATCTTTTTATCACACTGAACTTGTTAGGGTTTGCCCTCTACTCCTTTGCCCAAGATTCACTTCAAATAGCAAAAGACGAAGAGCCAACCATCCTCAGAGATATTGAAGTAGTCAAAGAATACACACCCGTCATCAAAGAATCAGGGAAAATCAGCACGATGCCTGAATTAGAGGAGGTGCCTACGAAGAAACGCACTTACGATTTCTCTGTTTGGACAACACCTTACAGCATCAAACCAAGCGAGCCACAAACCTTAGACTATGCTTTGGCAGAGCCTGAAGCCATTAGATCGGGGAAAGAGCGTTTCGCAAAAATAGGTATCGGTACCTATTCATCATTTCTCGGAGAGCTATACACGCCAATCTTCAAGAATAATCGCAACTTGTTGGATTTTCACGTTAACCACAATTCCACCTTCGGAGATATCAAATTGACTGATAAACTCTACGACAACTTACCGTCTGAGCTGAAGAGTAAAGCTACCAACGCTGACACACGAGCGAAGATTAACTATGCACACAGTTTCAAAAACAAAGAACTCAGTGCTTTCGTAGCAGGCAACAACCACGTTTTCAAGTACTATGGCTACGACAGCTATATGCAACGCCTTTCTGAAAATGGAATAGACAAAACAACCAACGACGACTCTCTGAAGCAAGCCTTCAACCGTTTGCATGCAAATGTCCGATTCCGTAGCCGAGATTTCATCTCAAAATGGAAATTTGATTGCCAAATGAACTATCAACTTTTCAGTTCCAAAGAAGATTTAAAAGAACATACTATCCACACTATACTCACAGGTGCATACCGTTTTGAAAGTTCGTCTCTGCATTTTACATTCGATATGCATAATATCATCATGAACTTGCCAGAAAGCGACACACGTTACACCTTTGAAAGAGGCGAAACACTCAACAACTATACTCTCATCAAACTATTACCACACTACTATTTCTCGGGAGATCTTGGTGAAATCACTGTAGGTGTAAAAGGTGCATTCGGTATTAAACAAGGAAAAAAAGGTGCTGTAATGCCAAATGTTTTCGGAAAAGCGAAATTAATAAAAGATATTCTCTACGTATATGCTGGCGTTACGGGAGACTACACTGTCAACAACTATCAGAACATCATCAATCAAAACCTCTACATCTCGCCAGATGTTCGTATTGAAGACACTTATACTCCTATCGATGCATACGTCGGACTGACCCTCAACGCGGCGAGACGCATCAATATGGACATTCACATCGGATACAAACTCATCAACAATCCTTATTTCTTCGTCAACAGATACGACACCCTCAGCAACACTTACACCAATCGTTTCGACGTTGTCTACGACGAAAACGCAGGACTATTCAATGCAGGTCTGTCTCTTGCCTACGATTGGACAGAGCGTTTAAACATTCGTTTTGATGGTTCATTCTACAAATGGGCTTTAAAGAATTTAGACGAAGCATGGCATAAGCCAAAGTGGGAGATGAACATTGAATCCACTTTCAAAGCTACAGACGACCTCCGTTTCCGACTCGCCTACCAACTTCAGACAGGAAGATACTCTGGCATCACCTATCTGAAAAAAGAAGCAAAAAGTTCTGAATACATAACATTAGAGAAGTTTAAGCTTCCTGCAACCAACAACCTCACCCTCGCAGCCGATTACAGACTGCTCAATTGGCTGAACCTCTTTGTCGAGTTTGATAACGTACTGAATCAAAAATACGAGAGTTGGTATGGCTACACACAACATGGATTCAACTTTATGGGCGGAATATCAATGATTTTCTAGCAATCTCATTTCCAAACCAAGCACCTCCAAGAAAGTATCAACCATGCAATATGTTCTCTTTGCGCTCGCTATTTACTTCATCTACCGACTGATTTTCGGATCTGACTCGGAAGAGCGATCTTCTCAATCCTCTTCAAATGCGTATGGCAATAGCAGCAGACAAAGCATGACATTAGAAGACTCGCTCGTCTTCATCGTTGCCTGCATGATGATGGCCGACGGAGTAGCGACTCAGAGAGAACTCAAGTCGGTAAAAGCATTCTTGATAAAGAACTATGACGAAGCAAGTGCCAAACGCATACTCCTATCGTTACGAGACTGTTTAAAATCCGTTAACTTCAACCAAGCAGATATTAGGCCAGCTTGTATCCGCATCAACCAACAAGTCTCTTACCAAGGGCGGTTGGCTGTTCTCAACATGCTATTTCAAATTGCCATCGCCGATGGTCAAATCAGCGACGAAGAAGCAGAGTTACTGCAACAATTCGCTCGCTTCACTCGCATCCGCATTGTTGATTTCAACCATATGCAGACCTACTACACCTACGGATACCAATGGAAAGAAAGCAATGATAACCGAGGAAGACACAGACAACAGCAATCAAGTCAACAGTCCACCACTTCTGTCTCTAAAGATCGTATATGGGCATTGAAAGTGTTAGGACTCAGCTCGGATGCCGAAGAAAAATCCATCAAAAAGGCATATAGGCAATTGGCGTTGCAATATCACCCAGACAGACAGGTAGATGCTTCGGAAGAAGAGATGAAAAAATCCACTGAAAAGTTTCGTGAAATTCAAGAAGCTTACAGTATCTTGACAAAATAGAACGATTAAAACATAAGATAAAATCGAGAGTGAGTATTAAGGAGACAATAGTCAATCAAATAAAGTCACATTCCACAATTTTGGGGAATATGGCTTCATTGGGTCTGCTCCAGATTGCCAACTATCTTATTCCAATTGCTGTTTTTCCATTCATCACACGAGCATTAGGAGTTGAAACAATCGGAAGAATCTGTTACGCACAGAACATCATCCAATACCTCACCATCATCATCACTTTCGGTTTTGAGTATTCCGCCACACGAGAGATTGCCATTCACAAAGACGACAAAGAGAAAGTTTCACAGATTTTTTGGAGTGTCATTGCTTCCAAATCGATATTGTTAGGGTTCACTTTCCTTTGTCTAATCATACTTTCCATATTTTGGGGAAGAGTAAGAGAAGATTTACCTCTCTACCTCTGCTTGTTCGGTATCAATATCGGATTCACCTATTTCCCGACCTGGTTCTTTCAAGGCATCGAGGAGATGAAAGGCATGTCAATCATCAACTTTCTCATTAAGTTGTTCGGTATGGGACTCTCCGTCTTCTTCATCCACTCACCCGAAGACTATCTCATCTACGCCTATCTTCCATCCATCTCCTACACAGTATTTGGATTGGGTTCTTTCATCTACGTCATCAAGAAATACGACATAAAAAGATGCCGTTCAATAAAATCAGAAATTGTCAATCAAAACAGAAAAGCGTTTCCGATATTTCTGAACACCTTCTTACAAGCACTTTACACGACAGCCAACCTCACAATTCTTGGTTTCTTTGTAGATAATTTTGAAGTGGGAATATACGCAGGAGCACACCGGATCATACAATGTATTCTTATGGTTACCTGTATGCCAGTCAACCTCGCCATTTACCCTTCTGTCGGTCGAAAAATGGCAGAATCCAAAAAAGAAGGAATACGCTACTTAATGAAGGTAGGCAGATATATTATACTATTTGCCTTAGGATTCAGTCTACTCACGCTGCTTTTTAGTCCCCTTTTGATACACATTCTCTTAGGAAGTGAGTTTTTGCCATCTATACCGATTGTGCGAATTTTCAGTTGCATGCCATTGTTGGTCTCCATTGCTAATCTTGTTACCATCCAAGGACTTTATGGTTTAGGATACCAAAAATATGCTCCAATTATGGGTTTAGTTGTCGGCATCACCTGCATAACAATGAACCTACAATTGATACCAATTTGGGGCATTTATGGAACAGTAGTGGCATGGATAGCCGCAGAACTTTTTGAAATTGGAATTTCTGGAGGAATCGTATTATTCAAATCGAGAAACCTCTTAAAAAAGGAATCATAATGTTATGATAACAATCATTGCAATAGGAATATTAATAAACTTCTTCTCGATTGTTTCTTGTCGATTTAGCAAACAAGAGAATAACAGAATTTATGTGTTCTTAAGTTTCATCCTATTGCTATACACACTTCTGCACGATTTCAAGGTCAGCGTCGATTACGATATCTATCAAAGATTATACAAATTAGCTCCTCCATTAGACCTACTACTTAATGACATTAGCAAGTATAAATCCCTGTTATACACCGAATTTAGTTACTCTATTCTTGCCACTTTCATCAAGCATTTTTCTACTTTATCGGAAGAGACTAACCTCTCTATCATCTTCAGCATTTACGCACTATTAGGAGTTACCACCAACACCTACGGAATCTACAAACTAACGGAGAACAAACTGCAAACGCTTTTCATTTATTTCTGCAACCTGTTCATTCTGCATGAGTTGACACAAGTACGTGCAGGCGTTGCCATCGGTTTTATACTTATCGCACTTTTCCATCTGAAAGAAGACCATTATCTGAAATTCTTCATTTTTACGATAATTGCGACCTTCTTTCACACCTCGGCATACTTGATACTCTTAGTGCCAATTTTCAAATATTTCAACCTGACGTATAGGTTTTGGACATTACTTTTCCTAATCTGCGTTTACTGCAATGTCTCAAATCTTGACATTGTCAACATAATAGATTTTATTCCAAACGAATACTTCCAATATAGACTCAAAGCATATCTTATTAAACAAGATGCTGAAGATTTCGTCATCAACTACTTAAACATCTTCTTCTTGCTTCAACTCACGGTTATCGCCCTCTGCTTCATCTATCGAGAAAAACTAAACGCAATAGACCATAACATTAAGACCTTGGTGGAGATGTGTTGTATCTCCTCATGTTTCTATGTTTTTCTCTATTCTATACCAGGAATGGCAGTGCGCACCCAAGAACTCTTCAACTGCGTGCTACCCATTCTGATTCCATCTCTGACCTACATTATAAAGCCTAGGGCGGTTATGGAACTCATAGTCTACTTGATTGGTTGGTGGATGTTGGCAAACAACATCATCCTCAACAAAATGATTTTACTCGAACCCTTATTCTAACAAATATGACCTTTATTCTAATAATAATCGCTATATTTTTCTTGGTCATTGGATTAGCATATTCCAAGAACAATATTTTCTCGCCATCCGTACTGACGAGTGCCGTATGGATAGCCTGCATGATTCTCTTGTTATTCCATTCACCCCAACTTCCAACACTAAGCCTCAATTTCTACGTTTGTGTTTTCTTGTGGATGGCAGGAATTTGTTTCTCTTCCGCGATTCCACAATCCGCAACATTTCAAGACTCTAAATTAAACGAACCAAGTAAAACCCTTCGCGACATATACCTAACTGTCTCTGTTTTCATCATTCCCAAGCTTATTCTTTTTGCAAAAACCGCCATTACAAATGGAGAAACTGGTCAATGGGCTTTTGATCTAAGAATGGCTGCTTTAGGACAAGGAAGCGGATATCATGACACATTAGGCGGACTTATCGTCCTTGTAACTCAATGCTCTTTTATGTTGGAACTGTTGTGTTACGACAAGAAAAAGAAATGGAGATTACTTGTTGCCACCTTCTGCTTTTTACTATATGGCATCGTCTCTATGTCAAAAATAACATTCCTAAACATCTTCCTCTATGCGTGTGTCATTCTCTATTTCAAAAAGAGAATTTCAATAAAACAGATTTTGGGAGGATTTGGTATTCTACTTGTATTCTTTCTGTTACTTCAGTCAATACGACATTCTATTAACATTTCGGATGCCAAGAGAAGTGCCGTTTCTCTCTATATTCTCGGCAATTTCTTCGCCTTTGACACCCTTGAACCTTGCACTGCATTGCATTGGGGAGAAAATGTCTTCAGAGCATTTTACAGTATGTTCTACAAACTTGGACTATCCGACATAGAATCTATTAATCCAATTCTTGAATGGGTGTACAAACCAATTCCAACAAACACATACACCACACTCTATCCTTTCTATGTTGACTTTGGGATATGGGGAATTATCATTTTCTCCATCTTGCTCGGTTTCCTTTATGGATATTTCTTCAGGAAGGCGCAAACAGGAAGCAATTTTCATCTTTTGATCTATGCAGTCATCACAGGAATACTTGTTATGCAATACGCAGCAGACCAGTTTTTTTCCATCTTTGCCATCAATCTAAAAACATTTATACTTCTCTTCATTCCATTCTTTATGACAAAGAATAATCTTCTGAACATAAAAAACAGATGCTTTCCTCAAAAACGACCCTGACACTGCAAGTGATGTTGACTATACGCTTCGATATTTGAAAAAATACCAAATTTTATAGTAGAAATATTGGGGAAGAGAATTAAAACCAAGTTTTGATAACATTCTCAATTGTTTCTTGTTATCATTGAGCACCGCACCTAATGCTTTAAACTTTTTGATAACATAACCATTATTTTCTTCATGAGCACCAATCACATTACCTCCATGTTGTCTATATAGCATCAAAGCTTCATCTACATACGACAATTTTCCTCCTTTCGATAGGATAGAAAGCAAAATCCAATAATCATGCATCCTAACTTCTTTCACAAAAGGGAGGGAACAAACTTTTGCCGCATGGTTTATTACCATAGTACATCCTGCAGCAACATTATGGACAGCTAACCGTTCAAAAGTGTCCAACAAAGAAGGTTTTATTCGTGATATCTTCCAAAATGACGGATAAATTTCTTTCAGCTTCTCATCTACAACCTTAGCATCACAAAAAACACCAACTGGCACATTTGGAGTTTTTTTCTCTATCTCCAATATCTTATCCATTGATTTCTGTAGTTTAAAGGGCAGCCAAAAATCATCTTGATCGCAAAACGAGTAATAATCCGCCTCCACACTTTTCAACAGAAATTCAAACGAACGAACGACCCCTACATTTCCTTCCGATGGAATTCTCTTAATGTTCTTATACTTTGCAACATACGAATCAATAATTGCAGATGTGGCATCAATCGAACCATCATCCCTGATGTATAACGTCCACTCTGTATACGTTTGAGCAAGAATTGAATTTAATTGTTCCTTCAGATACTTCTCCCCATTATAAGTGGATAATAAGATACAAACCTTTTTCATATTTCCACACGGTTTTACACCTTTGTTTTAAATTCAAAAAATCAGACAAAAATTGCCGAGTATTTCTTCCTTAGAAGGTAGAATATCAAAACAAAACGATCCTTTAGTCTTCTTAACATCGGACGACGACTCTTCTCCGAACATGATGAAATATTATCATTATGTCTACGATATTCAATCAAAGGCTTATCCAAAAACAAAACATCAAAACCAGCAATATCAGCATTCATACCAATCCAACTATCGTGCATAGGTATATTTTTCGGGAACGGCAACACATATTCCAACAATCTACGAGTAAAAGCCATAGTACATCCCACATACGTATTTCTATAAAGATTCTTAAAGAAGCCACGATTAGAATTTAATTGACAAAACAATGAATTTGAAAGTTCAACTCCATTTGCATCTATAATCTGACAATCGGATACCACTAAATCTTTAACTTTTAGAAGTGGCATAACTTCACTAATTCTTCCTTCTTTCCATATATCATCTTGATCGGAGAGAAATATATAATCACCCTTCGCATGACGAAGTGCATTTTCAAAATTCTTTACAACCTTGTTTGTCTTTTGCTCATCTTTACATTTCTTATTGACGTATATCCTTATACGAGGATCATTAAACGACGCTATGACGGACATAGTTCCATCCGATGAGTTATCATCCGAAATGACCACCTCATCGTCAGCACCTATTTGAGAGAGTATTGATTTTAGTTGCTCTTCCAAATACTTCTCCCCATTATATGTCGCCATACATACTGATATCATAACCTAAAGAAAATTATACGCAAAAATATAAAATATTGTTTTTTGTATGGGATACTCAACAAAGGATTTAAACACGAAAGCGACAGTGCAATCATTTAGTTCAACAAAAAAAGACTCTTCTTTATTGAAATTTGCCTAATGCAAAAAAGTGTAATGAATTATAATCCACCCATTTAATAAAAAAGAGCCTTTAAAGTCGGAATTAAAAAACTCCATTCTGATGGTCTACCAAGCAACTTAACAGCGACACCCAAAGAAAGGAACTTAAACCTAAAAATAGCCGATTTCGACAACATTCTGGCAAACCTAGCCCGCGCCTTCATATAACTTACATAACGGGGTACGCCCATTGGACGGAAAGACTTTTTTGCTATAGAAAGAGAATGCTGTACTTTAACCGACATCGTTACTACCGTATATCCTTTTTTGTAGAACTCCAAGAAAATCCACAAGTCTAAATAATCCAAGGGGAATTCTTGCGAGAAACCATTAATTGAAGAAATCGCTTCAACTCGCATGCACGCACAGGAATTGATTGCACTCAAGTATTCATCACTCTTTAAAACGAGATTCTCCCTCGTTTCTGGTTTTAAGCCAAAAGGACCAATATTTTTACTGAATACGAATGGAGACACACGAGTACCTTCACTATCAATCAACGGTACGATTGCAGCCGTCTTTGCATCAACACAATTCAGTTTCTCACCTAATTCCGTGAAATACTCCATCGTCGGTGCACTGTCTTGGTCGAACAACAGCAACCAATCATAACCCTCAGATATAGCCTTCTTCCACGCAAAATTATAAGGCCCTACCAAGAATTCATTTCTCTCAGCGTTTACAATCTCACAATCATAAGCATCATCTGAACAGATTTCTATCTCTGGATAATTATTATATACTAAAACCTTATATGGAAACTGCGAATCCTTCAAATACGTTTTTAAACATCGTATCGTTGAACTTTCCTGCAATGTTGCTTTGTACAATACAACAAGAATTAGTACCTTATTACGATTCATAACACACCTCTTAATCCGTTCAAGACACGAATTTACAACATTAACTTTAACAGACACTTCGTTCGCCTCTCTTTAATGAAGAGAAATGCAAGTCTACCAGCCCTATCCTATTGATAGAATTTAGTCTCTCTAATATTCAATTCCATAAATATCATAATATTTTTGGAATTGATTCCTTAAAAATCGTGATATTTTTGGGATTGGAAGGAAACCATAATATTTTTGGTTCGTTTTAGTAATATAGATTAAAGTATGATTGAGCGTATTTTAAAGGAACAAATTATCCAACGAATGGGTCAGGGGAAAGCCATCATTATCTTTGGGGCAAAACAAGTGGGCAAAACGACCATGCTCCACGAACTCTACAAAGATAACGACGATGTATTATGGCTGAACGGAGATGAGCAAGACGTACGAACGCTTTTCGAGAATGCCTCGTCAACATTGCTACGCACCGTTATCGGCAAGAAGAAAATCGTTGTCATAGAAGAAGCACAACGAATCGAAAATGTCGGAATCAAGTTGAAGCTGATTACTGACAACATACCTGATGTGCAGTTGATAGCGACAGGCAGTTCCTCATTCGACCTCTCCAATAAAATTAACGAACCTTTGACTGGAAGAAAATTTGAGTATAAGATGTTCCCTTTGTCATTTAGCGAACTTTCCACTCACAATGGTCTTTTGGAAGAAAAAAGATTGATTGGCAACCGACTTCTATATGGGTGCTACCCAGATGTGGTTGTGAGCAATGGAGAAGAGCGACTGATACTCAATGAATTAGCAGATAGTTACCTATACAAAGACATTCTTTCATTTGACAAAATAAAGAAGAGCGGTAAATTGGTAAAATTGCTTCAGGCACTTGCTTTGCAGATGGGGTCAGAGGTCTCATACAACGAGTTATCACAGACTTGTGGACTTGATCCAAAGACGGTAGAAAGTTACGTTACATTGTTAGAGCAATCTTATATTATCTTTCGTTTAGGCTCGTATAGTAGGAATCTGCGAAATGAGTTGAAATTCGCTCGCAAAATCTATTTCTGGGACTGCGGTATTAGGAACGCCATCATAGGCAACTTTCAAATGATTGAAAACAGAACAGACATTGGTGCACTCTTTGAAAATTATCTTGTGTCAGAGCGAATAAAGAAACTGAGTTATGAGAAATCGTATGCGAAAGGATATTTTTGGCGCACAACAGCACGGCAGGAGATTGACTACATAGAGGAAATAGACGGAACGCTATCGGCATTTGAATTCAAGTGGAATCCTCGACGCAACCCATCTGCACCACTCTCCTTTTCCAACGCCTACCCCAAAGCTACTTTTAAAGTAATTTCAAGAGATAACTACGAACAATTTTTCTTATAAGCATATAACAAAAGAGAGGACTGCCACTCCAAGGCAGTCCTCCCTAACATTAGCGCATGGAACGCTGTCGTTTATTAATCAATCAATAATCTACACTGTCTGCTCTACGTTCCAAACAAAAGCACGTACACCCACTTCCTCATTGCGTAGATCCAACTTCTTTATCGTCTCAAGAAGAGTCTTCACCTGATCATCTTCGACTACAGTGATGACAACTGAATTCATCTCTGGCCATGTGTGTGTTCCTCTATGAGGCTGACCTGTTTTCGAACCTCTTCCCTGAACCTGTTCAAAAAAGGTGAACCCTCGAAGCCCAAGGCGGTCTAGCATATATTCAACACGATCTGTATTCGTCTGGTTGAATACTATCATTACTGATTTCATATTTTCAACTTTTACTTGTTAACTATTTATGGCTATCATTGTTCTCCTCAACAGCCATACTCTCGTCTGGATTGATATCCATGAAGATGTATTGCGCACGAACTTCCGCTTCATTGTCTCTCTCCCCATGCTTTGACATCAACGCATAAAGCACTGGGACAATGACCAAGGTTACTATCGTAGAGACAAGCAAACCTCCTATCACAACGATACCCATTGGGACCCACATCTCAGATCCATCGGCTTTTGCCAAAGCCATAGGCAACATTCCTAAGACAGTTGTAGCGGCGGTCATCAATACAGGGCGTAAACGAGACTGTCCTGACAATGCAATAGCCTCATTCAACTCATAACCTCTATCACGCATCAAATTAATGTAGTCTACCAACACAATACCATTCTTCACCACGATACCGACCAACATGATACAACCTAAACATCCAATCATATCCAACGAAGTGTTTGTGACAAACAATGCCCAAATCACACCCGAGAATGCGAACGGAACCGACATCATAATCAAGAACGGTTTCGCATACGATTCAAACTGCGATGCCATCACCACATATACGAGAATAACAATAATCAGAAGCAACAAACCCATATCCTGAAATGACTCTTGTTGATCTTCATAGTCTCCTGCGAGAACCACTGTCACACCTGTTGGTCGATCAATCTCTGGCAGTAATTTCTCAATATCAGCTGCCAACTCTCCCAAAGATGTCTCGTACGGAGTAACCTCAACCTTCAAGTAACGCTGTCGACTCTTACGCTCAATTTCTGGCGGTCCCCAATATTCTTGTACAGAGGCTATCTCACTCAACTTAATATTACCTGTTGACGAAGGAATAGACAAATCTTCAATGGCGGAAATACTATTTCTGTTCTCTTCCACCAAACGAACTTTAATGTCATACTCATCTCCATCTTCTTTCAAATATCCAGCAGACATACCATTGACACGGTTACGGACATACTGAGATATAGCAGCCGAGGAGAGTCCATGACGAGAAGCTTTCTCTTTATCAACAACAATCTTCAACTCAGGGCGATCATCATCACGGCTGACATCAACGTTACGAGCCGTTGGTAATTTCTCCTCTATCAGATGTTTGATAGCCTCGCCATACGAACTTGTCACATCGAAATCATACCCATAAACCTCAACATCCACCGTACTCTCACCTCCCATACTACCATTAGACGAGATGGCCACCTTATAGTCTGCCACCTCTGGATAGGAAGCAATCTCTTTACGAAGAATTTCAGCAATCTCCCAAATCGTTCGCTCTCGCGTACCCTTCTTGTCTGCATTATATCGCATCTCAATGGTGTTATACTTCGTATTGGAGAAGAGGGCGGAGATACCCGCATCATCATTCGTTCCACATGTTGTAGAAATATTCTTCGTCTCTGGCACTAAATCATAGAAACGGTGCTCCAACATACGAGCAAACTTTGCAGTTTCTTCAACACGCGTACCTTGTAAAAGTTCAACAGTGACAGACAAACGCCCATTATCAGACACCGCCATAAAGTCCGTTCCCACTTTTCCAGCCAATGCAGGTATCAAAGAAACGACGAAGAAACCTACAATCGCAGCCATTGATATGAATTTATGATTCAAACACCACCTTAACAAATTAGCATATAAGGCATCTAATTTGTCTAAAGCACGTACAACCGTGTTTTGATATGAGAATTTTTTTGTGTCCTTTTTCTCACGAATCAATTTCCCATTCTTATCTACACTGACACCTCTCTGCTTTAACAGTTTTGACGAGAGCATTGGCACCAATGTAATAGCTGCGAAAGTAGAAGTTGTACATACGATAGTTACAATCCAACCCAACTCCTTAAACAAGATACCTGCAATACCCGTCAACATTGTTAGCGGGATAAACACCGCTGCAATAACCGCCGTCGTAGCAATAACGGAAACCCATACCTCATTCGTAGCATAAATAGAAGCCTCACGCGGACTTTCACCCCGCTCTATATGCGTCATAATATTCTCCAACACCACAATGGCATCATCCACCACCATTCCAACGGCAATAGACAAAGAACACATTGAGATAATGTTCAAGGAACTATCAACAAAAAGCAGATAAAGGAACGCAACTAACAACGATATCGGGATGGTCAAACCAATAATCATACTTGCTCTCCATCTTCCTAAGAAGAAAAGAACAACTAATACTACGAACAAAACTGCATACAATACAGACTCCGTCAACGAATCAATTGCATTCGTAATCTCCGTTGATGAGTCGTAAATCTCTGATATCTTAATATCCGAAGGCAACGTCTTCTGTATCTTCGCCAACTCCGCCTTTATATCCTTACAAATCTGCACGGAGTTACCACCCGTCTGCTTAGAAATCATCAAACGTACGGCTTCCTCTCCATCCATTTTCTCATCCAAGGTCAAGTCCTTAATGGTATCACGAACGGTCGCAATATCACGAACGTAAATTTGTCTTCCGTCTGAAGTTGTCGTAACTACGATATTTTCAATCTCAGAACTTTCGGCATACTCGCTTCGGACCTGCAAGTTATATTGCTCAGCATCCATCTTTATATTTCCGGAGGACATATTCAAGTTGTTGCCAGAAATAGCGTTTCCAACCGTCTCCAACGAGATACTATATGCGTCTAACTGGTTTTGGTCAATGTCTACATATACATATCTGTCTGGCTCACCAGAAAGGGTTACGTTACCTACACCCGACACACGACTTAACTGAGGAACTACATCATCATTCAAAATTTTCTCCAATCCTGCGTAACTCTCCTTCGCCTGAATTGCGAACTGAAGAATTGGCATTGATGAACTATTGAACTTGATAATCAAAGGGTTTGAACATCCACTTGGCAGATTATCCTTTGTCATATCCACATACGATCGAATATCGTTGATGACATCATCCAAATCTTCACCCCATTCAAATTCCAAAGCCACCAAAGAAAGGTTATCCTTTGAAGTTGAGGTCAATTTGTCCAATCCATCAATAGAGTTCAAACTATTCTCCAAATACTTTGTCACGTTCGTTTCCACCTCACTGGCATTAGCACCAGCATAGGTCGTCATGACGGCGATATATGGTGGCTCAATCTCTGGGTACTGGTCGATTGGTAATTTTATGTAGGCAAAGATTCCCATCAACATCACGGCTGCGAACACCAATATGGAGGTGACAGGATTCTCAATCGCTGACTTATATATACTCATATCTACTTCCTTTAAAATTCAGGTTTTCTAAATAGGACTCCCACTGATTTATTTCTTCTCAGTTGTATCTGCCCAAGCTGCCGACTTTGCCGCAGCTTCTTCCTCATAGGTGGAAGTCAACACTTCAAGCAATGAACCATCAACCAAACGATTCTGTCCCTGCGTCACAACCTCATCTCCCTCATGAATCTCGTCCGCAAACACCTCAATGTAGCGATTGTAACGCTGCCCCATCTTAACCTTAACACGTTCTGCTACTCCATCCTTATTCAAGAACAGATAACGCTCATTTGATCCTGTCAATTTTAATACTGATTGATAAGGAACCACGACAACATTGTCCTTACCTACTGGAACAACTGTGTGAACATACATTCCTGGACGAAGTTTCATATTTCCATTAGGCACTTTCACCTTACATTGGAACGTGTGTGTATTTGAGTCGATTGTTGGATAAATCACCTCAATTGTAGCAGGGAAAGTCTGATCTGGATAAATATCCGACACTAAATCCAACTTCATTCCCTGCTTAATTTTCGTGAAATATGCCTCTGGAACATTTACAATCACCTTCAAAACATTCACTTGAACAACAGAGATAATTGGCTTTGCACCATTATACAGCTCACCGCTCTCATAGTTTCTTTCAGAAACGACACCAGGGAAAGTAGCCTTAAAGAAAGTATTCGTCTGTAAGAAATCATATTGTTCCTTAGCTTGATCATATGCCAACTTCGTTTGATCGTAAGTCTGTTGTGTGACATTACCACCTGCCAACAGAGCATCCATACGTTTCATCTCCACCGTATAGTTATCTAAATTCAACTTTGCCTGTCTCAGCTGAGTTTGATCCATACGCACGAGCAACTCACCCGCAGAAACACGATCTCCAACATCTTTATATCTCTTCTCTATAATTCCTGTCAGAGAAGGAGAAACATTCATCGTCTCCCAACCTTCCAAAACTCCAGTACATTCAACCTGACGCTCAATCTCTTGTTTTAGAACCTTCTCCGTACGAACCTTTTCATACGTCACCTCTTCTGTTGTATTTGTCTTTTCACCTCCACAACTTGCCAAGGTCAATGCAAGGGTCGACATCGCGATCCAACCAATTTTCTCCAATTTTCTCATATCGTATTTTCTTTGTTTCAAAATTTATTTATTCAAAAGATTTCGCAAATTAACGTATGCCGTTACCATTGAAAGCAACGAACTAACATAAGTGTTTTGCGCTGAAATCAAATCTGTACTTGAGTTCGTCAACGACAAACTTGAGATTGTTCCGTATTTGTACTTCTCGCTATTGCTGTTAAATACACGCTGCATCACCTCAATATTCTTAGACTGAATCTGGTAATCTTCGTATGATGAAGTAAGGTTGTATCGCAACTGTTTTTCCTGGATATTCAAATTTTGGGTTGCATCTTTCAAATTGTTGACCTCCTTGGCATAGTCCATCTTTGCACCACGGACATCCGCCCAACGACTTCCTGTTGAGAATATAGGCACACTTAATTTGAATCCGACCGTGTTTGGTGGCGTCATATCAAATGTTTCCTCGTCAGAACAATATTTCTTCTTGTCAAAAGAGTAGAAAGCAGAAAGAGTAGGCACATAAGCCATCTTGCTTAGTGTTAATTGTTTCTTTTTCAACTCAGTTGATTTTGTCTGCAGTTGGTAATCATAGTTATCCTCAATATTAAAGTTTGTACCCAAAAGGTTGAGAATTTCACCTGCATTGATGACATCGTCCAATGTTTGTGTTAGCACAATTTCATCATCTGCCTCCGCACCCGTGAGAAGGCGAATGGAGTTATACAAAACCTCAATAGAGCGCTTTGTCGTATTCAAACTGCTTGCCAACGATGAAACCTGAATTTCAACTTGATCAGCATCATTCTGCTCTGAGACGCCAGCCTTGACTGCGTTTATGGTCATGTTATGTAAATTCGTAAGGTTTTCAAGGTTTTTCTCCAACAATTCAACTGTCTTTTGCAAAGCCAAAATGTTAACGTAGTAGGTTTCAATATTAGATGTAACCGACTGCTCCGTCTTATTTATCGTCGTCTCATAGATCTGTTTTGACAATTTTGCTACTTGTACAGAAACTATCTGTGAACCGCTCACTGTCATAGATGCACTAACCCCAAAATCAAAATATGCGGGCATCGGTATCTCTGTACCTAACATCTCCATCTTGTAGCCCAACATGTTATAATAGTTCACATTCCCGCTGACTTGAAGCAACATACTTGCGATTGACTTCCAACGAGTTGCCTCCGCTTTCTGCACATCATACGAAGCATTCTGCACAGAACGATTATGTTCCAAAGCATATTGCTTCGCTTCCTCTAAAGAAAACGATAACGTCTTTGGGGTTTCCTTAGCCATCAAAAGGTCCACTGACGCTGTGTCATTTCCATCTGCATGAACCTTAGTCGTCAAGCTAAACAACAGCATCAACATACCAACGCTCCGCCAAAAAAAATTTTTCATCTCTTTTTCGTATTTTACAATGTTTCACCTTATTTCTATATCTCCACTTCTAAATATGCCTTGATCATTTCATAGCCCTCCTCTGTTGCCACACCTCTAAAAAAAACTTTGCAAACTGTATACAAGACTTCAGAAATGCTCTGCTCTCGCAAATCATACGCACCTTTTTCTTGTAATGAGAACAACATATTATAATAGAGCTGAGCTAACACCTGCGCCGAATATTCCGACTTAATATGACCCTCTCTTTGAGATTTCTCTATATATGTTTGAAATGATTCGCACAAAGCTCCTCTCGACATTTTTGCCTGCTCAAATCGTTTTGGAAACATTAACTTAGCATCGTCTATGAAATTCGTATTGATACGCCTAAGCATCAATATCGTATATCTGAATGAAACTAAAAGTGCAGAAAAAGAACAGTTACAACTATCCCTTACGCGATTTGTTTCCGTTTCATTCATCTCTTTAAAATGGAGTAAGCAAGCAGAAACTAATGCCTCTTTATTTTCAAAATATTCATAGATCGTTCGTTTTGACATAGTAAGAGACGCAGCAATCTTATCCATCGTTACAGATTTTATTCCCTGTGAAATGAACAAGTCTAACGCTCCACTTATTATTTTTTCTCGCACCTCATTTTCCATTTTCAGTATTTCCTTCCTATATACCCTCTCTCTATATATTTTGAGAATAGCTACTATGATTTTTTACCAGTGCAAAAGTAAGGAAAAAACTAAAAAAACAATAATAGTTTTCTCAGTTTCTATATTGTTCAATACAAATTCATCTAATACATAGACAAAAAGGCGCAAATGGAATACCACCTGCGCCTCACTATTAATTAGTTTTCTCTTACTCTGCAATAAACTTGATGTACTTTAAAGTATCATCCAACTTCATTATACCAATGTAAACACCTGAATTTAAATTTAATACATTTTCTTTTGCAACTCCGTTCAAGACTGACAATTCCACACCTGCCAAAGAATAAACCATAAACTTTGCCCTCTCCATCTCTGCAGAAGTCAACCCTTCCACATAAAGTGTTGCTACCCCATTTCGAGAGATTGAAGTATTATTGGCAATCCATACGTTGAGAATCTCTGCCCCTTTGATTTGTTTGCCACATACAACCGTCTCTTTCCCATCTATAGTCTTCACTCCCAATACATATACGCCATCCAATATTTGAGATTCTTGGTAAGCCATACTATTAGCACCTTCTATCGCTGCACCATTCTTATACCATTGAAATTCAGAAAATCTATAGATATTCTCTTTCAATGAAATCTCATTTTTCGAGTTCACTACAAACATATCCGAACCATACCCAACGTAAAAAGTGGCAATTATCTGATCACTTGCATACCCATCGTCGTAAAACTGTACAAAAGCTTTATAACTGTTAGGGAAGACATCCTCTGGAACGCTAAAACTAATTGTTCCGACTGTATCCGTTACCTCACCCTCTATTTCACGGAATCCCTGTGAAACAGCCTCCGCATCAAACATTACCTTGTACGCATCGGCCTTGCCAGAAGTAATATGATAATTGATTTCAACATTATGCTCCTCGCAGAATACAACATTTCCATCCAATGTCTGAAAGCCTCCTGTTACATTCGTCAATTCTATTTCAAATTTCTTTGATCTTACAACAAAAGTAAGGTGAATCAGACTATCACACCCACTTTCAGTTTCTAAATATACATTCTTCTCAAGAATCTGATCTTTGTCAAAAGTAATGTTCAAACCATACTTGGTATATGTATCTCCAACAAAAACCGTATCAACGGCATCCATCTCAAACGAGGTGTTTACTGTCAAGTTTACCGTTACGATAGAGTCGCAACCCGTCATGCTTGATAACGTATCAGTATAAACACCCGACGTTGTAAGTGTTTTTCCATTCATCACAAACGCATCGCAAGCATGAATCGTAAGCGTGTCATCGTAGAGTGGCCATACATTCAAACGAACATAAACAATTGAATCACAACCTAAGTGATTTTCCAAATGGAAGGTGTTCATTCCTGGATCCAAAAGATTACCTTCCCAAAAGACAGGCAACTCACTCTGACAATGATTTCTGACAATAGTATCTTTCGCGTATGTTGGCTTATTCACCGTCAACATTATCGATATCACGCTATCTCCTTTCAAAGTCGGTATCGTGTCGAAATACAAACCAGACTCCTCCAACAAAGTATCATTCCATAAGTACGAACCGCATGAAATAACGCGCTCTGTTATTGGAACATTCTTGTATGTAATCTGAAGATTCATCGTAACAACAGAATCACAACCTGTTACACTCGTGAACGTATCTCGATAAGTGCCCGATTTCGTATACACTTTGTCATTCCAAATATAAACGCTTTCGCCTACTGCCGAAAACTCACTTCTCAAAGTTGGATTGACTTCCAACTTAAGACTAACGATAGAATCGCACTTGGCAGCATTCTCCAAAACGATAATCGTATCTCTCTCTACTTTGAACCCATTCCATTCAATTGGCAGAACACTCTCACAAACCGTTAATTCCTCAGCACCATAGGTTGCCTTTAAAACATTTAATTTCAAGGTTAAAATGGAATCACATCCTGCCACATTCTGCAAAACGATTGTCGTATCTGAGGTTATCTCAAATCCATTCCATACGAGCGGAAGATCCTTCTCGCATACATTTTGAATATCCTCTCCGTAGGTCGTCTTCAAAACATTCAGCTTCAAGGTCAAAATAGAATCACACCCTGACACATTCTGCAAAACAATTGTCGTATCTGAATTAACCTCAAATCCATTCCACACGAGCGGAAGATCTTTCTCGCATACATTTTGTATATCCTCTCCGTAGGTCGTCTTCAAAACATTCAGCTTCAAGGTCAAAATAGAATCACACCCTGACACATTCTGCAAAACAATTGTCGTATCTGAATTAACCTCAAATCCATTCCACACGAGCGGAAGATCTTTCTCGCATACATTTTGTATATCCTCTCCGTAGGTCGTCTTCAAAACATTCAGCTTCAAGGTCAAAATAGAATCGCACCCTGCCACATTCTGTAAAACAATTGTCGTATCTGAATCAACCTCAAATCCATTCCATACGAGTGGAAGATCTTTCTCACATACATCCTGCGCATCCTCTCCGTAGGTCGTCTTCAAGATAGTTAAGTCTAACCTTATAACAGAATCACAAAGCTCTATTCCGTTCTCCTTAACGAACACTGATTTCGTACTCTCCGTATAGGTTTTACCATCAATCCATTCAAACTTATCACACGCAACTTCCGTTTGTGTTCTCTCTCTTAAATTCCACTCGTGTACCGTCAAGCGAACTGCTCCAATTTCTATACTTTCTCCAGATGTCGTGAAATCACTTCCATTCCATCTGAGTGGAAGTCCTCCATTGCAAACAAACGTATCGCGAGTAAACGCATATCCATCTGCATCACGGTCTATTTCATAGGTTACCGACGCTATTTTTTTGTTACCACTCTTATCCGCCACCTGAAAATAAACCGTCAAATCCGTCTTGTTGAAAGCATTCAGTGTGAATTTTTCTCCAGAAAATGGCACAAATGTATTCCCATCCAACCCATATTCTATAGCCAGATCAGACACTGAAGTACAGTTGTCCGAGATGTTTTCTCTAATATCTTCTAACAATATATTAAAGTCAACCGCACCTGTAATTGTATCTGACACAGAAATCTTTCTCTTTCCTAACGAAATGCCATCAACAGAAATACTTGGTGAAATAGTATCTATTACACTAACTGTTTGAAACTGTCCTGCTCCCTCATTTTCTAAACCAACTGCCCAATAAACTTTATCTCCTTCTGCAAAGTCATAATATGTGTCATTCAACACCTTAATCTTCTCACCCTCATTTACCGTTATATAGACCACCGTGTCAAATTCTGTTGTAACGCACAAATCATTAACAGACGGAGCATATTTTCTAAGAAGAACATGAGCCTTGCAATCGTCGTTTGCATAGAAATTCATCGGCTTAACCTTGTTAATTTCAAAATCATGTTCTGCGGCCAACAGATAATAAGCAGTATCAGGACAATAACCTTCGGAAGTAGAATAAATAACCTTGTAAAAGTTGTCCGTTATTCCATCCGTATGAATATCTCTTCTCTTATTGCCACGAACATCATTATTCTCAACCTCATTATCAAACCATCTTACTGTTGTCTTTTCTGCAATATCTTCATATCCGATATATTTGAGCGATGGTCCGCAAGAGTAAGAAACAACGGTATCTTTACTAAAATCTTTTATTACTCCCACAACGAAAAGAGAGGCGTTAAAAGTAGTGTCGGCACCATTTTCATGTTCCACCGTATATGAGAATGAATGTCTTCCCTTCTCATAACTCTGTCCGTTTACCATGTATGTCGCATCACAGATAACCATTGAGGTGTCAACCGAAACTGGTTTTACAACATGCAACGTCAAGTGAGCTGCTCCGACCGCCTGTGTTTCTCCATCTTCATTAAACGTAACTCCATGCCATACAAAAGGAACTTTTGAGGATTTCACCGTTGTATCTCTCACAATCGCATATTGCACGCCATCATGCATTGTTTTGCGTTCCACTTCGTAAATTACCGCAGAAGTAGTCGTATTGCCAGCCTTATCAGTTATCTTGTATGAAATGCTCAGCGATGGCTGCTTATAGACATTCAACTCGAAATCTTCACCATTAAACGTGTTGAACGAACTACCATCCAAGCTATACTCAATCGTCAAATCTTCATTTGATGTACAGTTATCAGATACATGTTCAGTTATATCTGTCAACGGCACATTAAACCTTACCACACCTGTCGCTGAATCCTTTACTGGCTGTACCGTATTTCCGTATGAGATACCCTCTGCTGCGACAATCGGCAAAGTAGCATCCGTTACACTCACTGTCTGCGTAGTACTTACCGTCGTCTTCTCAGTGCCAACTGTCCACTTTACTTGATCTCCATCTGCGAATTCGTAACGAGTATCCTTTTCAACTTTTATAGCCTCTCCATTGTTAACCGACATATATATAACGGTATCAAAAGCAGCAATTCCACACAAATCTTTCACCTTTGGAGCATAATCTTTAACAAGCACGTTTGCCATACAGTTATCGTCTGAATTGACAATGATTGTCGAAGTTTGCGAGATTTCAAAATTATGTCCAACACTCAATGCAAAAACAGCCGTATCTGGGCAATAACCCTCCGTCGTCGTGTAAATAGCCTTATATATTCTATCCGCCAATCCATCCACGCGAATATCTCTTTTCTTAACGTTATAAGTCTTCGTATTTTCAACCTCATCATCATACCACCTTACACTCGTTTTCTCTGCGACATCTTCAAAGCCAATGTATTCAAGAGTGTTTGCACAGACATCCTTTCTGACCGTATCTTTTGAGAATCCATCTATTTCGCCTACAACATAAAGATCAACATTATAGGTTACATCATTTCCAGCCTCACCTTTCGCTGTATATTTAAACTGACTCTTTCCTTTCTGATATACTCGGTCTTCAAATGTGTAAGAAGCCGCACAAATTACCATTGTGGTGTCTATCTCCTTTTGTTTAGCGACATGCAATGTCAAATGGGCTGCACCAACCACCTTAGTTGCCCCCTCTCCTTCAAACGTTTCACCATACCATACAAATGGCACCTTGCTTGACTCCACCGTCGTGTCTCTCACAACAGCATACAGAACACCCTCGTGCAAGGTCTTTCTTTCCACCTCATAGGTTACATCAGTGACTCTCTCATTTCCAGCTTCATCCGTTATCTTATAGGAAACCGTTTGCGTTGGTTGTGTATACACGTTCAACATAGAATTGAAACCAGAAAAATCATTGTATGTGTTTCCTTTATCCAAACTATACGATAGCTTAAGACTCTCTGTTGCCGTACAATTATCCGATATACTACTACGAATTTCAGCTTCCGTAACACTAAACGGAACAACTCCCGAAACAGAATCATTCACACCAACAGGCTGGTAGATATTCCCATCAGACAAACCTGGAGAAACTATTTTCGGACGAACAGTATCCGTAAGCGTAACAGTGCGCCACATATTGTCAAAAGCGGACGGATAGTTTTCTTTCATCTCGCCATCCCTCACATCATAATAGCGCAGACCAATAATCATAAAGAGGTTTTCCCCACTCTGCACCTCAACAGAATCTGTTGGTCTAAGTTCTATTCCATCTCCGCTGTTTACTTCTCTCCAATAATAGGCAACAGTGTCGCTTATGTCATAGTCTGATGGCACAGTCGACTCTGAGGAGAATCTAAAAGATGGGAGATAATCAAATCCTCTAAATTTTGCTTTACACTCATCATTGGCATAAAAAGAAAGCTCTTTCTGTATAACATGGACACCCGACGATTGATCTGGATCAATCTGTAATTCCAACTCTGGAGCAAATACCACGTCCCATTCTATTGTATCGCTACAATACCCTCCAGGAGAGGTTCTGACAAGTCTAAACACATCTTGATTGTTGTAGATACTAGGAGCGTATTGGGATGTTGATGCATCATCTATCTGAGTAAAGTCTTCTTCCTTTACTGACTTCTTATACCATGTATATGTATAGTTTTTTATATCGGCTACAGTGAGTTTTGCGCCACTCGGATTTATCGTTCCATCAATATCCGTCAAATAGTTTTTTGCATTCCCAGTGGCATAATGCAAAACGTATGTAAATTCACCCCTTTCTGATGATGTCAATGTTCCCGACTTTGTCGGTGATTTTAGGGATGCATTGAACTTTTTTGTTTTTCCATCTAAAGTTAACTCCAATTTACTTCCGCAAACAACGGTATCAGGTTCAGTCGTAGTTTCTTCTCCTGCACTCGCAACAGCACTAACAGACTGGACCAATACCCCAACAACAAATACACATGACAAAAATCGACGGAATCTATTCTTCATACACATTCTCAGTTTTTAATACTTAAATTGAAGCACTTTTTAAATTCGGCTTCACAATTTCTCGGTTAGTAACTCAATAAACCAAAGTATAATTTCAAAATTTCATTTCCAAAGTTCTAACTATATTTTCAACAAACAAAATAAAAATGAGGGCTTTTGCCTCTTTAGTTACTAACAATGAAGCTTGTCTACTTTTTTCAGTTAAAAACTATATTCGTCGCAAACTCGCTCTTCTTGTTTTTGCTTCATTCTTCTTTCTCATTCATAGCTTTGAGTTCGTCATAAATTTTCAAATTATTTCGTTTCATTCTCAATTCAAAATAGGCATCCTCCACTATTTTGTCTATTAGACTTATTGCGGATGACGATACATAACCATCTTCCTCTATAACCTTCATCACCTCTTTCCTCTTCAAATAAAACACAACTGTTGTGTCCTCCTCCGAATATTCCATTTTTACAAAAAAAGAATCTGTATATATGTCGCACAACACCTCCTTGTTTTCAGGCAGGATAGCGGCTGGGTAACTTCGAACATCTATATAACTATAAGATTTCACATTTTCAAAACCATCATCATGAGATTGGATACAATATAGCGTATCTTTCAGAAAGAACAATGAAACTCCCTCCGAACGTTCATTCAACATATTTCTCAATTTTTGAGGAAGCCCTTGATAGACAACTCCTAACGCAGGACTATAAGACAGTCGAAAGTCTATTCCGTCTCTTCCCCACCCTCCTTGCAAAGCTTCTAACGGAACATAATTCATCTCAATATCTGGAATAATCGGACGTTCGCACGATATTCCATACATAATAAATAGAAAAACATAAAAATATTTTTTCATAGGTTATAGAAAGCTTTTCTGAGAAAGCAAATTAAACAAAAAAAGCCCGAACAAAACGATCGAGCTTTCTTTTATTTTTCGGCATAATTAGTTTTCTGCTCCACCAAACTCCATCAGATAGGCTTTAATAAAAGCATCAATATCGCCATCCATAACAGCCTGAACATTGGATGTTTGATAGTCAGTACGATGATCTTTCACACGACGATCATCAAACACATAACTGCGTATCTGCGATCCCCACTCTATTTTCTTCTTTCCTGCCTCTATGCGCGCCGATTCCTGTCTGCGCTTTTCCAACTCAATCTCATACAACTGAGATCTCAACAAACGGAGAGCGTTCTCCTTGTTCTTCGGCTGATCGCGCGTTTCCGTATTCTCAATCACAATCTCGTCTTCTTGGTCTGTCAGCACATTGTGAAATTTATAATGTAGACGCACTCCCGATTCCACTTTGTTAACATTCTGTCCCCCAGCTCCACTCGAGCGGAAAGTGTCCCATGACAAACCTGCAGGATTTACATAAATCTCAATGGTATCGTCAACTAACGGAACCACGAAAACAGATGTGAACGATGTCATTCGTTTTCCCTGTGCATTGAAAGGAGATACTCTCACCAAACGATGTACTCCATTCTCACTTTTCAAATAACCATATGCAAAATCACCTTCTACCTTTATCGTAACTGTTTTGATTCCGGCTTCATCTCCATCCAATATATTGGCAATCTCTGTCTTATACCCTTTCGATTCGCACCAACGAAGATACATACGCATAAGCATATCTGCCCAATCCTGAGCCTCTGTTCCTCCTGCCCCAGCTACAATCTTCAACACAGCACCCATCTTATCCTCTTCTTTTCGAAGCATGTTTTTTAATTCCAACTTCTCAACAAGATCAACAGCATGGCTGTAAGCAGCATCTACTTCTGCCTCCGAAACAGCCTCCTCTTTAAAGAAGTCGTATGAAAGTTGCAACTCCTCAACAGCGGATTTCACTTCATTGTAACCCTCTACCCACTTCTTCAACTCACGAACTTTTCGCATCTGCGCCTCTGCGGTCTTCTGGTCATCCCAAAAACCAGGTGCCTGCGTTCTCAACTCCTCTTCTTCTATCTGTACAATCTTGGCATCTACGTCAAAGATACCTCCTCAACGCATCCTCGCGTTCCAACACATTCTTAAGTTGGTCTATCGTTATCATATTTCTATTTAAAATTTTACTTACTTATTTTTTTATCAATCAACTATTTCTCTATTCAGCGTACATTGCCTCTATCTCCTTTGCGTAATGTTCTGCAATTACTTTTCTTTTCATCTTTAGAGTTGGAGTCAATTCACCAGCCTCCATAGTGAATGGTTTGGCTAAGAGGGTGAATTTCTTCACTTGCTCGTAGGCAGACAACTCACTTTGCGCCATTTGGATCCGTCCTTCATAGAAAGCTACGATTTTCGGATTTTTCAGTAATTCCTCAATCGACCCATATTCAATCTTAGCAGTCTCCGCATACGCCTCAAGAGCTGGATAGGCAGGCACTACCAATGCAGAAACGAACTTACGTTGATCAGCTATGATGGAAACTTGCTCCATATATTTATCAACGATCAATTTTCCCTCTACTTGCTGTGGAGCAACGTATTTACCATTTGATGTTTTAAACAATTCTTTGATTCGCTCCGTAACCACCAAACGACCATCTTTCGTCAAGGAACCTGCATCCCCCGTTTTGAACCATCCATCCTCAAAAGCAGCGGCGGTGGCTTCTGGTTTATTGTAATATCCCTCAGAAATAGTCTTTCCTTTCAAGAGTATCTCATTGTTTTCACCCAATTTAACCTCCACCTCTGGCATAATCTCTCCCGTAGAGTGAATTTCGTAATTTCCATTGTATGGATTATAGCAAGCCACTGTTGCCGTGGATTCGGACAGACCATATCCTACGATAATATTAAATCCAACGCTATGTAAAAAAACATTCACATCATCGGACAATGCAGCGCCCGCAGTAGGGAAGAAATTTCCATTCTCCAACCCCAACACTTTTTTCAAGAGATTAAATAGAGTGGCATTATAGAATTTATAACGCAGATACAAGGATAAAGGAGCAGTCTTACCATAACGTCGAAACTCTAAATTGTATCGTTCTCCAACCTTGATTGCATGTCGCATCCACTTGCGCATAAATGGTGAAAACGATTCAATTTTATCGTTTACCCCCATATAGATTTTCTCCCAAAAACGTGGAACAGCACACATCATCGTCGGACGGACCTCCTTCAGAGCTGTCAATATCTGCTTCGGGTTCTGGTTGACTGCTACCACAACGTTCTTATGCAAGCATAAATAGGTCCAAGCACGCTCAAAAATATGCGTCAAAGGCAAAAAAGACAGACTCAAATCTTTGTCTGTTATATTCGTCAACCGAATGTCATGAATCTTCATTGCCTGCTGATAATTTGATTGTCTGATAATCACACCTTTAGGCTCACCTGTTGTTCCTGAAGTATAGATCAACGTGGTTAAGTCATTTTCCGATAGGTGCGAGCGTCTTACCATCATTTCTTCCTCAAACGCTGTACCCTCTCCATGTTTCAAAAAATCTTCTAAGGAGATTGCCGCATCCACACCTTTCAACTGTATGTTTTTATCTATCGCAACGATTTTCGTCAAATGCTCCGACTTATTCAATACCTCAACCGCTGTATCATATTGCAACTGTTCGCCTGCAAACAATAAATGTATATCTGCGTCATTTACAATATATTCTACCTGCGAAGTGGAACTTGTAGCATATAAAGGAACTGCCGTCGCGCGTACCGCCTGGCATGCAAAATCTACCGCAATAATCTCCAACATATTTTGAGAGAACAAAGCGATTTTGTCTTCCTCCTTCACACCTAAACTAATCAACGCTTTAGCAATGACACTTACCTGATCTGCTAATTGTTTCCACGAAATGTTTTTCCAAACCTCATCGTGGATATCCCTATATTTTAAAGCGGTTCGATCGGCAAATTTTTTTGCCTTTTCAAAAACCATTTCTCCAAAATGACACGTGTACATCTTTTCTATTTTTCTTGATTCTTTGTATCCTCAACAGATATTGTTTGATCTTCGTCTGTTGTTTTCTTTCCTTTGATTGTATACCGCTTTGCAAAGTTCTTCTCTTGCTCAATCATCTCACACACCTTTCGAGCCCCATCTTGATGGGAACTTCTCTTAGAATAACCTTCCCCATCAATCACAAAAATGTCATTGAGCATCACTTTCGACTTAAAGAAACAATTATTATTTTCTACCGTCTGCATATCGTAGGTGTCAAACTCAACCTTAATGTGATGACGTTGTCCCCACTCTATCAATTTCGATTTATAATTCTGTTCTATCGTCGTGATTTCATTCCAATCAATATACTTCACCAAAATCACTTCTTTGACAAAGCTCAACACACAATCGTACCCCTTATCCAAATAAATCGCACCGACCAACGCTTCAAAAGCATTTCCATAGATATTTACGGAATGCGAATGAGGAACGCTATTCATAACAATCCAATCGTTTAATTTCATCTTCAACGACACCTCATTAAGCGTCTCCCTTTGTACAATTTTGGATCTGGTAGCTGTCAAAAAACCTTCGTTTTTATCGGGATATTTTTGATATAGTATATCTGAGACTACAGCCTCTAAAACAGCATCCCCCAAATACTCTAAACGCTCGTTGTTTACGAAATTTCCCTTGTCATCTCGTTGAGCGTTCGACTTGTGTTTAAGAGCCAACCGATAAAGTTCCAAATTACTTGGAGCAAACTCGAACAGATTCTTGAGTGCTATATACAACTCTTCTTTGGGTTCTTCTTCCTTCTCTTCTGCTAATCCTTTCCTGGTAAACCCAAACAATTCCTTGATCTTTTCTATAATCACGAAACGGACCTACTTTAACTTTTTAAAAATAATCGATGCATTTTGTCCACCAAATCCAAAGGTGTTTGACAAAGCCGCACGAACCTCACGCTTTTGAGGCTTATTGAAAGTATAATTCAAAGTATAATCTATATTAGGGTCATCATCACCTTCCTTGTGATTTATAGTTGGCGGAACTACACCATTGACAATAGAAAGAACCGAAGCTATGGCTTCTACCGCTCCTGTCGCTCCCATCAAATGCCCCGTCATAGACTTAGTAGAACTGATATTCAACGATTTAGCGTATTCACCAAAAACTTTCTGAATGGCCTTTATCTCCGAGGGATCTCCTATCGGCGTTGACGTTCCATGAATGTTGATATAATCAATATCCTCCACCGACAAACCCGCATCTTTAAGGGCATTCGTCATAACAATGGTAGCACCCAATCCATCAGGATGCGTCGCCGTCATGTGATAGGCATCCGCAGAAGCCGCCACACCTGCCACCTCAGCATAGATGTGAGCACCTCTCCTCACAGCGTGTTCATATTCTTCTAAGACTAAACATCCTGCTCCTTCTCCCAAGACAAAGCCATCACGCGAAGCACTCAGCGGACGAGATGCCGTCTGATATTCGTCATTGCGCGTTGATAAGGCTCTCATTGCGTTGAAACCGCCAATTCCACTCACTGTAATTGGAGCTTCCGCTCCTCCAGTTATCATCACATCAGCACGATTTAGGCGTATCTGATCAAACGCCAAACTGATGGCATGCGTCGATGTAGCACAGGCCGAGACAACTCCAAAGTTCGGACCTCTAAAACTATACTGCATCGATATATGCCCAGACGCCATATTAGCGATCATGCGTGGGATGAAAAACGGATTGAATCTCGGTATCTCTGGATTTGATAGATAGTCCAACAAATCACGCTCAAATGAGGTTATACCCCCAATTCCCGTTGAAAAAATAACACCCGACCTGTCTGAGTCTACTTGATCCTCCGCAATACCCGCATCCGTCATCGCCTCCTTCGCCACACATAGTGCGAACTGACAATAGCGATCGAACTTACGTACCTCTTTGCGATCAAAATGTGCTTCTGGATCGAACCCTCTCACCTCACAGGCAAATCGTGTCTTAAATCTTGAAGCATCAAAGAGCGTAATAGGTCCAGCACCACTCACACCCTTCAACAATGCGTTCCAAAAATCTGAAACGTTATTGCCAATGGGTGTGATTGCTCCCAGACCCGTTACTACTACTCTTCTCAGCTCCATAGATTTACTTATTTACCCAACATCTCTTCAATGAGCTTAACAGCGTCTCCTACTGTCTGAATATCTTGAGTTTTTTCCTCAGGAATCTGAATGTTGAACTGTTTCTCCAACTCCATAATTAACTCTACGGTATCCAACGAGTCTGCACCCAAATCTGTAGTGAAACCTGCGCTCTCAGTTACCTCAGATGGCTTACAACCTAACTTCTCAACAATAATCTCCTTTACTTTCTCTGCAACTTCTGACATTTTTGTTTCAGTTTTTAGTTAATATTTAAGTTCAAATTTTTCTAAATTTGCGGTTGCAAAGGAACAACTTTTTTTAACGATTTCTAACATATTCGTTAAGTTTTTTTGCGAGAACTGCACAGTTTAAAAAAAATGTGCAATCATTTAACTTTTCTTAACAAAGAAAATTCTTTTTAATTATCTGATTCTCAGATGTTTAATTCAATTATAATGAAAAACGTCGTCATCTTTGCCTCTGGCTCTGGCTCTAACGCCGAAAACATTATCTCTTATTTCTCTGATAATAAAGAGGTTAAATTCCCTTACATCCTCTGTAACAAGGCAGATGCGTATGTGAAAGTACGCGCTGAAAAATTGGGAATTCCGTTTCGCTATTTTACGAAAGACGAGTGGAACAACGGAACAATCCTCCATCTTTTAGAAGAAACAAAACCTGACCTGATAGTTCTTTCTGGCTTTCTACTGCGAGTTCCTGCAGAAATCATCAACAGATTTCCCAACAAAATCATCAACATCCACCCAGCGCTCCTTCCTAAACACGGAGGGAAAGGTATGTATGGAATGCATGTCCACGAGGCTGTGATCGCCGACGGAGATACAGAAAGTGGCATCACCATCCACTACGCCAACGAGAACCTTGACGAGGGTTCTATTATCTTTCAAGCCAAAGTACCTGTGAAACCAACAGACACACCCGAAGATGTCGCTCACAATGCCCATGAATTAGAATACAAATACTTTCCTAAAGTAATTGACGATCTTTTATTCAAAAAGTAATTGTAAGTAAATTTTCGTTGATTATCTACAGGATGACAAGTCTTTCCATGGTCTGGGGTTCGCTCCAGACCATTTTCTTTATAGTTATTTAAAAAAGGTTGCGATGATTACGAGGATGGAAAAGAATGACTTCCTCACGCAAACGTTGTGTATCGATATGTGAATAGATTTCGGTAGTAATGATTGATTTATGCCCCAGCATCTCTTGAATGGCTCTTAGATTGGCACCTCCTTCCAACAAATGTGTAGCAAAAGAATGTCTGAAAGTGTGTGGACTGATTGTCTTCGTGACACCAACGGCTTCTGCGGCATTTTTTACGATGACAAACACCATCTGGCGAGTCAGCTGACCTCCCCTACGATTAACAAACAACATTCCTGTTTCATCGGATTTCATCGGCATTTCTGCCCTCATCTGCATCCATCGTTCAATCTCCAACAATGCTTTGTCGGAAATGGGTACAATTCGCTGTTTGTTACCTTTCCCGACAACATTGATATACTTTTCAGAGAAAAAGACCTGAGAAATGGGCAAGTTGATTAATTCTGAAACACGAATTCCACAACTATACAACACCTCCAAGATCGTCCTGTTTCGCTGACCTATTGCATCGGAAACATTGATGGAATCTATGATTTTATTAACCTCCTCTATACTAAGAACCGTGGGAAGATACTGCTCTTTTTTAGGAGTACTTAACAGCTCGGTAGGATCTTCGTCTATTTCATTCTCTATGAGTAAAAAATTATAGAAATTCTTTATACCCGACACGATTCTTGACTGAGAGCGTTGAGAGATTCCAAGCTCTGAAAGTTCAATCAAAAAGTCTTGTAAAATCTCATAAGTTGCATCTTTATAATCAACATTCAGATCCCCTAAGTAACACAATAACTTGGAAAGATCGGTAAGATAAGCATCCTCCGTATTTACAGAAAATGACCGTTCTAACAACAAATACGAACGATATCTCTTAATTATTCGATCATCCTCAAATTTTGCATTGAGTGCCATTGAATTTTCAGATTTTCTATTCCTTCCTCAGAAAAAAAACACTTTCATCATCATTTTTCTTCATTCAGCCTACTCATCTCAATTAATCCTTCTAAAGCCAATCGATATGAGTCTAATCCAAAACCTAAAACGACACCTGCGCAGGCAGAAGAAAGAAATGAATGATGGCGTACCTCCTCTCGCTTATGTACGTTAGAGATATGTACTTCAACAACTGGCGTCGTTACAGAACGAATAGCATCTGCTATCGCCAAAGAGGTGTGAGTATATGCACCTGCATTTAAAATAATGCCATCAGATATAAAACCGACCTCATGTATCTTGTCTATCAACTCCCCCTCTATATTGGATTGATAGTAAGATATATTGATTTCAGGATATCGGCTTTTCAATATTTCCAAATAATCTTCAAACGACCTTGAGCCATAAATGGTAGGCTCTCTTTTGCCCAACAAATTAAGATTTGGACCATTGATTATCATTATATTCATCTTTACATCATTTCGTTAATATATTCTTTCAGCTCTATCTTCCATATTCTACTTTTTACTTTCTACCGTCTCATGAATATACTCTACCTCCCCTATGTAATATTTTCTAAATTCACCTCCTTTGTGTTGAATCACAGCCCTACCTGTAGGTTCTATGTCTATAATTCTTCCTTCAAATTCTCCGTTGGAATCGCTATATTTTGCCCACTCTCCAAATTTATAAATCATACCCAAATAACGATTATTGAGATACTCAAAGTTAATATCATCGTCTCTCAATAGTCGGTACTCTTTCATTATATTTGATTGAAAATCCTTGAATAGTAAATATGTATCACTGTTTCTACCTACAATATTCGCAATGGAGATTGGGTTGGGCAAATCCAAATCGAAATTCGTCTGATTGACATTCATGCCAACTCCTACAATAGAATGAGTAATCTGATTGCCCATCAGAAGATTATCAACGATGAAACCGCATAATTTTCTATCGTTGTAGTAAATATCATTAGGCCATTTTATAACGAAACTATCTGTCCTAAATCCATTTCGTAAAATCTCTACAATAGCAACCGCCACAGCACGCATCAGATAAAACTGATCTGCAATATGTATAAAAGTAGGATGAAGCAGTAAACTAAACAAAAGATTCTTATCATACTCAGATTTCCAACAATGTCCGATCTGACCTCTTCCCGCAGTCTGGTGTTTTGCAATTACAGCGAATCCATCAGGCAAATCTTCCTCGGATAGCATTCGACTTAAATAGTTGCTTGTGGAATCCGTTTCGTCTACAATCAATACGTTTTTTCTTCTTTCCATTGAATAAGTGTCTTTTAAGTCACTTTACTACACCTGACCACCACGTTTTTGAACGACTTTAGAACCTGCAGGAACATTATTCGTCAACCAGACATTACCTCCTATCACAGAACCTTTTCCTATCGTGATACGACCTAGAATCGTAGCATTTGCATATATAATAACATCGTCCTCAATGATGGGATGACGATCTATATTTTTTACAGGGTTGCCATCCTCGTCCAATTCAAAGCTTTTTGCTCCTAAGGTAACACCTTGATATATCTTTACATTATTACCAATAATACAAGTCTCACCAATCACAACACCTGTTCCATGGTCAATAGTGAAATGGTGTCCTATTTTAGCTCCTGGATTGATGTCTATCCCTGTTTCAGAATGTCCCATCTCCGTTATCATTCTAGGGATGAGAGGAACATTCAAAAGCAGCAACTCGTGTGCAATACGATAGGCTGATATAGCCTTTATGGCCGGGTAGCAAAGGACTATCTCCGCGTAACTTTTCGCCGCAGGATCTCCATTATAGGCAGATTCAACATCAGAAATCAAAGCCTGACGCATAGTTGGCAATTTCTCTAAAAAACGCTCTACAGTGTTTTCTGCAATCTCAGCCACATAGTTGTAATCTGAATAGGAAGCCGAACCAAAAAGCATTCCAGCGATGACCTGCTCCTCTAAAAGAGTTGCCAAACGATCAACATTCACACCAATGTAGTAGGGCAATGTTTGGATAGTTACTGAGTGTGTACCATAATAACCAGGGAAAAGAATCGCCCTTGCAATATCCAAAATTTCACACAATGCAGTTGCCGACGGATAAGACACTCCTTTCTTTTTCTCGTGAAATACTTTCTTTAAAGAATCAAACTCTGATAACTCTTGTACTACGGAGAACTTTGACATTGGTGTAATGTTTTTTGTTGTTAATTGTCTGCTAATTTACCATTTTCAAACGATATTCTTCGGCTCATTTCTTTAAAAGTTACAAAAAGGAGAAACAGAAAGAAACAAAAAAAGTACGATGACGCTTCTGCGCCATCGCACTCTATCTACTCTCTAAATTCTAAACTCTAAGTTCTAAACTCTAAAACCTCACCCCCTCCTATCGACGAATCAAAGTGAAGTGTCCAACATACTCCTTATCAATCTCTTCGATAGTAATCTGATACCAATAGTCGGTTGATGGCAGGTTTTTACCCTGATAAGTTCCATCCCAGCCATCGCTATCTGCTCCTAAATATTGTTTCAAAACTTTTCCGTAACGATCATAGATGGTTACCACAGCATTCGGATAAACATCTGCGATTGAAGGTATCACCCACTTATCGTCTACACCATCACCATTTGGAGTGAAATGATCAGGAACAGAGATGGCAGGTGCTTCCAACAAGAAATTCATTGAAGTCATACAGCCCTTTGAGTCATAGACATAGACAACATGCTTAGCGAATGCTAAATTTTTCTTCACATCTTGGTCGTCTGCCACTCTCGCATCTACCGCATAGGTATATGGCGCCGTTCCATATCCTGGCTCTAAGATTATTTGACGATCACGCAATCCAATAGAGTCAATGCTCGTAATCACAGGGTTTGTGAATACAGTTACTGTAAATGTGTCTTTTGCAGAACACAAACCACGACTCATCTCTACGGTGAAATCCGTTGAAGAGGCAGGGCTGACAGTCTCCCTTGCATTTATCATTACTCCTGCTGAATCTGGATACCACTTGTAGTTGGTTGCCAAATAGGAAGACGCATCAATAACGGCTTCTTTTCCTTGGCAGATTTCAGGATCTCCTGTAATCGTACCCACCAACGGCTCATCTACCAGCACTGGAACAATGTACTCTCTCTTGTTATCACAAATTGAGTTGTAAGCGATAACAGTATAGTTGTATTTAGACTGATGGTCAGCACTTGTTCCACTGTATACAGGGCGAACACGAAGCGTCTCTGAATTCTTTCCTTCTACGATAGTTGAATCATCTGCCCATGATACCGTCGTTCCTTCTGGTTGTATTCCCGTAACAGTCAAAGTTGTCTCATCTCCAGAACATACATTTGGCATATCCGGAATCGTAACGCTAATGCCAGGAATAACGATTACCTTTTCTTCCGAATCTACTTCCTTACCATTGTAAGAGAATCTTACCGTGTAGGTTGCATTATCTGTCGGGCTAACCGCAATATTCAACATATCACCCCTCTTCGTAATTTTATCATTTAAGTTTACTTCAGCACCATCACCAACCTTAGCCGTTACGTTCAACTGAGGATTTCCATTCGGACGACGGAACGCACCCGTTCCTGTTGTGTCTATTACGAATACCTCTGTTGTTCCCAAACATATAGTGTCTTTCAACGTGGTCTTCAATGTCAACTCTGCATCTACATACACAATAGCAGACAATTTCGCATCGCAATAGTCTGGATCAGAAAGCTCGATTGTGTAATTATGGTCTGCCGTAACGTCATTCAAAACGTATGGGTTTCCATCGTAGACAACCTCACCATTCTCAATCCACTTCTGACTCTTCACAGCGTATGACGTCGGAACTGTATATGAAATAGTCATTGTTCCTGTAGCATGACGATCCACAATGAATGGCTCGCTTTGTATAGATGCTTGGATGTATGGCTTAACGGTCAACGTGTTAGTTGTGCCTTCTGCATGACATCCTCGATTCTTGATAGTAAACGAGTAGACTCCGCTATCCGACTTCTTTGTGTTCTTTATCTCCATTTTACTTCCAACCTGACCGCTCACTATACGTCCATCTCGATACCAATCTATCGTAGGAGTTTCTCCTGGTTTCAAAGTATAACTAAACTCTGAAGTAAACGGAACGCCTTCACATATTTCAATTGCCTCTGTTGAGACAGGAGTAGCGGAGATAGGTACAACGTGTACTTTTAAGTCGGTTGTTGCCTTACATTCGTTTGTCCACTCAATCGTGTAGACATCATCTGCGTAAGTTGAATAAGACTCTGTTGTGATAGAAGAAACGCCAGAAGCAATCTTCGTTCCATTCTTATACCAAACGTAATCCTGATCTCCTTCGTACTTCACACTAATGGTTATTGGATTACCACAACTATAGATGTCATGCTCTGTATCATTGTTTTCAAATCCACCAGGAGCCTCGTCATTGTCGTCCTCGGTATATGTCATATTTCCCGTTACGACACCATCTCCAACAGTAACAACATGTGCCTCAGCCGCAGTTACTTCTTTCGTACAAGCACCTGCTTTTGCGACCACAGTAAACGAGTAAGTCGTTCCTGTCTTTTGAGAGAGCTTTTGCGTCTTCAAGATATTTGAAGTTGTCGAACCATCTGCCACACTGGCGGCATCGCCTCCCCATTGGTAAGTTATCAAGTCGGTACCAGGATCTGTACTTGTCGCAGATACTTCCAATTCAACAGACGTACCCGGACAAGTTGTTGGAGTTCCAGAAATGACTGGCGTAGTCAAATCATTTACGGTTACGTCAATCTGAGCTTTCTCTCCCTGACACACAAGGTCTGATACAACCGCCGATGTTGAATTTGGCACCGTCAAATTGTATTTTGCATCCACGTAGTAAGTACCCGTCGTTGATACGAGAGATGTTCTCATATCTACCTCTGAGGCATTATAGTAAGTGTACTCAAATGTTTCCTTTACATTCTTTACCGTCTTGAACTCAGAAAGATCAACATCTTTTTCACATACAGGATCTGGTTGTGTTACAGTTACAATTGGTTTCGGTTGCACTCTAACCAAAACTTCTTGCGCCGCACTCACCGCTCCTGTGGTCAAGTCGTGCTGTGCAACATAATACTTGTAATCTGTAGTTACACCTCCAACTATCGCTGCAGCAGCACTACCCATCGCATAAGTTGAACCTTTTGATTCTGGCATCGCGGTTGAAGTATTGGATGGCTTCGTCGTTCCGTACCAATAAATCTCATAATCATCTTTCGTTTTTCCTGCTTGCGGATTGACATCAGCCGTCAAGTCGGACATGGTTTGACCTTCACAATAATAGTATGAATAAACAATTGGAGGAAGGGCATCACTAATTCTGACAGAGATTGTAGTTGTCTTACTTTCACAAGAAAGGTTATCAGAAATCTTGATTACCTGACTTACACAATAGGTCTCCAACTGATCATCACCCTCTGCTACGGAAGGATTTAATGTTGGCGCAGGGCATGCATCTAACTTCGTAGAGCAATCGCTCTTATACCACTGCAAAGTCGCTCCCGTCGTAATATCAGTTACAGCATCTTCATTCTGCTCTGTCAAGCACTTGTCAAATGTACCTGAAGCATTTGCAGATGCCTTCAAGTAAAGAACTTCCTGTGTTACAACTGGCGCAACGTATGTTACCGTTACATCTGTAGATACAGGATCTCCCACGCAGGTTTCTCCTGTTGAAGTTATTTCATAGATCTGATGAACTCGGTAGTTATAAGTTGTGGTTGCAGAAACATCAATGATTGGCGTTACAGGAGCTGCTACTTCACTGTATGCCCCTCCATCAGTTGACATTTCCCAAACCAAAGCACTCGCATAGTAACTATTATCCTCATCACGAACGTAATTAGCTTTTAACGCTGACGAAGTGTTCTTCGAACTACAATATTCTAACACATTGGTTGCGTCAAGTTCAGGCTCCTTCACACCAAATACAGTCACATTGACCGGCACATGCGAACTCTCAGCTCCATCCGTAGACTTCTGCGATACATAATAAGTTGTCTTACCTACTGCTGTAACATCTGGCGTTGGCGCAGTTGTCAAAATTGTCTTATTGTCTGTATCATACCAAACGAGAGAGAACTTGCCTGTTGCCGCAGGGTCATTAACAGTTGCAGACAAAGGCTCCGCATTTGTAGAATTCAAACAATAGTAAACCGGAGTAACAGGGGTGGGCGTAGGCGTTAAATAAATAACCACGGTGATTTCCTCCAAATCACTCGTACATCCATCTTTGTTTGTACGACTTACATAGTATGTATATGTTTGATCTTCCGTTACAGCATCCGATGGGTATGGTGGCACAGGAACTCCATTCAAAAGTTTCATATCCGCATCATACCAATTCAATGTGTAGTCTGCATCTACATCAACCACCTTGCTGTCTTTCGTAAGGATGTCTTCGAACGCACCACCGACAGCATCCGACTTCAAATAGGATACAAAGAATGTTCCCGTCGGCTTGCTTGCTGTTGCTTTTACATAGATATCATCATACTTATAGGTGTTGTCGCAATAGCCAGAGGCAGATGCTACTACGACCAACTCACCAAGACTTCCTGTTCCATCTGCCTCGCTGAACTCCGTGCTGGCAACTGTTGTCCCTGCCAAAGTCCATACTAAAGTTGCTGAAGCAGGCGTGATTCCGCTTGTCGTTACGGTTGTCTTACCACAAATCATCGTTGAGTCTAACGTCAGACGAACAGAATCTTTCACGACAAACGGACGCTCATATACCTGGCTCACACATCCATTATCGTTGGTCACCGTATACCACACGGTGTAGGATCCTGGTTCCAAATCCGACAATACAGAAGACGACTCTTCTGATGCATCCGCTTTCGACCACCATTTTACAGTGTATCCCAATGCCGACTCTGGATAGGTTACTGTGGCATCATGCACACAGAAATCCTCAATGATCGCCAACTCCTCTTCTGGGGTCTCCCAAACTGTAACAGTGAGGGTAGCGACTTCACTCTCGCAACCCGTTTCAGGATCTGTTACGGTGTAGTAGAACTCGTACGAAGTGGCTTGGTATTTCAATGTTGTCAAGTCCGGCTCCGTAGAAGTCTTTGTCTTATTCGCATCAGAATACCATTTAACAGTGTAGCCATCAAAATCTGATCCTGTTAAAGCCTCAGTCAACGCTGTCTTTTGAGAAGCAGGAGCCGACTCACAGAATTTGATTTCATCAATTTCCGGAGCAATCGGCAATTTATTATAAATAATGTTAATAGAGTCATAAATGAAACATGTCGCTGAAGTTGGATTTGCATTATCACGCACCATTGCATAATACTTCACCGTTTTCCCCTCCAATGTGGCATCCCAAGCAATCTCTGGATCCAAGACAGATTTGGTTGCTTTCTCATCTGTTTGCAACGCCGTACCCGTAAGACTACCCTTATACCAAAGAATGTCAAATTTAGCGGAAGCATCCGCCTCCTTTTTCACATCTTTCACCGTCAACGATATTGCAGGCGACTCTTTACACAACTTAATAAATTTCACGTTGTCATCGTCTTTCTCAATATCCGTTCCATTATTCTCCTCAATTGTAATTTTATTACCATCAGGCATGCTACATGGAGGACAGCCATAACGAGCAGAAAGCATGATACGTCCACAGTCGTAGTCGGTCAACTTTCCGAAGTTGATGTTGGTGATACATACCTCATCGCCACCATTACCTTGTCCCAAATCCATTGAGTTTGCCAACGAACCGATGGCGTAGATACCGAACTCTTCAGTATCTTGAATCTCTGTTACATACAGAGGGGAATTGTTCTTTCTCGCTGACGGCTTATACTTATATACTTTAGCAGAATTAGTTATTATCACTCCCAAAATGTATTTCACACCTCTGGTTGAACTACCCTCTACTTTGCAACCTACCTTAACAGTACATTTCGTTGCATTTGCATCAATATCAAAGGTTTGCTCCACTCCAGTGAAATAGGTAGCACCAATCACATATTCACCATTGGTGTTCTTGGCGGCCTTGAAAATCACAGGTTGCAGTGCTACTGTTCCTGTTCCATTGTAAGTCGCGCAATATACATCAAAAGATTTCAAATCTGACGTTGCATACATATCAAGAATGATCGTCTCTTTCTGATAACTTCCAGCCGACATATCAGAAACAGCCACATCTTTAAATAAGTAAGTATCAAATGAAGTGATATCCTCCAACCAAACGGTGTAGGTGGTATCTTTTGACTCTAACGCTGCATTGTCGTGAATCTCGCTGGCCGCAATCTGATCGCCAGTAACGCAGAACTCAATTTTGCCACCTGCACCCTTTGCCGTAACCACGATGTTCTTGCCATCGTAGGTCAATGTATCTTTTGATGTCTCCGTTGCGAAAGCAGCAAACTTGGCTGTCTGCGTAGACTTATAGAATTTGTCATTGACAGTTGCCTCGTAGCAGATAACATCCGTGCCACTGGTCTCCAACTTGCCAGCCACACAGTTCATATCGGTGATGATGGTATCGATCGGCATATCCATATCGGTTACCACACACTCCGTCTCTGCAGGCTCACAAGCATCACATGGAATATTTCCACCGATATACTCAATTATCACCTTGTAGGTTCCTGGCTCGGTAACGTTAATCGTTGCGCTGTTATAAGGGTCAGCCAACATATCTGTCGACGAAGAGTTTTTCGTAGTTGTATTGAGTAATTTGCCATCCAAATACCAAGATACGTAGTAGCTTTCTTCCTTACCTTTTGGAATCACATAACCACAATCCAATTCAATCTCCTCACCCGGACATTTCGTACGATTAACCATAAAAACGGTTGGACAAGCATCCTGAATATCACAAGGGATGGTTTTCAACTTTGTAAGACAGTTATACTGTGTTACTGTTGCATCGCCTGTTCCCGCCTGTCCTTTGTTATTAAGTCCCCAAACATAATACTCATCTTTATCATTCACCATAAAATCAAAGTTATCACCACGAGAAATGCTAACTGCGTCTGTAACCAATTCACCCGGCTCATTTTTTGCATCACAATATTTTGCGAGAACAGGTTTCACACCTTCTTCACCATTTTTATAGGTTTCTATCGTAGTTTTATCAGTCGGAGCGACACCACCATTTTTTTCATTGCACCCCCAATATACCAAATATCCTTCTTTTGTGATTGCGGCACCATGTCCACGACCTCCGATAACCTCTTTTACATCTGTAAGATATTCCTCTCCAGAAATTTCTTCACCATACTGACCCGAACAAACTTTCATAGCCAAATAATGCGTCAAACCAATTTGAGAATTTCCAGTGGAGCCTCCCCAGCCACCATTACCCCAAGACCATACATATCCATCGCCAGTAACAGCAAATCCTGCCACGTCAGCAGCAGCAGACATACGAATGTCTGTCAAAGGCTCTTCTGTTTCCGCATTCAAAACTGGCACTGCGTACGTAACCGTTTTATCACTATTAAAACCACCATTCCATGGTCCCACTCCATAAAGTTTTCCATCCGCAGTTCTAATCAAACAGTTATCATCACCACCAGAAATATGCGTCACATTCTTCAGATCATTACCATCCTCATCTTTTATGTACACGGGATAACCGGTCTGCGCCTTTGTTGAAGCAGTCCATGTACCACGACCCCAACCAACGACACGACCATCCTCCATAATTGCGAAACCTGAATTAGTGGACGCAGCAATATAAGTTACACCACCCAAATAGTCTCCGCCAGGCGTTCCGTCCAAATTATAACCAGGAGTCTCACCTTTCACCACCGGCGTAGGATACTTTACCACATTCCCTTCCGTCGGGCTACAAACCTTTGATTGGTTATCACCCCAAGCATAAACAATCTTAGTACAAGACAAAGCAAGGTTGAACGCACCAGAACCTGCTGTTACCATATTAAAGGTTAGCTTGTCCGTTTTCACACGACTTGGTGTGTAAACATAATCTTTAGTTGCATTTGCCCCAGTATACTCATCATCAGGATCAATACCCAAAAGTCCACTTAACTGACCCGAGTTATTCACACCCCAAGAATACAAGTACCCCTGAGCACAAATGATAACGCCATGGTCGTTACCACCGGTGATGGTTTTACTCTGGCCGCAGACCTCCGCCACCACTCCCAGCAGCAGAAGCAACGATGTATATAAATATCTTTTCATATTCACACTACATTTACCCAATTATACACTATACCTATATCAATAATACTTTATTTCAAACCTTCGCTCTCATCAGTACTTCCGAAGAAGTACAAGCATAGAAAACAAGCAAATATAAATCGGATATAGGGGAAAAACAAAAAAATGTTAAAGAGAATTTAGCGATTAAAACTGAGAATTTAGAAATGAGAACCAATGTTTTGGGAGATTTTGTATATTTGTAAAGAATTACCTGTTCGGGGTGAAAATTGATTATTAAACATTAAAGTAAAAAAACTATGAGTAAGAAAAAAGTAAGGACTCCAGAAGAGGAGGCAGAGAGAGACAGAAAGTGGTATGCCCACATGAGAGTTGAAGGCGCAAGGAAAACTCAGCAAAGTTGGGGGATGGTTGCTCTCTGAAGAGGGACAAGAAGGGCTTTGGGAGATTGCTAATATGAAAGCAATAATGAAATGAGAAGAGCATACTTAGACACTAACATCCTTGTATTTTTGGGAGCAAAAATCAAGGAAAGCATAAGCATTAAAGTCGTACCTGTCGACAAAGAACACCTGAAGAAATTTGCAGAGCTTCCCCTTTACGATGACCATAAAGACCCAGGAGATAGGATTATCATCGCTCAAGCCATCGCAGACCACGTTTCGCTCGTCAGTTCCGATAGAAAATTCAACCGTTACGAGAAAAACAGCTTGAAGTTTCTGTACAACGAGCGATAAAATCTTATTTTGCGTTTATTTTCTTCTCCAAATAAAAAAGATGGCGAAAATCTATGAGAATTTCGCCATCCAATACCAACATTATGAACTTATGAAAGTTTATGAATAATCAAACCTGAACGTAATTTGGGTTCAAACCAAGTTGCTTTGGGTGGCATTATATTACCACTGTCTGCAATGTCCATAATCTGTTTCATAGAAACAGGATAAAGAGCCAAAGCAACTCGCATCTCACCATTGTCTACGCGACGTTTCAACTCCTTCAATCCTCTCAATCCTCCGACAAAGTCAATTCTCTTATCTGAACGTAAATCCTTAATTCCTAAGATTTCATCCAAAATCAGACGACTTGAAATGTCAACATCTAAGACCCCGATCGGATCCTGATCGTTGAAAGTACCTTCCTTCGCCTTCAAACTGTACCAGTTCTTGTCCAAGTAAAGAGAGAACTCATGCAACTCCTGTGGTTTATACTCTGCTTCACCCTTCTTCTCCACATCGAAATTCTTTGAAAGCGCTTTCAAGAATTCTTCGCTGTTCAGACCATTCAAATCTTTTATTACACGGTTGTAATCTAAGATTGTCAACTGACTTGCAGGGAAAGCCACTGCCATAAAGTAATTATACTCCTCGTCTCCTTTATGATTTGGATTCTGCTTGCGCTTCTCATCACCTACCAATGCAGCCGCTGCTGAACGGTGGTGTCCATCAGCAATATACAAAGCCTTCATCTTTCCGAACTGCTCGGTTACTGTTGCAATATCCTTGTCATCATCAATCAACCAAAATTTATGACCGAAACCATCAATCGGGGCGATGAAATCATACTCAGGAGTCTTCGCAGTATATCTCTTCACCAAGGCATCCAAAACAACATTGTCTGGATAAGCAAAAAATACAGGTTCAATATTAGCATTGTTCACGCGAACATGCTTCATACGATCTTCTTCCTTGTCTCTTCGCGTCAATTCATGCTTTTTGATGACACCTGTCATATAATCGTTGACATACGCACCTATCACCAGTCCATACTGGGTCTTTCCATTCATAGTCTGGGCATAGATGTAATACATCTCTTTACTATCTTGAACCAACCAACCCTTATCTTGAAATTTCTGGAAATTCTCTGCAGCCTTCTCATAAACACGAGGATCATACTCACTCGTTCCTTCTGGAAAATCTATCTCTGGCTTGATTATATGGTAAAGAGACATTTCATTGTCTCCTGCCTCTTCACGAGCCTCCTCAGAGTTCAACACATCATACGGACGACTTTCTATCTTCTCTACCAAATCTTTTGGAGGACGAATACCTTTAAATGGTTTAACAATTGCCATATCTTCGCAATTTATATTTATTTCTGTATTAGTATTTTACGAATTTTTTAATTGTTTATCTTTCCTCTACGCATCAATAGTTGCATAGGTTGCATTATCCTCGATAAACTTTCGACGAGGAGCAACATCATCTCCCATTAACATTGAAAATGTATAATCCGCTTGTGGCAAATTTTCAATATGAACCTGACGAAGCGTTCTATAGTTTGGATCCATAGTCGTCTCCTTCAGTTGAACGGCATCCATCTCTCCCAAACCTTTGTATCGCTGAATGCGGATTCCTTTCTCTTGTCCGTCTCCGTATCTGTCAATGAATGCTTGCTTCTGCTGATCCGTCCAACAATATTCTTGGATTTTTCCTTTCTGACATTTGTACAACGGAGGAGCCGCTATGTAAACATATCCACGCTCGATCAACTCACGCATGTGACGGAAGAAGAATGTCAAGATCAATGTGTCAATATGGCTTCCATCAACGTCGGCATCGGTCATGATGATAATCTTATGATAACGCAACTTCTCAAGGTTCAACGCCTTAGAGTCTTCCGCTGTTCCGACAGAAACACCTAGCGCAGAATAAATATTCTTGATTTCCTCGCTACTCAAAACGCGATCCAACGTGGCCTTCTCAACATTCAAAATTTTACCACGCAATGGCAAAACAGCTTGGAACTCACGGTTACGACCTTGTTTAGCCGTACCACCTGCAGAGTCTCCCTCGACAAGGAAAATCTCGCACAACTCTGGATTTTTACCCGAACAATCTGTCAATTTTCCTGGCAATCCAGCTCCACCGAAAGCCGATTTTCTTTGAACATTCTTACGAGCATTAGCCGCTGCAATTCGTGCTCTAGCAGCCAATACAACTTTATCAACAATGAGCTTTGCCTCCTTAGGATGCTCTTCCAAATAATTTGCCAAAGCCTCGCTCACCGCCTGCTGAACAATACCAGAAACTTCATCGTTACCCAACTTCGTCTTCGTTTGACCCTCAAACTGAGGTTCTGCCACTTTCACAGAAATTACAGCAGTCAACCCCTCACGAAAATCATCTCCAGAAATCTCAACTTTCTCCTTCTCAAGGATCTTCAAATCATCCGCATACTTCTTCAAAGTTCGGGTCAACGCCGTACGGAATCCCTGCACATGCGTTCCTCCCTCAATGGTATTGATATTGTTGACGTATGAGTGAATATTCTCTTTGAACTCTGTATTATAAGTCATAGCCACTTCTACAGGAGTGCCATACTTATCTGTGTTTATATGGATTACATCAGGGATTAAATGTTCACGTAGCGAGTCAAGATACTCCACAAATTCACTCAATCCTCTCTCCGAATAGAATACATCTGAGCGGAATGTTCCATCACCCAACGGACGCTTATCTGTTAAAGAGATGCGTATTCCTGCATTCAAATAAGCCAAATCGCGCAATCGTGCCGCCAAAATGTCATATTTATATTCGTGAACAGTGAAAATCGTATTATCTGGCAAGAAAGTCACCTTCGTTCCCGTATGGTCGGCAATTCCTACCTCACGGACGCTATACAATGGCTTTCCAAAAGCATATTCCTGTTGGTAACGTTTACCTCCACGGCAAACCTCTACTTCCAATTTTGTTGAGAGAGCATTCACACAAGAGACTCCCACACCGTGCAAACCTCCTGAAACCTTGTAAGTTCCCTTATCAAATTTACCACCCGCATGCAACACAGTCATCACGACCTCCAAGGCTGACTTGTGTTCTTTTTCGTGCATATCAACGGGGATACCACGACCATCGTCTTGTACGGTTATTGAATTGTCTTCGTTGATAGTTACTTCAATATGCTTACAAAAGCCTGCTAAAGCCTCATCAATGGAATTATCTACCACCTCATACACCAAATGGTGCAAGCCTCGCTCGCTCACATCACCGATATACATCGCTGGACGCTTTCTTACTGCCTCCAGCCCTTCCAACACCTGAATGCTACTGGCGGAATATGAATTGTTTTCCTCTGACATGATTTTTATTTGTTCTTTTTTCACTATAGTAGCAAATATACAAAAAAAGTCGCATCTGACTGACATCAAAAAGCGACTTTTTGCAGTATAACTATAACTGTTTCACGCTATTTCATCACAGAAACAGCACTCTTTTCTTAAAGAGACTCCAAGATTCTCTTAATTACAGTTTCAGCCGAAATTTCTCGGTTAGCGGCTTCTGGAATAACCAAAGATTGTGGACTCTCGATAACATCGTCGGTAACAATCATATTTCGTCTTACAGGAAGACAATGCATAAAATATGCGTTGTTAGTCAACGCCATCTTCTCCTTGCTTACAGTCCAACTCATATCCTTGCTTAAGATTTTTCCATAATTAGGATCTTTATAAGCCGACCAGTTTTTCGCATAGACAAAATCAGCGCCTTTTAAAGCTTCATCTTGATTATATACCACCTTTGCTCCACGAACAAATTTTTCGTCCAATTCGTAGCCCTCGGGATGCGTGATGACGAAATCCACATCTGCCTCGTTCATAAAGTCAGCAAATGAGTTTGGCACTGCCTGTGGCAAAGACTTTGGATGAGGAGCCCACGTCATGACAACCTTCGGACGAGCCACCTTTTTATGCTCTTCAATTGTAATCAAATCGGCAAAAGCCTGCAATGGATGCACAGTGGCAGACTCCATACTGAAGACAGGCTTCCCTGAATATTGGATAAACTCATTGAGGATAGTCTCCTCGTAGTCGAATTTCTTATTTTCAAAACGTGCAAAGGAACGAACTCCAATGACATCACAAAACTGAGCCATCACTGGAATAGCCTCCAAAAGGTGCTCAGACTTGTCGCCATCCATGATAACGCCACGCTCTGTCTCTAATTTCCAGGCTCCTTGGTTGACATCCAAAACGATGGTGTTCATTCCCAAGTTCATTCCAGCTTTCTGCGTACTCAGTCTGGTACGTAAACTATTATTGAAAAATACGCAAAGCAAGGTCTTATTCTCACCCAATTTTTTGTATGCGTAGCGGTCTTTCTTAACCTCTAAAGCCTCTTGCACCGCCTTTTTCAAATCTCCAAGGTCGGATGCCATCAATAATTTCTTCATATCGCCTTTCCTATATTTCCTTACACCATATTGTTATTTCTTGATAAAGAGTCTGTTATAGCCTACACCTTCGACCACAACATTCAGATTATAAACTCCAGAAGGCCAACTCTCAACATTGACAGTAAAGTTTCCATTCGCTGTTGTCTGAATCCATTTTCTGCCCAATTGGTCAAACACTGTCACCAACGTCTTGTTTTCTCCATCCCCGACAATGACGTTCAAAACATCGTTGACAGGATTTGGATAGAGCTGTACAAACCTCTCATCTACAACACTCAAGACTTCGTCTGTAGAAGACTCTTTCGTACATTTTAATGACAACGATCCATTAGCTTCTCCTGGTGTAGGCAAATAGATAACCTCATCGCTCGTTGTACTATCGCAAATAGGTTTGTAGACAACCCAAGTGTCACTGTTATCATCTTCGCGCCCGTATGACTCATTTTGACCTAAAGGAGAGTAGATGGCGACATCCACATAGTTGTCCAAATCACATCCATTGTATAGATAAACAGTAGACTCTTCCACCGAATTTGACAATTTGAAATTAACATGATTGAAACCTCTATATGGCTTTTTATCAGCCCAGAAAACAAAGTGCGCACCTGGAGCCAACTTTGTCTCATTATATCCGTATGGTATCTGACTCTTCTTCGGTTTATTCTGATTATCCGTGAGATAGAAACCTGCCAAGTTGATAGTGTCATTTCCATTATTATAAATTTCAAACCAATCTGGATGCTTTCCATACTCATCAACGATAGAAGTGGTCGAATCATTAGACGGACCAACTTCTGAAATCAAAAGGTCTATGGTTGGACAACTTGTCAACTTTTCAAAATTTGCCTTGATGGTTTTGTCTTCTGTCAAGGTCGTAATCAATATAGGTTCTGTCAAACCTTCAACCGTTCCTCCTTCATAGGCTGCACTTGCTGTCATCTTAAAGGTCAAATCAGATGAAGAAGCACTGTTCTGGTGAATCTCTACCGCGATTGTATTCGTACCACTTACTAAGACATCCGACAAGTCGGTGGCTGTCAGTTTAAACGACAACTCCTCATCGTTCTTATAGTCGTCTGCCAAAGTTGAATAAACAGCATCACCGCTAATATTAGCACGTTTCACCTCTTTCCCATTAATGTAAATGATAAAGGCATCATCGTACACGATATTAAAATTAAGATACTGCAAACCAGACAAAGAAGAAAGGTTGAACGTATTTCTGAAATAAGCAGTAATAGGTTTATTAGATTTATCCGAACCATAGTCTAACACCGTGTTGTAAGACGTATTCGAACTTGCATATCCAAACTTTCCGTATCCCTCACTCCATTTCTCATCATCATAAGAAGAAGCAGCCCAATTCGTATTGCTAAATCCTGTTTCAGGGTAATAGTATTTCCAAAGCGAAGTGTTGGTCAGCAAAGAAGTAGACACAGTACCATCTCCTAAATCCCAATGGCTGAACTTGTAGCCGACTGGTGCTATTGCTTCCAACTTCAACTGCTTTCCAGCGAAATATTTTCCACTGAAAGAGGAAGCGTTGACCAACTCATCGTTCATCATAAAGTGCGTACCATCTACATTGGCAGAGAAATCCAAGCTGAGCAAATCACCCAACCCATAATAACTCTGCAAATAAGAATACATATACGAAGGGCGATCCTTCGCAAACTCTATCATACTATTCGCTTTTGAAAGAGTAGACAAATCGTTGTTATAGTCAAACGAAGCACAATACTCATTTTCCACCAAAGCGAGAATAGAATCCCAAACAGCCTGAACCCTATCATTCGTGAAAGTTGTACCTAAATGAATCAAGTTTCTATTCAAGAATTTCTCTTTGAACACCTCGTTCTCCATCAAATGTTTGAAAAGCGTTGTCTTCCACGCAGACTCACTGTCAAACACATACGAAGTACCCGATTTTGAACCATTCGCCCAATTGACCTTCGAACCCGTACCCGTACACCACTCAATGGAATTCATTGTTACATCACAATAGTTCGTTGCGTACGAATCATAGAGACCTAAACCAAAATCACTATCGAAAATTATCCAACGGAAACGTCCGTTATCTTTCTCTCTCCACAACTTGCAGTTGTTGCCTGGCCAATCGGTATTGACAATGAAATGCTCGTAAATATTGTAATCGATGTACTCATTCATATCTATGTACGTAGCCATCGTCTCATAGTAATTAGCTGCCGACGGAGAAGCTGACTCACAGAATGAAATCATAGCATTATAGGCAGAAGCATCACCTGATGTCGCCTCAACCTTATTGACATTCGTGAGCTTTAGCACATCTATGTTTTCTTCGTCAATCCCATAGTTTGCCTCAACAAAATCGGCATTGCTACGTTCTCGTAATCCCATTAACCCTTTGTATTCACCATTGATATAATAAGCAACAGGTTGATAAGCCTGATAGTCTACCGCCATCATCTTGGCCAATGAAGTCATATAGCCATCTCGACAGCGCACCCATTGTGGGTCGTACGCATTTCCTCCATTACGGATATGTATACTCTTATATTCATTGTTTGCTTTGTCTGCAAAGAAAGTATAATCGAGGATTTCATTCCCAGACCCCAATTTCTTACCTGCCTTCAATTTAAAAGATTTTACGTCATATCCACGAGAGCATCCACCCATCACAGCGACCTCAGCCTCATGAGATATTACCTGAGCACCATCCACAATGTACTCGAACGAAACAGGACGTTTCCAATCTTGCATGAAATTGGCATTGCCCGTACCTAAACAAGACGAAGTTATCGCAGCTCCATTCGTACCTTTTACACAAATTCCATAGGTATCGTCATTCATCCATTTGTCATCCATTGCCAGCGAGATGATAGGCAGGGTGAAACCACTACAACTTGAGTGTTTTTTATCGGAGAAGATAAATGAAGCCGTAGCGATATCACTTGAAAGATAGCCATTGGCATACGCCTTTGCACGAATCACAGTGTTCGAAGAGAGTTTTATCGCCGACGTGTACTTAGTAGAGGAAGTGCTTGGCTCCGTTCCATCAGTTGTATAGTAGATAGTCGCCCCCGAAGTCGTTGTCGAGATGGTCAACGAACCAGATGCCGAGACAATACCTGGAGTTACTCCTGAAAAAGTAGGTTTGGCAACACGATTGTCCGTCAGATTAGCAAACCCCGTTGAGTTTTTCGACAAGGGTGTTGGTTCCATATACCCGTCTGGTCCGTATGCCACATGCACCTGCATAGGAGGGAATGTCAACGTTGAGACCTGAGTGCCACTTGCATTATAAAGGAATAGATTTCCTCCGTCAGAATCCAACTTATAGGGAGAATGACCTGAAATCGTACTCTCGTCAAAGAAGATCAACTTATAGCCATTCGCAGGCACTACAATTGATTCATTGATTGTCCACGTCCACTTAGGCGAATACACACCCTTGCTGGTTCTCTTCTCGTGAACCAGCTTATAGCCGTTCAAATCAACTGATGAACTACCAGAGTTATAAAACTCCACATAACCTAAAAAATTATATGTGTTCGCCTCGTCCATATAAGTTGAGATGTTGCATGGCATCACCTCATTAATCGAGACAGCAGAATAGCCAAACTGCGCAACTATAGAAAACGCACCGACCCAAAATATTCTTCTCAGTTTTCCCATACTATACTTTTTCTACTTATTATATCCTTTCTAAAGACCTTAAAGAAGAGACGTTAGTTTACGAATATCAAGATGCAAATGTAAACTAAAAAAAAGTGTTGACGAAATTTAAATTTTTATCCAACACTTTTCTAAATCAAAGGTAAATAGGAACGAATCCTTTTTCGTTCTTATTATCCAAAAAATATATACGCTATGATAATAGACGTAACGACTCCACCAAAATCGGCTACCAATCCTGCCGTTACAGCATATCTTGTCTTTTTAATTCCTACCGAACCAAAATAGAGTGCAATGATATAAAAAGTAGTGTCGGCGGCTCCTTGGAAGAGACAAGAAAGCCTTCCTACAAATGAATCAGCTCCATACGTCTTCATAGCCTCAACCATCATAGCCTTAGCACCACTTCCGCTCAGAGGCTTCATCAACGCAGTGGGCAAAGCATCTACAAACCGTGTGTCCGAAAAAACAAAGGAGAAGACATACTGCAAAACACTTACAAACATGTCCATTGCACCAGACGCTCTAAAAACGCCAATACCCACCAACATACCCACGAGATACGGAAGAATCTTCACAGAAGTCTCAAACCCAGTTTTTGCTCCATCAATGAAAGCCTCATAGACGTTGATTCGCTTAATTGCGCCCACTGCTACAAACATCATAATAATGAGAAAAAGCAAAAAATTACCTCCTATCTTTGATACCAAAAAAGCCGTTTCACTGTCCAACCTTGAAAATCCGTATACCAACAACATGATTAGGGAAGCCAAACCTAAAATCCAACCCACCACGACCTTATTCCAGATATTTAATCGCTGACGAATACCCACATAAAGAATAGCCGTAATGGTGGAAAAAAAAGTAGACACCAGCAATGGCACAAAGATATCTGTTGGATTGGAGGCACCCATTATTGCACGCTGCGCCAAAATGGTTACGGGGATGATGGTCAATCCAGAAGTGTTGAGCGCAAGAAACATAATCTGCGCATTCGATGCTTCCTCCTTCTTCGGATTCAACTCTTGCAGACTGTTCATCGCCTTTAGTCCAATAGGTGTAGCTGCATTATCCAATCCTAACATATTGGCAGCAAAGTTCATAACCAAATGGCCACTCGCAGGATGGTCCTTAGGAATTTCGGGGAAGAGTTTTGAGAAGAAAGGCTGAATGATATGAGACAGGAAAGAAATCGCACCCGCACGCTCTCCAATGTTCATCAATCCCAACCAAAGAATCATCACACCAGAAAGAGGCAGAGCAATATCTATCACAGCAAATTTCGACATTTCAAATGTGCTGTTCACAATACGTTCGAAGACACCAAAGTCATGGAAGAAGAAGAACTGTATCACAGCGACAATCATCGCCAAGATAAAAAATCCTACCCATATATAATTCAACACCATCTCCTTAATTACTATTGTCTTCTAACCAACAGAGGACTATTCGTTTAACGGTTTTTTTAGATAGCCATAGATTCTCTTTCTGCCATAGAACAAACCTGCGAGAAATAATCCTCCAATAAATCCAATAACTGCATATTTAGGAATGACAACCAATCTTCGATTCAATGGACGAGGATTGACTTCAAATCTTGAATTGAAAACGACACCATTATCGAAAGTGTTTCTCAATTTTATCAACGAATATCTTTCAGACTCAAGAGCCAAAATCTCTGGGTGATAAAGCTTAATCTCTCTCTCTACCAATACCATCTTGTCGGTTGACAAATTCACATGTTCCTTACGCTGAAAATATTCTTTTCTTCGCAAAGAGTCTAATACTGCTATTTCTTTCGTTACAGCGTTGATACGCTCGTTCAACATCGCTTTTGATAAATCATTTTCCCTTACTATCTGAGGATTTTGTGAAAAGAAATGATTAAAGCAAGAATCCATCCTACTCAACAAATCCTTATCCAAGCAATCAACTACAAGACGAAGTCGATCCGACATAATCACATCTGTCGTATCTGAGCCATCAAATGTTTCTTTGTAGTTAATCTCATTGGGAGTTCCATCTCCTAAGTAGTCGATATAATAATACGCTTTTACACTCGCAATTTTACGCGCTTCGTCAACAGAAATACCAAAATCACTTGCAATCTTGTCATAGTCCCGGTATCTACACTGACTATACAACGGGTCAATTACATTCTTGTAAAAATAAGCATCATTTAAGTTGATTTTTATTTCAACCTCACCACGATAAACCTTATGTAAAGAAAAATATACACCAACACCAACACCAATAAGCGTACACAGTCCAACAATAATCCTCTGTTGATAGGCAAGACGTCCCAACCAACCGAAACACGAACCAATCTTTTTGATGAGCGACCAAATTCCTTTCACGATAATCTGCAGTAAATCAATAATATTGATTTCTTGCACAGAGTTTTTTTCGTCATTGATATTCATAATACTTACTTTTTTCTACTTGTGAAGCCAAACTTGTGGATTAAGCAGCGTCTTTTCTTGCCAAACTTGAAAGAATAGCGTGGTTTTATTTCTGTTATCAGTCTCCTGATAGATCTTACCTATCGGCATCCCTCTTTTTATATTTTGTCCATTTTTGACATATAGATCAGTAAGATTGGCATACACCGTTAGGTAATTTCCGTGTCTTACAATCACCGCATTGTTACCTCCCGGCACGGAGAAGCATTGCGAAACCGTACCATCATAAACTACCGATGCCTTTGACCCAGGCACCGCCGAAATATAAACTCCCTTGTTACTGATGGTTACATCTTTCAGTACAGGATGGGGCTGTTTTCCATACTTACCCACGATAGTCCCCTTTACAGGCCACATCAACAAACCCTTGTTCTTGGCGAATCCCCCTGCTATCACCCTCTCTTCATTTGTCATAGCATAAGAAGATGACACACTTGATTTTGTGTCAGTCGTATTACTATTGATCGTCGTTTTTTTCGTAGTTGTAGAACTTGCGCCACTTTTTTTTGCTGAAGCAGCCTTCTGTGCGGCTAATTTTCGTTGACGTTCGGCTGCCGCCGCCGCTTGTCTTGCGATGATGTCTTGAATCTTCTGATTCAGATTATCTGCCGATATCTGTTGATTGCGCAGCTCCGTTTTCAACTCTTTCTCATGAAGCCTCAACGACTCCACTAAATTGCTTTTCTGTTGCTTCTGACGCACAGCGTATGCCTTCTCTTGCTCCTGCTGTTTTAACAAAACCTCCGTCTTCTGCTTAATCAATTTAATTTCATCGCGGCGCATCTGGATATCGCTCTTTGTCTTCTGCAGCGATATTGATTGTTGTTTACGCATTTCTGCCAAATCGGCCAAATATTGAAAGCGGCGATAACCCTCCTGAAAACTTTTACTTGATAATAAAAAAAGATACTTATCCTGTCGATTTTTCGTGATGTATGCATAATAAACCATATCTGCATATTTCTTACGCATCTCATCGTATTGCTTCGATAGTTTTTTCACACTTTGATTAAGAGAGTCAATCTGACTTTGAAATGTCTCTATCTCCTTTGATCGATGATTTATTTCAACATCGCGCTGCTCAATATCTACATTCAACTTCTCCAAATCCTGAAGCAATTGTTTTGTGTTCTTTCGTGTGTCAGATAATTTTTTATCTGTCTTACTAATCTGATTCTTTAAGTGTTTTTGCTGATTCTTTAGCGTTTTAATATCCTCACCCTTAGAAGCAGCCTCAGCAGAAAAAAAAGAATAGCCATAACCTGAAAGCAAGAAAAATCCCACTTCCAATAAAATCATTGCCACGATAATATTTCTTAACCGTTGTCTCACTTCTTTCCTTTCAACAAATCTTGCAATTCACTAAACGACAGTTGCTGATATCCTGATGGAATCTTATTTGAAAAATTCATTGTCTGATCTACATCTATCCGCTTATGTGTCATCATAAACCTCAGTGTATAATGCACAACATCCTTCTGAACAACAAATTCCATCTTCATTGGGAAGGTTCTACCATTCACATCTCCCACAAAGTTATAATTATTCAGGCGAATAGAGACATCTGCGTTCTGCAATAATGCCGACTGCAAACGTTTATCCTTATCAATCGTGAATTCTTGCAATATGGTTTTATTAGAATGGCGCAATATTTGCACATCGCCTATATTCTGCACATCAAAATCTTTCTGGTCTACTGCCTTCTCATTTTCATAAACAAAAAGATCATTGCATAACGCAGCCTGTAAGGTGTGGTAATTGACCTCCACATTAGCATCCTTTCTCAACTGCTCGTAGGATGTCTGATAATATCTTTTGTTCATTCTATCAACCACCAACATCTCATCATTCGAGAAAGACAGACGTGCCACCTCCACTCCAGCAAAAGGTTGAACAGATAAAACAATCAGACTATCTTTGCGAATCCGTATCTGTCCGTTTACAGACAACAACTGTTGCTCCCCCATTGAAATAGAGAAAAGCGTCTTCATTGAAAGACTATAGAAATTCTTTTCACTCGTTGTCTTTTCTACTATTACATTTTTGTGAGAACGACACCCTCCAAAACCTAATGCAAAAAAGACAACGGCAAAAATAATGAATAAACATCGTTTAGAAATCCTATTCAACATACGTTTCCTCCCTCACCTTCTTTTTTAGAATCTCTAACCGATCGGCATCAAAATACTCGTCAGTCTTTTGATTTCTCATCTCTAATGCTTTCTGCCAATAAGGCAAATAGCTGGATTTTGGTTCTCCAACTTTGAAAAGAATATCACCATAATGCTCCGTAAGTTCAGGGTCGCTGCTACCTCCGTTATTATACGCTTGCTCAATGTAAAGGGATGCCATAGAATAGGAACCCTGTTTAAAACATATCCATGCGTATGTATCTAAGAAAACAGGGCTTTTCGGATTAGCCTTTACCGTCTTCACACTCATTCGCTCAGCCTTATCCAAATCACCGTTTTCCATACATAGGAAGTAAGCATAATTGTTCATCACAGAAGTATTCTCTGGATTATAAACCAAGGCAGAATCGTAGGCGGCGTAGGCTTCTGCCACTTTTCCCATTCGATGATTCATATCACCTATCATACCATATAAAGCGGAGGTCATCAATTCGTCATTTTTCTTTTTCGCGAACTCCAAACCTGTAGTCCATTCATGCAACGCCTTCTCATTATACATCCACTTGTCTCTCACAGCGTATGCATTTCCAAGCGTATACCTGAAACGGACATTCTCTGGGTAATACTGCACAGCCTGCTCGCCCACCGATATCACACTATCTACATGCGTCATTTCAGCATAAGTAGTCATCAACTGATCCCAAAGCTCCTCCTGATTAGGATTAATCGCAAGCGATTTTTTAAAATAGTCCAAAGAAAGTGTATCATTTCGATAAATCAAAGCCAAACCATAGCAATAGTAAGGAATGAACTCCGATGGATAATCATTGATGAACTTTTGATAGATTGTATCTTGCTCGTAGATAGAAGAATCAAGAGTGGCCGCCACAATAGACACTGAACGAATATCAAAGGTAGACTTTTCATTTTCAATGGCTGCAACATAATATTCTCTTGCACGCTCCGACTGATGCACGTCTTTCGAATATTTAGCAAAGAGATACTGCAACATTGGACTGTCAGCGTCCTTAGAAAGAGCCTTTTTGAAAACCATATCACCCGATAACGTATCACCTAATACACAATACATTTCAGCCTTGAACGCAACATAGTTGAGCTCTTCAGGATACTTCTCAATCAATTCATCTATCTGCTTGATAGCCATCTTTTTATCACCAGTCTGCACATAGAGTTTAAATTTCTCTTCCACGATGTCGCTACTTAATCCGACGATATCAGCATACTTGTTCCAAGCACCACAAGCCTTGTCATACCTTCCAGTGAGAGCATAAAGAGTAGCTATCTGAGGGTAGTAGTTTTTAGAATGTTTAGCATCAACTTTTAGAAGTTTGTTGTAGGCATCTATCGCGGCTTCATATTGATTTGCTCTGCCTAATAATTCCGCCAAAGCTCGCTGATAACGCACATTGGACGGATTCAGATTGACAGCACGCTTAGCGTAAACCACCGCTGACTGGTATTGCTGCTGCATTGAACTGATGGTTGCAAGCTCAAAATAGACAATTCCAGCGTTAGGGTTCAACCAATGACATCGGAAAAGGAGATCGGAAGCAGATGCAAGATCGCCCGCTAATTTCGCTCGAACAGCTTCCGCATAGAAATACTCAAATTTGAAATTTGTCTTATCATCCACCTGCGAAGATACATTAGACGATTTTCGTTCATTTTTCTTCGCAGAAAGTGACAAAGGGAATAAGAACCACATTAACAATGTGATTTCCAACACTATAAGAATATTTCTTCTACGCAATTGCAACTGAACCAATAGATTTTTGATTATTTCTTTCCTGTATGACCAAAACCGCCGTCGCCACGCTCAGTTTCATCTAAAACATCAACCTCATTCCAAGACACCTGCTCATATTTTGCGACCACCATTTGACAGATTCGTTCGCCATCTTCAATAGTAAACGATACATTTGAGAGGTTGACAAGAATCACCTTGATTTCGCCGCGATAATCCGCATCAATCGTACCAGGAGAATTTAGCACCGTAACTCCATGTTTGGCAGCCAAACCACTGCGAGGACGAATCTGAGCCTCGTAACCGTCAGGCAAAGCGATAAAAATGCCTGTTGGCACAAGCGCACGCTCTAAAGGTTTCAAAACGATTGGAGCTTCTATATTAGCACGAAGGTCCAAACCAGCAGACTGTTCTGTAGCGTAAGCTGGCAAAACGTGCTTCGATCGATTGATCACTTTAACTTGCATAATCCATCTAAGTTATGAAATACGAAATCCAAAGTTAATAAAGATTTACAAAAAAGCACATTCCAAAAATAGGAATGTGCCATGATAGAATTTTGAAACCCTCTCTTTCATTTTCGTCCAACTCATACTCCCTCTCAATCTCCGTCTTCAGTTAATATTTTTATTTTATAAATGTAGTGCGTTTAAACCAAGATATATATTGACCATGATATTTAGAATCATTGGTGAAATCAAAGACAGATATGCCACAATACTCGTTTATTCGAAATCCACTATACGGCAACAAAAACAAGTTTGAATTATATTTGCAAATAACAATTTCACTAAGCAAAGTCGAAATTGTTGACTTGCCCAAACCTGATAAATTGGTATTATTGTCTGATTCTCTTCCAATTCTTTCTCACATGCACACAAATAAATCATTTGCACGAATGAAAAAGACAGCAGGAGAATTTTGGGAAATCTGCGACTTGTAATCATAACTTACTTCCTAATACAACAACCGTTGCTCTATCTCTGTTCCATTATCTAATGAAATAACGAGATATACGTTCCCTTCATTTTGGAAAGCAAGAGTGAGAGAGATGGACTCATTCATCCATTTGTAGTCGAAATCAGTTAATTCTGACACTTTCTTTTTCATTTCCATCATTTCGTACGTTATACTCAATGAAAAATGCTCAGAAACATACAACGAGTAGTTCATATACTTTATAGAACATTGTTCGGACACATCCTCCCTTTCATTTCCGACGACCTTATAAACCTTTATCGTTTTAATTCCAATAGGCTGATTAGACGCAGACGGAGGTATTTCTGAAATTTCACTTTTTCCACTTTCTCCATACTCAATGTCAAGTTTATAAAATTCTGTCGCATTGTTACCTTCAGTAATATATTCATCCGCCTTTAACCAAATAGAATTAACTCCAGTCGACGAGACAAAATTGTACACAAAATATGTGGGAATAAAAAAGGATTCAAAGAAGTATCGATCCTCCAATTCATTTGACTCATACTCACAAGAAATCAACGAGAACAAGACAAAAGGAATTATTTTTATTAAGGTTTTCATCTTAATATATCTAAGGATGTATGTTAAGTATATTTCCAATACTATACTGATAAGTATTAGTACTTTTATTCAACGCGGCGTTTTCATCATCTGGTACAACTGGTGCTTTCGACTCAAACACATCCGGAGTAAAATAGCCATTATTTGTTCCTTCCCAGCCCCAATTACAGTGCAAAGGGGCCCTTGTCTCCATGTCCGTTGAAACAACGTTGTTATTGCTTTTACGAATCTTCTTTTTAATGCGCTTCTGCACCATATATCCATCACAAATCCAAGCGTGTCCTTTCTTGTACACCGTTGTGCTGAAAATCCACCAACCCTTCTTTTTACGTTCTGCCTTGCCATTCATAATAACAGCTCGTCCCCTTATTATGCTTGCTACGACTCCAGTGCAATCATACTCCGACAATCCTGGAGTATTGCTGTACCCCATTGATTTTAAAACATTACGAACGTCTCCTGTACTCGCACCTGTCTCTTTTATTCCCCAATCATTGCCAAGCTTGTTGCCTATGCTTCTAAACAAATGGGAAACTTGCCATTTAAACACTTCTTTCTGCGATATACTTAATTTACTGTTCCAATCTCCTACCGTTAGCAAATCCCAATCGTATGTCATGCCATTGTACGATTTAGGGTACCTAAATGACGCACATAATTGGGCAGTCGCCGTAGCAACGCAACCCGTCACCGCAGTGTCGTTTCCAATCTTTTGGTGCGAGAAAATTGTATGGTCGATTTTGACCCCAAGTCACTGGAGTCAAATTTTTAGACCTTGAAGACTCTACCCAAGCTGAGTACTCATAGCGATACTTCTTTCTCTTATAGGTCAGAGGTTCATCGTCGAACTCCTCTTCTAAAGCCTCCAAAGAGTCCAACCTTGCTTGGAATTCCAACAAAGATAGTTCATAGAACTCTGGCAAACGGCTCAAGAAGACCGTCATCCCCGACTCATCATCAACTTTGTCCTTGTCTAAATGACCATCCGACGTATAACCCAAAACATCAGGCAACCGTTTGTCTCCAGACACGAGGAAGAACCCATTGTCATCCTTTCGGTTGATCACATACAGAACCGTGTCTACAGGTGTGATTTCTACCCCTTCCGCTTCAGAATAGGTCAGTGGCTCCTTGTCTGAAAGCACCACATTCACCTCAAACTCATCCAACGACGACGATTTTAACATCGCACCATCCGATAGGAACGAAAGCTGCCTGACTATCGCCAACGCCTCTTCCTGCGACCGTTGCGGTTCAGACGCCAACGCAAGCATCTCGTCCAACTCATACTCCCTCTCAATCTCCGTCTTCTCTACTTCTCGCTCCCGTGTCATTTCCATCTCTTCTTTAGCCTTATCACACGACGCAAATGTGGACAGCAAACACAGAGCGAGAAAACAATTAAATTTTCTCATTTAAATTAATTTATAAAAATAACAAACATCGCAAATTTAAAAATGATTACCGTGCCAACAAAATTATTTTTCAATTAATAACACCTTAGTGGCATATATTCCAAATCATATATAGGAACTGATGGAATTACCATTTCTCTGATTCTTAAAGTTTATAAACGAAAAAAGCCTCAAGATTTCTCCCGAGGCTTTTTTCTTATTTTTTACGGTCTATTTTACGGCATGTTCTTGGGCATATTCATAGTCGTTCTCCGTAATGAAAGTGCGAATAATGTAATACTCAGAAGATACATATTCACGACTCTTGAATCGATCCACATTTCTAAGATCCATCAAACTATCCGTAGGATACTTATCAAAAACCACCGAAAGAGTGTCGTCGTAGGTTACCATCATCCTTCCTGTACCCAAAGGATAATAAGCACCTGTTGTCGGAACATACTTCTCAACAATGGCAACACTATCATTAGCCTCAACTGTTTTGTTAAGGACATTCTCGTTGATTGAACCTTCAATAGCAACTTTATGCGCCGTCTCATTCACAAGTCGAACCTCAACAGTGCGATAAGAATACTCATGATACTGTTCCTCGTAACTCTCTTTACATGAAACTAAAGCGATTGCCACAAGCAAGATTGTAAGAAACTTTTTTAGCATAAAAAACTTTTTAGGGGATTACGTTCAATAAGAAAGGTAAATCCACATATACAACGCAACAAAGATATTCAATAATGTGATGTTCTATCAAAATCTTTTGTAAACTTTGTAAGAAAGAAGTAAATTGTCTAACGAAAATCTTGAACAAATTTCATGGATGAAGCATCATACATTGGTAGCGTTGAATCAATAGGTCTAAAAGCTACTTGGGACCAGATTTGTTTTGACGTTTTGCAATCAAGCGAGAATAATGCAATCCCAGTTGAAAATTTCGGTGATTTCTACGAAGCAGGGCTTGCAGCGAGCGATAAAGACGCAAAAAAGGAAAGTGGACAATATTACACTCCACACGATGTCGCAATGGTTATGGCACAGTGGTTTGATTCTGTTCCTGGCGATTCCATTTGCGATGTGGCATGTGGAACTGGCAATCTTATTTTGGCTTACCTTGAATATATTGGGAGAGAGCGTTCAATTGATTTGCTTGAAAAAGGTAAAATACATCTCTATGATATGGATTCCGTAGCGTTACAGATTTGTGTTACCACTATAGCGGTGAGATATGGGAAACGCTTCCAATCAAAAATCAATGTTCACTGTGCTGATTTTTTATCACGAGAAATCACACTGCCAGAGCATAGTAAAGTCATTTCAAATCCACCCTATTCAGCGTTTTCTTCAATAGACTTCAAGTGGCAACAAACACCGACCTTACTTTCAACAAAAGAGCTTTATGCGGCTTTTATGGAGAAGATTTTGTTGCAAAGCGAAGGGGCAGTCATTATCACACCGTACAGTTTTATTGGAGGAAATAAATTCTATCCCTTGCGATGCGTTATGAATAAATACAATGGCTTTGTCGTTTCATTTGATAACGTTCCAGGCAATATTTTTTGTGGGAGAAAACATGGAATTTTCAATTCAAATACAAGTAATGCAGTGCGTGCCGCTATCACAGTAGTTCAAAACCATGCAGACAATAAGGGTTTCCGATTTAGCCATCTAATTCGTTTCAAGTCCATTGAACGAGAGAAACTAATTCAATGCGAAACACTTGAAAATACAGTTGGAAAAACATACCAGCAAGTTGACCAACACAATAGTATGTTTTCTAAATGTGATGTCCGTCTTGAACAGCTTTTTCTGCGTTGGAAAGAGATAAGTACACTACCGCTTGGAGGTTATATAAGACCCTACGGATGCTTTGAAATTCACATACCTAACACATGTCGGTATTTCACAGTGGCATCCGCCAAACCACTCACACGCAAGGGTCAAATTTCCCTCCGAGTTGACGATGAAATGGTGTTTTACTACGTCTTTTGTATGATTAATTCATCTTTTGCATACTGGTGGTGGAGAATATACGACGGAGGGATCACATATCCACAAAGGCTGTTATATCAACTTCCACTTTTTTTTGATAAGCTGAGTGAAGCAGACAAACAATTTTTCAAGGATGTTGCAGCAGAAATGATTACTCGCGCAGACGAGTTCATCGTAACAAAAAACAATGTAGGAATACAAGAAAATATCAAATATCCTCGCACTTATCGAGATAGAATCAATCAGCGCATACTTGATATTTTGAACATTGACATACAAGAGAGAACATTAGATATTATTCATTCAAACATGGCTATGGAGGTAAGTCTATGCGAAGAGAGATCTCTCTGACAAGTCAGCAGCGTGCAATAATGAGCGAATTTTATAACGCTGGTCCGAAGCAGGTTGTTTTCAATCATTCCAAACGAAGAAAACTTTGGAATGAATTCATTAAGAATACTCTCTCACCCAAAACACTGAAAGAGATAGAATGCTCGTGTCCGGCAATGTACCATCAAATCCACAAGCACCAAACAAAAGGAGGAAATTTGCAATCAGCAGTTTTCTCAGAATGCGTTTACGCTCAAACTTTGGCTAATATTTTTGGGTTAAATTGCTTTTTGAACTGTTACGAAAGATCCGATATATTGCCGAAGGACGTTATAGAATTGCTTAATTCATATTCGCTCGTTCCTCGATACGCATACTCAAACACAAAACGTAGTCGGATGCTCATTCAAGCTGGCGGATGTGGTGGCATTGACAGTGCACTAATCACCGTTATTGATTTCACAATTTATACTATTGAATTCAAAGAACCTGCAGCCAAAGCCAGCGAACCAGATTTGCCCAAATATGACGAAGATGGGAAACTAAAAATCACAGCCGATTTCACTGAAGAATACCCACAATTCAAAGACATGCTTACCGAACAAAGAAACTTAAATTTCTTCTCTTCTATTGGACACAATATCGGTGAGTTTTCTCTCAAAAGCATTGAAACGGCTATTGTTGGCAATTATGCAGCCAAGAAGTTTGCGGATGTTGTTTGTACCGAAGACACAAAAGGTTTTTTGGTGATGCTTCCCATCAATCAAGTGCCACTTTGGGCAACAATTGAGGGTGAAATCCGCCCTGCTGGTCGAAACCACTATGCTGTATGGACACCTAAGGCATTGACTCGTTTTCTGAATGGTATGTATGCCACTATCAAAAACAATACAGTACACATTTCCGTATCAAAACTCACTGCTACAAAACCACGCGGAGGTCAAGGAATTTCTCGCTATAAAATCAACTCTTTGTTTTTCGTCCACGCTGAGAAGGTGACTCTCAAAGGTTCTAAGGCTGCATTCTCTCTTTCGGATGTACGTCAGTTGGCTCCTACAATCACTGCAAAAATGTTCTTCAAAACGCTGAATTTTAGCGAGGTAAAAAAGCATTATTTTGGGTAATAAAAAGGATGTTTTATCCCCTAAAAAACCGCCCCACCACAGGAATCGCACTTATCGGCAAATCACGTTTCAATATCAGGACAACGAAGATAGCAAGCAACGCAATGTTCTGCACATACATCAACGCACCTTGGAGTGGAGATAGATAACTAACAACCAACAGAACGACTGCAACAGCACAATAGAGTGCCATTGACTTCAAATCGTAATCTATTTTATAATATTTCTGACCCATAAAATAGGATACCAGCATAATGACGAAATAGGAACAAAGTGAAGCTGCGGCAGATGCCATATATCCATATTTCGGAACAAATAAAACATTGACTAACAAGGTAATTATCAATCCGATAACAGAGAATAACGCCCCATAACCCGTTTTATCAATCAGTTTATACCACAACGACAAATTAAAAAAGACACCTTGAAATAGATACGAGAAGAGAATGATTGGCACGACACGCAACCCTTCCCAATAATCGCTACGAATAAGATACTTGATGATATCAAGAAAGAAAATCATACCTAAAATTATGAGCAACGAAAAAATCACAAAGAATTTCATTGCATCAGCATACTGTTTCTTCTTGTCGCCATTTTTATTTTGAGCAAAGACAAACGGCTCGTAGGCATAACGAAAAGCTTGGGTAAAAACCATCATTACCATAGCGATTTTGAAGCATGCTCCATAGATACCCAACTGAGTTTCAGCCTCCATTCGATCTTCAATCAGATAAGGGAAAATAATTTTGTCCACCGTCTGATTCATGATACCAGCGATGCCCAGAATAAGAAGAGGTAAAGAGTAAGCCAAAATACGTTTGAGCAAAGGTTTATCAATTGAAAACTTCGCTTTTAAAATCTGGGGCAGCAACATCAACGTAACCCCCAAAGTTGAGAAGAGGTTAGAAATGAAGACGTAACCCACGCCATAGTTCGGGTCATAGAACCATGATACTGATTCAGGTGAGATTTTATACAAACGAGGGCAAATCAACAAGAAGAAAATGTTGAAGAAAATGTTAATAGCGATCATCAACAACTTGATGATCGCAAAGCGAGTTGCCTTATTCTGGTATCTCAAATAGGCGAAAGGAATGCAACCGAAAGCATCAAAACCAACGATAACACACATCATCGTAACAAACTCCGCATGTGTTGAATAGCCTAAGAAATCTGCAATATTTTGAGAAAAGAGGCAAGCGACAAGGATGAAAATCAACGAAGTAGAACCCACACACCATAAGACAGAACTGTAAACCTTTTCTGGGTTTTCGCCCTCCTTATTCATAAATCGGAAAAAGCCCGTCTCCATTCCGTACGTGAGTATTACAAGTAGCAACGCCGTCCACGCATAGAGGTTGGTTACAATTCCATACTCTGCCGAGCTCGTAAGGATATAGGTATAGAGAGGTACTAAGCACCAGTTGAGAAATTTACCTAAGATACTGCTGATTCCATAGATGGCGGTTTGTTTCGCCAAATTTTTCATTTCTGCCATAGTCAACGACACATCAAAAAACAAGCGCAAAGATAAAAAAGAATCCTCAATAGAGTAATGCGAAGCGAATAACGATTTGTTTATTTTAGACCACGTTCCGTGTCCAACATTCCTCAATGTAACTGAGAAATACACACAAAATTATAAATGATATTTTGAATATGGAAGATACCCACTATAAAGCTCCTATTTAATTCAAATTATTATCGTCTTCTACCCTGCCGAAAAATTCCATTCCTCCGCCTAATATTTCCGATTCTCATTCAGTCCTGCCCCCTACTTTTGCCTCCATAGAGAATTAAATTACAAAACCATGAATTCACACACAATTATTCATCGATTTATCCAGTATAGCACGATTGCAACAGCACTACTCGCTTGCATACCTTCTTTCGCTGATACACCTGCTTTTCCTGGAGCTGAAGGTTTCGGTATGTACACTACTGGCGGACGTGGTGGTAAAGTTTACCACGTCACGAAACTGACTGACGGAACGGAAGAGGGAACTCTTCGATACGCCGTCAACCAAAAAGGGAGTCGTACCATCGTTTTCGACGTCAGCGGTATCATTGAATTGGAGTCGCAACTCACCATCTCAAATGGAGATTTGACCATTGCGGGTCAAACGGCTCCAGGCGACGGTATATGCATCAAAAATCATACCGTCTATGTCGGCGCAGACAATGTTATCCTTCGTTTCCTCCGATTTAGGTTAGGAACAGATAAGCCAGACGGATACAACGACGACGGCACACCTTATCAAGATCGCGATGCTATTTGGGGAAGAAATCAAAGTAACATCATCATCGACCACTGTTCTATGAGCTGGTGTACCGATGAATGCGCTTCTTTCTACAACAACAAGAATTTCACGATGCAATGGTGTATCTTGGCGGAGAGCCTGCGTGGTTCTATCCACCCCAAAGGTAATCATGGCTACGGAGGAATATGGGGCGGACAAGGTGCTTCATTCCACCACAACATGCTAGTGCATCATGACAGTCGCAATCCCCGCTTCTGTGGTAGCCGTTACACCAACGAACCCGACAAGGAGTTGGTGGACTACCGCAACAACGTACTCTACAACTGGGGGAACACCAACTCCGGCTATGCTGCAGAAGGAGGAAACTACAACTTCGTGAACAACTACTTTAAGAGTGGTCCTGCGACAAAGAAGAGCATCCGTTATCGTATCTTCAATCCAAATGCAGACGACGGATCAAATTCACAACCTAAAGGTGTATACGGCTATTTCTATGTGAATGGCAACTACATGGCCGGGAAGGGTGAAAATTGGGATTGGAACGGTATTGACATCTCAAACAGCAACAATTCAGAAATGACCGAAGAGGCTATCAAAAAGACCACCGAATTTGCAGTGACATCTGTAACCACACACAAGGCCACCACCGCATACGAAAAGGTTTTGAAGTTGGCTGGTGCTTCTTTGAAAAGAGATGCTGTAGATGCTCGTGTAACACAAGAGGCAAAGGATAGCACCTATACTTATACAGGCTCAAAATTAGGTGGATTGGGAATCATCGATGCCGTATCTGATGTAGGTGGATATCCGACCTATAACAGTACGACAAAGCTAACCGACACAGATGGCGACGGCATACCCGACGAATGGGAAACTGCTCACGGATTAAACCCTAACGATGCGAGCGACGGAGCAAACATCGCCAACGACGGCAGCGGATACACCAACCTCGAACTATACATAAATTCATTGGTTTGTGAAATCATGAGCGAAGGTCTCTCCGATGCCCTCACCGCCTCTACCTATACATGCAACGAACAAGAATCCTCATACGTTGTTGATAAACAAAGATTCGATTTCATCGTAGGAATTGATGGTGATTTCAAGGCGGCAAAAGAAGCTGCCGAAGCCTCAACAAGAGACCGTTTCTACATCTTCTTCCCCAATGGAAGTTATGACATTGGTTCTCTCACAGGAGATAGTAATCAAAAAACAACCTACTCTCGTGAAAAGACCTCCTTCATCGGTCAGAGTATGGACAGTGTAATCGTCTACAACTCATCATCAACAGAGGGGATCTCAACGACAGCCACACTCTATCTCGACAATAAAGCCAACCTCACCTATATGCAAGACCTTACCTTGCAGAACAAAGCCAACATCGTTGCCAGTGCACAAGCCAACCGTTGGGTCGTCTTGCAAGATAGAGGAAACAAGAACATCTTCAAACATGTAAAATTGCTCTCCACACAAGACACCTACTACTCTACCGCCTACGACAACCGCACCTATTGGGAAGATGGGGAGATACACGGAACGGTAGACTTCATCTGTGGTGGTGGAGATGTCTTCTTCAACACTTGTCTTATCTATTTAGAGGAACGTAAAAACAACGTCATTACAGCTCCTGCCAACACCAGCGCATACGGATATGTCTTCAGCAATTGTACCATAGACGGACACGAAATAAACAAAGGAGCATACCGTTTAGGTCGCCCATGGAACAACAATGCATCCAGTGTCTTCATCAACACCCAAATGAAAGTGCTGCCAACCGATGAAGCATGGGGCGACCCGATGAATGTCGTTCCTACAAGATTTGCCGAATACAACAGTATGGATGCAAACGGCAACACGGTAGATTTGAGCAAACGCCGCACCTACTTCTCATTTACCGATGGAAACAGTGTCTTCCACGCGACAACCATCAACCCAATCTTGACAGCGAACGAGGCAGCCCAATACACCGTACAAAACGTAGTGGGAGGATCAGACGGTTGGACACCCGACAACGATTGTAAACAAATTTCTGCCCCAAAGGTAAAAGTAACAGACCACACCCTCAGCTGGACAGACAACGATTCGGCACTTTGCTATTTCATTTTTAAGAATAACGTCTATGTTGACAACATAACAGACAACTATTTCGAAATACCTAACGATGCAACCACGAGCGACAAATTCACAGTTCGGGCAGCCAATCAAATGGGTGGGTTAGGTGCAAGCTCAAATGCTGTTTCTATCGACGAGATTAAAGAAACCAGCAATCGCATTTTCTTCTACTATAGCAATGGCGAAGTCAGTTCTACACAAGACAACGGCACCACCGACAAGTGGACCTGCACAGACCCTGGCGAGGAAGAATACGCATGGGCTATCACAGGTAGAACCAATAAATCCGTGTTGTATGGCAACAAAATCACCTACAATTTAGCTTCCTATTTAACCTTCAAGAACTCTAATAATGCACAAAACACCTTCTACTTGCCGAAGGGCTATGTTGCAAAAAAAGTCCATTTCATCGGATATAGCAATAACGAAAACAGTATTGGCTACCTCACTGAATTGAATGGCGTAGGACTCAACCTTCCTATGACGACCAACACAGGCACAAGCGACTATGCTTCTCATCCAACCGTGATTAGTCAAGACTTTGCTGAAGATGCTTGTGGACAATTTACTTTTACTTTCAGCACGACACAAGTATGCTTCATCGTCGCCTTAGAAGTTGAAGAAACCGACTGTACAACCACAGAAGTGAACGAAACCATAGCCGACGAGATTCTCAATGCTCCTATTTACGATATTTTCGGAAGAGTGATCAATCGCAACCATTTGCAAATCGGAACAGTCTACATACAAAATGGGAAACGTTTCATAATTGTTCAATAGTTCAGAATAGAGCAAAAGGGAGGCGACACTACAGAATCGTAGTGTCGCCTATTTTTTCGCTGTCCAAGCCCTACCGTTCTATCCCCAACAAAACCCTTTTCACCTCTAATCCACCTGCGAAACCTGTCAGTGAATGGTCTGACCCGACGACACGGTGGCATGGAATGATGAGAACAATCGTATTCATCTGACTACTTCGTAACTTTTTGTGTATTGGGTAAAAAAGCAGCAATCATACCCAACAGTGGCAAAAAAGCACTCACTTGGAAGATAAACTCAACGCTCGTTCGATCGGCAAGCCATCCGAAGAAGGCAGAACCCAGTCCACCCATACCAAACATCAATCCAAAGAAAACACCGGCTATCATACCCGTCTTCTCAGGCATCAAATCAGTGGCATAGACCACAATAGACGAGAAAGCCGAAACGATGATGAGTCCAGAGAGGAAAGCACAAATCAACGTGAGCGTCAGATTCATATAAGGCATCAGCATAGCGAACGGTGCCGCACCGAGGATAGAGAACCAGATCACATATTTTCGTCCGAAACGGTCGCCAAACAGTCCGCCAGCCACCGTACCAATAGCAAAAGCCGCCAAGAACACGAAGAGACAAACCTGCGACGCTTGCACGCTCACTCCGAACTTGTCAATCAAGAAGAAGGTAAAATAACTTGTAATGCACGAGGTGTAGAAATACTTCGAAAAAATCAGCAACACCAGGATGAGCAACGCACCGTATTTCGCTCGTTTTGAAATTTGGTCGTTGAATATCGGCTTCTTCTGCGGATGATCCACCACATATCTCATCCTCAACTTATACCATTTACCGAGCCTCAACATAAAAAGCGCAGCCAACAATGCGGCAAGAGAAAAGAACGAGATGGCATGTTGTCCAAGAGGCAAAACGATAATAGCCGCCAACAACGGACCGATTGCCTGACCACCATTTTCGTGAAACAGACTTATTACCATTCACAGCACGTAATTACATCCATTGCATCCATAACTTCTAACGTCTGAACAGCACTATCCAACCATGCGATGCGTGATGTAAACCATTCATCTTTTTCATGCTTCCAATAGAGTCGCCACTGTCATAAACGATAGAGTCCTTCACACATTTGGAAAATTGCTAAGAAAAAATGGATAGGGTACAAAGTAGGATAAATAATATTTTAACCCTTTAAATTCCAATATGGTGTGAAAGGTCAGAAAGAACTCTATCCTTTCACTCTTTTGTTTCCACTAATACCACTCCACCCCCACCACGCTTCTCCAATACTCGCGCTCCACGGCACGGTAAGCCTCAACCATTTCAAGGTAGGCGTTCTGCTCCATCAGGTATTCTAAAAGAGTGATTTTCCCCCCTTTCATCGCCTTTTCTGACAATTCTAAGCCTTTGTAATCAAAGGCGACGGATTGATATTGATGCAAGAGGTTTTTCTGCGACTGCATTTTAGCATACAGGCTTTTCAGTTCTATCTGCATCGACTCCTTGAGAGTCTCGTTTTGCAAGGCCACTACCTGCCGATTGGCTTTCATCGTCTTCACTTTATTACGATTCGCCCACAAGGGTAAGGCTAAACCTACCGACAAGCCTTGATAGTTCTCCTCCTTGGTCCACTCGCCTACATAGCCCAATTTCAAATTGGGTACCATTTCCGCTCTTGCTACCGAATACTCCCTCTGACTTAACAGCCGACTTTGCTCTGCCAACAGCAACCTCGGATGCGTATGCTCTACCCTACTCCACAAACTATCGTAGGTCTCCGTAATCTCTTCAAATGGATATTGATCGGACGAAAACTCAATGGCATTTCCACCATTCAGCAACTTCAACTGACTCTCTAATTTTTCTGTTTCCATCGAGAGATTTTGCATCGTTGCCGTCTCTTTCAAGAGATTTAATTTCGCTTTGTTATAGTCCAACGATGTGACCTCTCCTCGCTCCACCATCTTCTGATAGGCTTCCTCCAACTGTTGTGCGATTGTTAATCGTTTTTCCGACTCGTCCGTCATAATCTTGTTATAGACCAAATCAATAACAAGCAAATCAGTCTGCAACATCACATTCCGTCGCTCCGCTTCATATTGCAATTGATTGATAAAATTTTTTACCGATGAAACCGAACGTTTTTTTCCAAGAATTGTCGCCCACTCCAACTCCTGTGTTACAGAAAGATCTTTCTTATCCCCCTGTCCGTCATTCAATCCCCATTGATATCCAAACTCCACTTCGGGATTGGGCAACGTATTCCCCTCTTTATTTTCCAACTGCTGCACTTGCATATTCTCACGCAGAACCTGCAACTCTTTATTGTTCGTCTCCACTGCCATCCGCACATTTCCTTGCGCATAAAGGGAACTGGCCATCAACAGCAAAGCCATTATAAGTATCTGATTTTTCATTTCCTCGTAGTTTTTAAATAGATGATTGGAATGACAAATGCATTCAAGAAAGTCGAACTGAAAAGTCCGCCGAGAATCACTTTCGCCATCGGACTCTGAATTTCATTGCCTGGCAAATCACCGCCCACTGCCAACGGAATCATCGCCAAGGCTGACGACATCGCCGTCATGATAATCGGATTCAATCTATCCAACGAGCCGTGCATGATATTTTCACGCAAAGTACCACCCTCTTTACAGAGTTCGTTGTAACGATCCACCAACAACATTCCATTTCGGGTAGCAATACCAAAAAGTGAGATGAAACCAATGATAGACGGAATGCTCATCTCCCAATCCGTAATCGCCACGGCAAAAGCACCACCAATCAACGCAAGCGGCAGATTAAGAAGAATAACCGTTGATTGCTTCAAACTCTTAAACTGATTGTAAAGCAAAAGGAAAATCACCAAGACTGAAAAGACACACAGCACCATCAACGTTCGCGAAGCGGCTTGCTCACTCTCGAACTGTCCGCCATACTCCACATGACAATCTTCTGGCAGATTTACCTGTTCATCAATGATTTTCTGAACGTCATTCACAACGCCTCGCAGATCTCGCCCAGCGACATTGGCAGAAACGACAATCTTTCGAGAAACATTCTCACGGTTAATCGTATTCGGACCCGATGAAGAAACTACTTCGGCAACATATTCCAACGGCACCTTCCCCTCTTTGGTGTCCACCAGAAGCGAACGAATGTCATCGATGCTCTCCCTACTCTCACCCCTTACCTTCACTTTCAAGTCGAAAGCCCGATTACCTTCATACACCTGCGAGACGACCTCGCCACCCAACAGAACACGCACGTTCTCAGCAAACTCCGCCGTAGTGATTCCATATCTCGACAATAAATCTCTTCGTGGAATAATTTTCAACTGAGGAGACTCAATCTGCTGCTCCACATTTAAATCAGCGATTCCATCTACTTTTTGAACCTTATTTTTTATTTCGTTACCAATTTGGAAGAGTCTATTCAAATCCGACCCAAAAACCTTCACAGCAATATTCGCCCTCGTTCCTGATAGCATTGCGTCAATACGGTGGGAAATCGGCTGACCAATCTCTACTGCCACGCCAGGCAACTGTTTCATCTTCCGTCGTACCTCTGCCAACATCTCATCTTTTGAACGATCTTTCAACTCGAACGGTGCTTCTATCTCTGACACATTCACACCCAACGCATGCTCATCTAATTCAGCACGACCCGTCTTTCGTGCCACCGTCGTAATTTCTGGAACAGACAACAAGATTTCCTCCGCCTGTCTTCCAATTTTATCCGATTCCACCAAAGAAACGCCAGGCATCGTGCTGATATTAATCGTTAACGAACCCTCGTTGAACGACGGCAAAAAACTTCGTCCGAAATTGAAGAACATAATCAAAGCAACCACCAAAGCCACTGTCGTAGCCGAAAGAACTGCCCTACCATGATCGAGCGACCAGCTTAATGCTTTCTGATAAACACTACGAAGATGTTTCGTTACCCATGAGTCTTTTTTCCCATCTGTACCCGCATTCTTTAGCAAGAAACTACACAATACAGGGGTCAATGTCAAGGCGACAACCGTAGAGGCGAACAAAGCCACCACGAAAGCGATTCCCAACGGCTTCAACATTCGTCCCTCCATTCCACTCAAGAAGAACAACGGAACAAAACTAACCACAATGATTAACGTCGAGTTCAAGATAGGCAGACGCACTTCCTGCGATGCCTCAAACACCACTTTCATCACGGGCAACTGATTTTCTATCGGTTTCATCCGATTTTCTTTCAGTCGCTTATAGACGTTCTCAACATCAACAATCGCATCATCCACCAACGATCCAATCGCAATCGCCATACCTCCGATACTCATCGTGTTGATGGTCAGTTCCATCCAATGCAACACCAAGAGCGTTACCAACAGCGATAACGGAATTGTCAACAGCGAAATCACCGTCGTGCGGATATTCATCAAGAATAACAAAAGAATGACAACTACAAAAATAGAACCTTCGATTAGAGACTCCTTAATATTATTGATAGAACTATCAATAAATTTAGATTGACGGAAAGCATCCGTTTTGATAGAAATATCCGATGGGAGCGTCTTTTTTAAATCTTCTAAAGATTTTTCAATTTCTTCCGTCAAATCAGTGGTACTGACATTCGGTTGTTTTGTAACAGTGAGCAGAACGGCAGGTTTTGCACGATAAGAGGCTACACCCGTTTGAGGAGTCTTCGGCCCAGTTTTGATCTCGGCAATATCACCCAATAGGATTGTCTGCCCATTCTCTTGTTTCACCAACGAACGCTGCAAATCTTCTATCGCATTAGTTGAAAGAATTCCACGAATCACATACTCGTTGCCATATTCATACAAGACACCTCCCGAAACATTCGTGTTCATCTCGTTCGTTGCCCCCATCACCTCGTCTAACGATACATTGGCATTTCTCATTCTTTCAGGATGCAGCAATATCTGATACTCCTTCACATCTCCACCCATCACTGCCACCTGAGCCACACCTCCAGTAGCCAAAAGTCGAGGTCGAATCGTCCAATCTGCCATCGTCCGCAAATCTTCCAACGAGATAGAATCAGAAGTCATACTGATAATCAACAACTCGCCCAAGATGGAAGATTGTGGCCCCATGGTAGGATTGCCGACGCCCTTTGGCAACGACTCCGAAACCATTGATAGCTTTTCCGACACAATCTGACGAGCAATATAGATATCCATTCCCCAGTCGAATTCCACCCAAACTACGGAAAATCCGTTAGTCGACGAGGAACGCACACGTTTCACACCCGTCGCTCCATTAACTGACGTTTCTATCGGGAAAGTAACCAATCGTTCCACCTCCTCTGCCGCCATTCCATTGGCTTCCGTCATCACCACAACAGTAGGCGCATTCAAATCTGGAAAGACATCCACCTCCATCGTCTTTGCCGTGTACAATCCTGCCAACATCAGCAAAACGGCACCTATCAAAACAACCAACCGATTTTCTAACGAGAACTTGATTATCTTGTTCAACATAATCCGTCTCCTCCTCTAATGATTATGATTATGCGTTGGAATGGTCGCCGTGTTCGCTGAGAGTCGCACCTGCACCGTTCCGTTCGTAACGACATTGTCGCCAACCGTAAGACCAGACAAAATTTCAACCCTTTCACCGTTACTTTGACCCAATTTCACCTCCCGACGAACAAAACACTCATTCTTATGTCTGACGAAAACAAAAAACAATCCTTGCGACTCGCACAAGGCAGAAACTGGCACAGAAATGACATTCTCACGTTGTGCAGCCAACAAGTAAACCTCCGCATATGCACCCGACATCAATCCCCCAACATTATAAAACTCAAAAGTCATTGCCACCGTTCCAGAACCCTGTGAGGCAATTCTGCTGTACGACAACATCTTGCCACCCAACTTACTCAACTCGTACAAACGAGAATCATAACTCACTTTGAAATTGGCACTTCGAATATTGCCCAACTCAGCATAGTTGCGCTCAGGTACGTCCACACGCAACTGCAACGATTTATTCCTCGTAACAACTGCCAACGGAGTACCCACCTCGACATACTGGCCCGACTGTACCAAAATCGTTTTTATGTACCCTTTCATCGGAGATTTTATAGCGATGCCCTTGTCTGAAACATTGCCTGCCAAAGAGACATACGCTGCCTGTGCCTGCTCATATCTCAACTTCGCATCGCTATATTCTTTCATCGTTACCAACTTATCGCTGAGCAACTGTTTCATACGCTCGTACTCTGCTTTCGCACTCTCCATTTCAATGCGTTGCTTTTGCGTTGTCTCGCCAACTGCTACATTCTTCGCAGAGACGTATGCGAAAATTTGCTCCGCTTTCATCGGACTTCCTTCTGCATAATCACCACTTGCAAACATTACAATTCCGTTAGTCGACGCTACCAAAGAAACTTCATCATTGGTTGCCGAAATGATTTTCCCACTTGCCTTAATCACCTGCGAAAATGATTGTGGTTTCACCTCCTCCAACTGAAGATCTGCCTCTTTCGCCTGCTCTAGCGTGAATGTGATTTCGCCATCGGGGTGTTTTTCGCTATCTTCGTGATGATGTCCCTCATGGTCATGCTCATATTCCTCCTCTTCGTGATGATAATCAACTTCATGTTCTTCCGTATGTTCGTGTTTATGCTCATTCGATTTATTGCCACACGAACTAATTAGAAACAATGCCGCCAACCAGAATACATATTTCATTTTCTTCATAGATTTTTCAAATTACGTCGCAAAGATAATCCCATCTTTATGCAACTCGGTTGCAAACATCCCTAAATTCCCATGTCAAACGCACTATATCACATAAAGATCTGTCGTGTAATTCTCTTTCATCAAATCTGCGATGGTTACGCTGTCTAAATAATCATTAATGAGGTTGTTGAGTTTTGTCCACATACCAATCGTACGACATCCTGCTAATCGCTCGCAAGGCTTTGCTCCAGGATCCAAGCATGCGATTGGAGCTAACGAACCCTCCGTCAACCGAAGAATCTCACCCACCGAATAGTCCGCCGGATTACGTGTCAGTCTGTATCCTCCACCTTTTCCCGATAAACCTTCAACAATATTATTTTTTGATAGGAGCGTCATAATAGATTCAAGATATTTTAGAGAGATTTCTTGCCTTTCTGAAATATCTTTTAACCTAACAGGCGACGATGTACCCTGTTCCGCCAAATCAATGACCACTCTAAGTGCGTATCTACCTCGTGTTGAAACTTTCATATATATTTTTTTTGCAAATGTAGAACTTATAATCAAACCAACCTACTAAGTTAATAGGTTTTTCATTAATCTTTCGAACATCTTATGGAAATTTTATTTTAATGCGTTACAACCCCTTATTTTTTCGGTTGTTTGTGATGATTTTGTTCGGTGATTTGTGGAAAAATACAAAAAAGGAGTGGAATAAATCCACCCCTTTTCACTTAACTATCTTGATGTATTAGTCTTTCAACTTAGCGCACAAGAACTCACGATTCAAGCGAGCGATGTTGCTGATAGAAACGTTCTTAGGACATTCAGCCTCGCAGGCACGAGTGTTTGTACAGTTACCAAATCCGAGCTCGTCCATCTTAGCAACCATTGCCTTAGCACGGCGAGCAGCCTCAATCTTACCTTGTGGCAAGAGTGCCAACTGCGAAACTTTTGCAGAAACAAATAACATTGCTGATCCGTTCTTACAAGCGGCAACACACGCACCACAACCAATACATGAAGCAGCGTCCATAGCCTCGTCTGCGATTGGCTTAGGAATAGCTATTTCATTGGCATCTGGAACACCACCTGTGTTAACAGAGATGTAACCACCAGCTTGCATGATCTTATCGTAAGCAGAACGGTCTACCATCAAGTCGCGGATTACTGGGAAAGCGGCTGATCTCCAAGGTTCCACAGTGATAGTCTCGCCATCCTTGAACTTGCGCATGTGCAACTGACAAGTTGTAACGTCCTCATCAGGTCCGTGAGGGTGTCCGTTAACAAACATTGAACACATACCGCAGATACCCTCGCGGCAGTCGTGGTCGAACACAACAGGCTCTTTGCCCTCGCCGACCAAACGTTCGTTCAACACGTCTATCATCTCCAAGAATGACATCTCGGTGGAGATATTACTCATATCATATTCCTCAAAGAATCCCTTCTCCTTAGGACCTCTCTGACGCCAAATTCTTAATTTGAAACTTATAGTATTATCCATACGACTTATTCTTTATAGTTACGTGTTTTACGTTCAGTGAACTCATAATCTAAAGCCTCTTTGAAGCACTCAGGATCTTGGTTTTCACCCGTGTAGTGCCAGCAGGCAACGTATGAGAATTTGTCATCATGACGCAAAGCCTCACCTTCAGCGGTTTGGTGCTCTGAACGGAAGTGTCCACCACAAGACTCTTCACGATTATAAGCGTCAATAGACATCAAGTAACCAATCTCAAGGAAATCTTCCAAACGAAGAGCCTTTTCCAACTCTGTGTTCAAATCGTCTGACTTACCAGGAATGAACAGATTGGTATTGAACTCTTTCTTCAACTCCTTGATTTTTTTCATTGCAGTTTCCAATGATTCCTTTGTACGAGCCATACCAACGTACTCCCACATAATGTGACCTAATTCTTTATGGATAGAGTCAACAGAACGTTTTCCGTGGATGCTCATCAATCTCTTGATTCGATCATTTACACCCTTCTCAGCCTCAACGAACTCAGGGAGATCTGTACTCATACGTGGGACTTGAATTTGGTCTGCCAAGTAGTTTTGAATTGTATATGGCAATACGAAGTAACCATCAGCTAAACCTTGCATCAATGCAGAAGCACCCAAACGGTTTGCTCCGTGATCTGAGAAGTTGGCCTCTCCGATTGCGAACAATCCCTTGATTGATGTCATCAATTCATAATCAACCCACAAACCACCCATTGTGTAGTGAATAGCAGGGAAAATCATCATTGGCTCCTCGTATGGATCGTGGTCCATAATCTTGTAATACATTTGGAACAAGTTTCCGTACTTTTGAGAAACCACATCCTTACCCAAACGTTGGATAGCATATTTGAAATCCAAGAATACAGCCAAACCTGTCGCATTTACACCGTAACCAGCATCACAACGCTCCTTAGCGGCACGAGACGCAACGTCACGTGGCACCAAGTTACCGAATGCAGGGTAACGGCGCTCCAAGTAGAAGTCGCGATCCTCATCTGGAATATCATTAGGACCAATCAAACCCTTCTGCAATTTCTCTGCGTCTTCCTTCTTCTTAGGAACCCAGATACGACCATCGTTACGAAGAGACTCTGACATCAAAGTCAACTTTGACTGGATATCTCCGTGAACAGGGATACAAGTTGGGTGAATCTGAGCGTAGCAAGGGTTTGCGAAATAAGCTCCCTTCTTGTAAACCTGAACAGCAGCAGAACCGTTTGATCCCATTGCGTTAGTAGACAAGAAGTAAGTGTTTCCGTAACCACCAGTACCGAGAACGACAGCGTGTCCGAAGAAACGCTCGATCTTTCCAGTGATCAAGTTACGAGCGATGATACCTCTTGCACGATCAACGCCATCCTTATCTTTGATGAGGACAACATCCAACATTTCGTAACGAGTGAACAATTTGACAGTTCCCTTCTTAACCTGGCGACTCAATGCTGAATACGCACCAAGAAGCAACTGTTGACCGGTTTGACCCTTAGCGTAGAAAGTACGAGAAACCTGCGCACCACCGAAAGAACGATTATCAAGCAAACCTCCGTATTCACGAGCGAAAGGTACACCTTGAGCGACACATTGGTCGATAATATTGTTAGATACCTCAGCCAAGCGGTAAACGTTTGCCTCACGAGCACGATAGTCACCACCTTTGATCGTATCATAGTAGAGACGATAAATAGAGTCACCATCATTTTGGTAGTTCTTAGCGGCGTTGATACCACCCTGTGCTGCGATTGAGTGAGCACGGCGAGGAGAATCCTGAATACAGAAGTTCAACACGTTGAAACCAAGCGCACCCAAAGAAGCGGCAGCCGAAGCACCAGCCAAACCAGTACCAACGACAATCACATCCAATTTACGCTTGTTTGCAGGGTTCACCAATTTCTGATGATCCTTGTAGTTCGTCCACTTTTCCGCCAACGGACCCTGTGGAATTTTGGAATTTATTTCAGCCATAATCAATTAATATCTTTTTTTCTATTAAAATCTATTTCCTTGGTCTTACTGATTAGCCAATGAGACCCTTAACGTAGAAAACTACGACAACAGCGGCAAAGCAGATGAAGATAACAGACGCAACGATATTTGAAATACATCTCAAACGAGGATACCAAGTTTGATTGTTCCAACCGATTGTCTGGAACGCACTCCAAAATCCATGGGTCAAATGAAACCAAATAGCAGCAAACCAAACAAGATAGAGGATGCAGATGATTGGATTCGAGAACGTAGCCTTAATCAAAGCAACACCATCAGCAAATTGTCCTTCGTACGCTGCTGTTGCTCCCATAATCTCAGGCAATTGCATTTTAGCCCAAAAATGAGTCAAATGAAGAATCAAACCTAAAACAACTATCAAACCCAACACGAACATGTTACGAGAAGCCCATTCAACCTCAGATGGTAAATTATGGCAATCGTACGGTTGATCACCACGAGCTTTTTGGTTGCGAAGTGTCAAAATAGTTGCGAAAACGATATGAACAAGGACGCCAGCCGCCAAAATAGCCGTTCCTACCAACGCATACCAATTCGCACCCAAGAACTCACATATCATGTTGTACGCATCACCGCTAAAAATGGCGACGGCATTCATCGACATGTGAAAAATCAGAAACAGAATGAGAAAAAGTCCTGATATGCTCATAATCAACTTTCTCCCAATGGATGAATCAATTAACCACATAAGTTTTTGAATTTAAATGAATATTTTTATGTTTATAGTTTTCTTCAATGCAAAATAAAACCCACATCAACATATAGGATATAAGGAAACACTTTCAAATCTACAAAATTAGAAAAATTTCGGATTTAAAATCTATTGCGAAAATAAGAAGATTTTTGAGAATCCTTTAACTTTGAGAGAAATCTTTTTGTTGAGATTTTTCGCTTTATTTGACACTTTGCTATGTCTTCTTCAAACTCATAAGTTTAACTCTTACACTTGATTTCATAAAAATTAAGTTACTTTTGTTTCTCTAAAAAATCAGTTTTCTATGAAAATCGTTATAAATCCAAAATATTCTGCGCTTTCATCGTTCATTCATAGCATTCCATACATCTTTGAAAAAGAAGGAATAACTATCTACAAGGCAAGAAACGAAATCAAGATTTATGATGTGGAGGATAAAGGGAAAGGAATCCATTACTCCCTCAATGTAAAATCGTATAAAGTACCTATCTTTATTAACAAAATTGCATATACTTTTTTCAGGGAGACTAAAGCACGACGTGCTTACGAGTATGCTTTAAAGGTTATTTCCAAAAATATAATGACACCCGAACCTGTCGCTTTCATCGAAGAAAAAAGTTACGGACTTCTAAACCGATCATTTTTCATCTGCCTACACACACCATTAGACGGCAACATGCGCATTGCTTCTGAAGAAAAAGATTTTGAAAAAATCAAAGACTTAACTATCGCGTTCGGTAAATTCACTGCAGAACTTCACAAGAAAAACATACTCCACATAGACTATTCTCCAGGTAACATTCTTTATAAGAAAAATAACAATGGAACCTTTGATTTTTCTATCATTGACATCAACAGAATGAAATTCTGCAAAATAGATATGAAAACAGGCTGCAAGAATTTCTGCAGAATGTATGCGCCTGACATATTCTTCAAAACAGCAGGTAAAGCATACGCTGAAGCAATGGGATACGACGAAAAAACGTGCGTCGAACTAATTATGAAATATAGAAATATAGAATGGTTCAAACGTGAGCGAAGATATCGTTTGAAACAACTATTCAAGAAGAAATAAAAAATTTTATCAAACACAAATTTACTACCATGAATAAATTTTTGAAGAAAACGTTGCTGGCAACAGTGGTCAGTGCAACGGCTATCCTAGCAATGGGAACAGAACTTCATTTCTACCGCAACGATGGTAAATACAATGTCTACGAACATACGAAGGTAGATACAATGCTGTTAATCAACGACACTGTAGATCTGAAGTTTAAGAACAATGCTTTTTACAAGATTGCCAAAGCGAACATTGACAGTATCGTTGTTGGCGACACATGCAAAGTAGCAGAAATGTTCATTGAAGCAGAAAACGATTCCATTTTGCGAGAAGAATACACAAACTGTACCGTAACCATCAAAGGATATGACATGTTTGATGACACGGAAACTTTAACAGCGCAAATACGAGGGCGAGGAAATTCCACCTGGCTTTGGTATGACAAAAAGCCATACCGTTTAAAATTAGATAAGAAAAGCAAACTTTTAGGATTAAAGAAGGCAAAAGTCTTTGCTCTCTTGGCGAACTACCGCGACCCTACATATCTGATGAATGCGATGGTTTTTGAAATGGGCGACTACGTCGGATTAGATTTCAATTGCCACTCTCGCTTTTGTGAAGTATATTTTAACGGAGAGTATAAGGGTCTCTACCTTCTAACTGAACAAATTAAGCAAGGAAAGAACCGAGTAGAAGTGAAAGATTCCACAGGTATACTCCTTTCTTTGGACGTTGACGACGGACCTTCGGAATCACCCGATGCAACCGATAATTTTTATAATACTTCTTTCTCAAGCAAGATTCCTGTTTGCATCAAATATCCGAAAGACGAATTGTTGACAGACACACGAAAAGAAGAGGTGAAGACAGAGTTCAAGAATTTAGCAGACCTAATCGCACAGCATAAATACACAGAGGTAAAGAAAATCATGGATATGCAGAGCTTTATTGACTATCTGATTATCCAAGATTTGGTTTATAACGTGGAGTTGCAAGCCCCTCGCAGTATGTTTCTCTACCGCTACACAGAGAAGGACAGTTTATGGCACATGGGTCCTCTTTGGGATTTTGATGGAGGCTTTGATTTTGACTGGACAGACATGTACACCAGTAGAAAATACTTCGGTGAAAACGGATCTTTATTAGTTACTAAAACCACCTCAGGCAGCAGTTGGGGAGGAGGTGGCTGGGGAGGCGGGCGACCAGGTCAGCAAACAGAAACAATCAATTATAATGTAGCAACCAATAACAATGGAGTTTGTCCATTCTTCACCCAACTCTTCTATGAACAGGCATTTGTTGACGATTTTAAAGCAAGATGGAATGAAATAAAAACCAATCTTATTCCACAAATATATACCAAAATTGAGAATTACTACGCACAGCTCTATTGCGCAATGGAGCGAGATGAACAGAAATGGAATCTAAAAACATCACACGAGGAGCAATTCAACAATCTGGAAACATGGTTTTCTGCACAGGTAGAATTGTTAGATAAATATTATAATAATATCGTTACACCCTGAAACATGCTTTCATCAGACAATAACTACAAAAAGCCTCGCTAACGATAGCGAGGCTTTTTGTCTATTGCAAGACCGCATAGACACCTGTCGCACTCTCGTCTGTTAAGACTTTGAAACCAATAACATTCTCAAACCCATGTAAGTTTCCACTACAGGCAAAACTTCCCGTTGAAACCGCATCTATCAAACTTAATATTGCAATGTGACCATCCTCCTTGAGCATATAAAGCATCCAATTATCGCCATTTCCTGGGTTAGATGCCAACACCTCAACACATTTGCCATCTAAATCCTCAACTAAATACGGACTTGCTCCCGTTCTATAAGGTATTCCTATTTTTTCGCAAGCTTTTTTTGCTTTTTCGTCATTGAACGAAACATAGACAGATCCATTAGGTTGAACCTCAGCAGAGAATATACCCTGAAAATCGGTCTTCTGCTTATTATTTACGATAGATTCAACTGAAACATCTGTTTCAATCACCGAATTTTTTAATGAGTCTTCCACAATCACACCCTCGGAATCAATCTGCGTTGTCTTGTCATTGTTTGCGTTTCCACCACACGCCGTTAGTAAAAAAATTATGGCAGAAAACACGTTAACACCACCCAAATAAAACTTATTGTTTCTCATACACACTATATTTTTATTTTGAATAGTTACAAAGATAAGTAATAAAAAAAACTCATAGACTAATAAAGACAGTCTATGAGTTTTATTCAAGAAATAAAAATTACACTACCTTCTTACAAGTACCTTTACGAATTTTGTAAAAGATGGTGTCGTAACCTTAACAAAATAAATTCCTTCGAGATAATCTGAAAAATTTAGATTAACGATATTTTCACCTGATGTTAAATTAAAGGTTCCCATTTCACCGATGATACCTTGAATATTAAAAATTGAATATTGGCAATTAGAGAATGGTTGGTCGGATTTAATATACAATCTTGCATCGTCTATTGCAGGATTCGGAGCGATAAAATAAGTTGACTCGCTCGTATAGACAGCTGCCACTGGGTCGCGAGTTTCTGTGCTACCCTCAACATAAACAGCGAAAGTCCGAGTCATCACATCGCCTTGATTATCTTTTACCTTCACCTTGTAGTAATAGACACCGCCTTTCTCCGATGAAACCGTTAATTTAGAACCATTAATTGAAATAGTCAAATTTGAAGAATTTTCAGCAACAGAGTAAGACGGAGATGTTTTTGAAAATCCTATAAAATAGTCGGTCAAATTGAATGTTTTTGAAATACCTTTTTCCAACTCAACATGAGGAACAGACATATAGTAAAGATAATCTTCCAAGTTTGTGTATCCATCTCCATTTGGGTCGGCATTAGCATCAGAGAAATCTCCTGAAGCAGAATTTTTATTTGTTTCAATCACATCCTCATACCAATCAGGAAGACCATCCAAATCGGAATCAAAATCAGAAGGGCGAGTTTCAGAAATATAATAACTATAATCGCCCTCTTTTGATTCACTGTTAGCATCAATGATACCGCCCAAATTTGTCTTTGCTCCAGTACATGAGTATGTTCCATTCAAAGTTTCGTTAACCATACGAACATCATGATCGTCAAAGACAGGCATATTACAACCAACATCCGAAAGCACCGTTTTGTAGGCACATTGAGCAGACTCTATCGTAGCTTGCGACTCAAAGAAAGGATTTGAATTCCAAACATTCCAAGTTAGTTGCTGTCCGTTGGAAAGTGTGTATTGTCGTCCACACTCGTCGTTTGTTCCATCGTAAATGTAAGAACCATCTTTTTCTTGAAGAATATTATTGTGGAAATAGTAAGCCTGATAGCCTTTACCCGCACCCTCAAGATCAGCAGAAAGCGTATAATTCAATTTTGAAGCTGCACCTTTTTTGTAGTAATTGCCAACAAAATTAACCTCCATCGCACCACCATCAGTTACACGACCACCAAAATTGTAAATCACATTGTTGAAAATATCCAAACGACCTGCATAATAGCCATTTCCATCAAGTCCACCACCCATAGACCAATTACGACCATAATTATGAGCCAAAAGATTATGATGAAAAGAGCCAACGTCACCACCTATGGTAGCGGCGTAGCCGTGACCCGTACCTTCAGGATAATTTTTATGACCAGCAATATTCAATGCTTCCGAAATCAACGTTTTTTGTAACGTCATATTTTTAGCATTTCGAGAACTAAAGGCTTCATCAATTGTCCAACCAATAGAACAGTGGTCGGTAATAGAATATTTCGCACCAGCCATACCTAACCCATCGTAAGTATCACCACTACCCAAGCGCACACGGATAAATTGGCAAATAGATTCGCTACCTACACCAAAAGGAGCAGCTTTGATACATATACCACGACCAGGAGCGGTTTGACCAGCAATTGTAACATAATCCGAAGAACAAGTCAATCGAGATTTCAGCTCAATGACACCAGAAACAGCAAAAACGATTGTACGAGGACCAATCTCATTTGTGATAGCCTGGCGAAAACTTCCCTCACCATCATCATTCAAATTTGTAACATAAACAACCTTTCCTCCACGACCACCCGTAGCATATTTTCCATAACCCTCAGCACCAGGAAATGCCAAACGACGAGGGCGGAAATTCCAAACAGTACCTTTCGTAACTGAACCACTTGAAGTTACCTCATCCACACGCCAGTAGTAAACACTGTTGCAAGAAAGATTTGACACAGAGTAATATGCAGAAGAGGTATTTCCTTTATATAGATCAGAAGAAGGAGACGCAAAAGCAACAGATGCACTATCCGTTCCGAAATAGATGTTATGCGATTTAGCAGACGAAGCCGCAGTCCAAGAGAGCATTAACGTCTTACCATCATCAGCATCCACGTGTTTATCGTTATTAGAAGGCGACGGAGCAGAAGCCTGATCCGATGCGTTTGGCACATCCAAAGCGAAACCGTTCAAATAGACATTGTAAGTGTTGACTGAAGAAGAGGTGTTGACCACATATTTGATAGTAACAGACTTTCCATCTGTAGCGTTAAAAGATATGTAGGCAGTCTTTGATTCTGCCGTTGAAATCGCACGTTTTGTAGGTTCAATATTAGATAGCACCTTTTTGCCATCCACATAAATGTCCATGCTACAAAGAGTAGATGAACTGAAATCATCGACCGCGTTATGATAGGAGAGTAGCGTATGTGTACCTGCAGAAAGACCCGAAATTTCAAGGACAATTGCCGCATCTTTTGAAGTACAATCTTTGATGTAAGCACAGTCGCACACCAACCGAGCATAGGAAGGCGACTGCACGCCCGCCTTATACCAGTTGGTAGACAAAGAACCAGAGCTTGCATCCGAAGTCATCTTGAAAGTAACCCCCGATACGGTAAGCGTATTTGAAACATCTGGAGTCCAAGCCGTATAGCCAGTCTCAGTAACCTCGCTTGAGTTTCTGCCAGATTTGTCTATATCAACAAAAATCTCAGCGACAGCCGAAAAAGTTGAAGACAAAAGCAACGACAGAATTAAACTTTTTAGACAATTGTTTTTCATAGATAAATAGACATAAGTGTATGTGTAACTGAATGCTACAAAAGTAGAAAGAAGTAGAAAGGGAGAGGTAGAAAAAATCGGAAGAAAGGGAGAATTTTTAGTCAAATAAAGATTTCATCTACAACAAATATTTCGGTAATAGGCATTAAAATGATTTTAAATTTTGGTAATAGGCTATATTTTGAGGAAAAATATTTTGGTAAATTCTGAAAATCAAATATTTAATAAATTCTTTCATCATAAATTGAGTGAGAATAATAAGAATTCTAATCTGCTCTCCAATCTTGAACAAAGCCCATTCTATCTTTATGCCATTGATTAAACGCTTTCAGAGTATGCTCCTTAATAATATTAAAGTTAGGGTCTATACCATAGATTCTGTCAACATTCTCGCTATATGAAAGAACATACATTCCATGCCACCCGTTCTTTTATTTTCTATTTCATTTTGTTTTTGTTCCGATAAATCCGATATTTTTCTTTTTGTTGCTCTTATCAATTTCTTTTGTACTATAGAAAAAATCTCATTGTACTTTTTTTCACAATAATCAAAAATTTTCTTTTCCATATTATAAATAAGAATCATTAAGTAATTCCCTTATTTTTTTTCCCCAAGCATACGCTAATAATGGTGGCACAGCATCACCTATTTGTTCATATTTATCTTGAACCTTTCTATTATCATGCCCCACCATATACGGACCACCGCAAAAATTATAAGAATCGGGAAAAGACTGTAATCTTGCACACTCTCGTACAGTTAAAGCTCTATTTTGTGTAGGATGAATATTTTCATCCAAACAATGACTTGTAACTGTTAAAGAGGGCTTATCTAACGACAATCTTATATTTCTCTTTGAAAATATTTTTTTTGGTAGGGTTCCATCTTTTTGTAATTCTTCTACTTCTTCTGAACTTAATCTTTCAAATAGAGATTTTAGACCTTCTCCTTCCCTTATCATAGCAAATCTTTTAAGCGTACATGCCTTATGTCGCATAGGTACCTGATAAGACAGTTGATTCGCCACATCCGCAAATTCTGTTCTATTCCAAAATTCTAAATTTCTCATTAACTCGGAATAGTCAGAAGTTTCGTTCGTGTAATGATATGCAGGAATGTCTGAATTAGCCTCTACAGATGGAAGACCCGCAAAAGCTTCTCTAACAGTGACAGGTATTTTAGTAGTTGGATCTGGAGCAGAGAGATACACTCTTTTATTTTGAGATGCTAAAATAAAATATCTTTGTCTCTTTTGAGGCACCCCATAATCAGTTGCCATTAATTTAACCTCTATAAAGTTACCATATCCAGCTTCATTAAGTTCCTCTTTCAAAACATCGATTATTAACTTTTTATCATCTTTACTAACTGTTTTCGTTGTGATACCAGGAACATTCTCAAATAAAATCATTTTTGCATTAGATAACTGTGCTATTCTTATTCCTTCACGAAATAAAAACTGTCTATCATCATAAAAAGATCTTGAAGTGGTTCCTGCCATACTGAATGTTTCACAAGGCATACCTGAAGTCACTAAATCTACTCCATCCTCTGGAATAAATTTGATAAAGTCACTTTGTTGAACATTCCTTATATCGGAATTTATGCAATAAACATTAGGGTGATTTGCCATATATGTATCACAACAACTTTTAACATATTCTATCGCCACTAATGTTTTAAATCTCGCTGCCGTTAAGCCAGTACAAATGCCACCAGGTCCTGCAAAACAGTCAATATGTGTTAAAGGTCTATCTGATACCATATATGTTTTTCAATATAAACTAATTCAAAAGTAGCAAAAAAATCACAAGTTTCAAACCTTAATTCTTACCCACTTTCTCCATGCAAATATTCTTCGCTTCTTCAGATACTGCAAGTCTCGCTGAAAAGTATATGCTTCGCGTTCAAAGGAGATGGAGCGATAGGCTTTCATAAAGTTCCGATAGTAGATTAATTTAATAAACCATTCTATCAGATAGAACAAGTAGAAAAACAGAAAAAGCATTTCTATCATCTGTTGCGTATGGATTCGCTCGTGGTTTAATTCTACTTGACCCAAACGGTATTCCCTGCGTGCGAAGATGATTCCAAAGAGATTGATAGCGACAAACCCTTTTATAGGTAATATCTTGTTGTAAATCGGTTTCATATTGCGAAATTACATCAAAGAAAAATTTTACCTTTGCACCTTGTGGAAAATCTGTTAATAAGTTGTTGGCAAGTCTTTAATAACTTGTTAGTATATTTTTCGGTAATAACTGAGAAGAGATATGAAATTCGACTACGATGTGATTGTGATTGGAGCGGGGCACGCTGGTTGCGAAGCAGCGGCAGCGGCAGCTCGCATGGGTTCGCAGACGCTCTTGATCACAATGGACATGCACAAGATTGCACAGATGAGTTGCAACCCCGCTGTTGGAGGTATTGCAAAAGGACAAATTGTTAGAGAAATTGATGCTTTAGGAGGAATGAGCGGTATCGTTACCGACCTAACTGCCATTCAATACAAAATGCTCAATCGCTCAAAAGGTCCCGCAATGTGGAGTCCGCGTTCTCAAGCCGACAGACAAAAATACAGTGAAAAGTGGCGTTCCATCCTTGAAAATATGGAGAACCTCAGCATGTGGCAAGACTCTGCGATACAGTTCTTAATATCCGATGAAAACGGCAAAAAATCTGTTACAGGAGTGAAGACTGCCATGGGTGCAACCTTCACAGCCAAGTCCGTCGTCATCACAGCAGGAACTTTCCTTTCAGGTTTGATTCACTGTGGAAGAACACAAATCCATGCAGGTCGTATTTCAGAACCTGCATCCTACGGTTTAACTGAACAACTAAGATATCTTGGCGTAACGACAGGCAGAATGAAAACTGGAACACCTGTCAGAATAGATGGAAGAACCATTGATTTCTCTGTTATGACAGAACAAGTAGGAGAAGACGATTTTCATAAATTTTCTTTTTTGGATTTCAGGCCTCGTCCTCTACAACAAAAGAGTTGTTTCATCACTTACACAAATGAACATACTCACGATATTTTACGAGCAGGACTACACGACTCTCCCCTTTTCAACGGACAAATCACCAGTATTGGTCCACGCTACTGCCCGAGCATAGAAACCAAAATTGTGACCTTTGCAGGCAAGGAGAGACATCAACTTTTCTTAGAACCAGAGGGTGAAACCACACAAGAATATTACCTCAATGGTTTTTCGTCGTCCCTTCCATTAGATGTTCAAATAAACGCTTTGAAGACTATCAAAGGATTGGAAAATGCAAACATTTACCGTCCAGGCTACGCCATTGAGTATGACTATTTTGATCCAACACAGCTAAAACACTCATTAGAATCAAAGATTATTAGCAATCTTTTCTTTGCAGGACAGGTAAATGGAACCACAGGCTATGAAGAAGCAGCAGGACAAGGACTTATCGCAGGTATCAATGCACATATCAACTGCAACGGAGGAGAACTATTCACTTTAGGAAGAGATGAAGCTTACATTGGAGTATTAATTGATGATTTAGTAACAAAAGGTGTTGACGAACCATATAGAATGTTTACATCACGTGCAGAATATAGAATTTTGTTAAGGCAAGATGACGCTGATGCACGATTAACACCTAAAGGGTATGAAATAGGCTTAGCTTCAAAAGAACGCTATGATCTATACAAATCAAAAGAATCAGAAATAAATCGGTTGACAGAGTTTGTAGAAAACTACCCTATCAAGATTTCTCATATCAATCAATTTTTGGTGGAGCAAGGCACAAGCGAATTAAAGAATGGATGCAAATTAGTTGACCTTATCACTCGTCCACAACTTAACATTCAACTTCTTTCTGAAGGAATAGATGCGTTGAAAACGGCAATTAATGATATTCCGAATAGAAAAGAAGAGATTGTAGAAGCCACAGAAATCAAGATTAAATACAAAGGCTACATTGAGCGTGAGACGATGATTGCAAGTAAACTTCATCGTTTAGAAAATATCAAAATAAAAGGAAAATTTGACTATTCTACGATTCATTCCCTATCTACCGAGGCAAGACAAAAACTCACAAAAATTGATCCTGAGACGATTGGTCAGGCAAGTCGTATATCTGGAATTTCTCCAAGCGACATAAACATATTGCTCATACTTTTAGGAAGGTAAAAGCACATGGAAAAGGAGGTTTCTCATCTTAAACAAATAGTATTGTCATTGCCAGATAAACCTGGCGTGTATCAATATTTGAATGACAAAGGTGAGATAATCTACGTTGGAAAGGCAAAAAAATTAAAACGTAGAGTTTCCTCTTATTTTAACAAAGAGCAGCAAAGTATCAAAACACGCGTCTTAGTAAAGCAGATTGCAGACATCAAATATATAGTTGTAGAGAGTGAGCAAGATGCACTTTTGTTAGAGAATAGTCTGATAAAAAAGCATCAGCCTCGCTATAATATTTTGTTGAAAGACGACAAAACCTACCCTTCCATCTGCATCAAAAACGAGTATTTTCCACGAGTTTTCAAGACTCGAAACATCGTAAAAGATGGTTCAAAATACTTTGGACCTTACACCTATCTGCCCGCTCTTCACACCATTTTAGATTTGATTGAACAACTCTATCCTCTTCGCAACTGCAAACTTAATCTCACTCCCGAAGTTATCAACCAAGGAAAGTATAAAGTGTGCCTGCAATATCACATCAAAAAATGCAAAGGTTGCTGTGAAGGTTTACAAACATTGGAAGAATACAATAAAAACATCAGTGAGATAAAGCAAATTTTAAAGGGTGAAATCGGAGAAATTGAGAAAAATTTAGAGCAAGAAATGTTTCAATTGGCAGACGAGATGAAATTTGAAGAGGCTCAAGTTTTGAAAAACAAATTAGACATTTTGTCTCAATATCATTCTCGTTCTACCATCGTCAATCCGATGCTTACCAACATCGACACTTTTGCTATTGAAATTGACGAAAATGACGCTTTCATCAACTTTTTAAAAGTTACAAACGGCACCATTACACAAGCCTACACGTTGGAATATAAAATAAGAACGGACGAAGAAAAGGAGGAAATTTTAGCCTCTGCCATCACAGAGTTGCGCAGTCGTTTTCATAGTTTATCTCGTGAAATATTAGTACCGTTCGAGATTGGTTATGAATTGGACAATGTTACCATCACTGTTCCTCAACGAGGCGACAAGAAAAAGCTATTAGATCTTTCCATCCAAAATGTGAAGCAATATAGGTTTGACCGCATGAAGCAGATGGAAAAATTCAATCCAGAGCAACGTGCCACGAAACTTTTGAAGACAATTCAAAATCTTTTAAAATTACCTCAATTGCCCGTTCAAATTGAATGTTTTGACAACTCCAACATACAAGGAAGTGATGCCGTTGCGGCATGTGTGGTTTACAAAATGGCAAAACCATCAAAGAAAGATTATAGAAAATACAACATCAAAACAGTAGTTGGACCAGACGATTACGCTTCAATGAAAGAGGTCGTTCGTCGACGTTACACACGATTGATTGAAGAGGATTCTCCTCTACCACAGTTAGTGATTGCGGACGGTGGAATTGGGCAAATGGAAGTGATTCGAGAAGTTATACAAGACGAGTTGCATCTCAACATTGCCATTGCAGGATTGGCAAAAAATGACAAGCATCGTACAAAAGAGTTGCTTTTTGGTTTTCCTCCACAAGTTGTAGGATTAGATCCTGCTGATGAAACATTTCGTTTTTTTGGATCCATTCAAGACGAAGTACACCGTTTTGCCATTAAATTTCACCGAGAAAAGAGAAGCAAGAACCAAATAAAAACTGAATTAGACATCAGAGGCATTGGTTTAAAAACACAAGAGAAACTTTTAAAAGAGTTTAAGAGTGTGAAGAGAGTGAAAGAAACCAATCTGACAGACTTAGAAAAATGTGTTGGAAAAGATAAAGCCAATACTGTATACCAGCATTTTCATAAAATTGAGAACAATGAAGAAATTGTTGAAAATGCCGATGAAAACGAAAGACCAAATAAAAAATAAAGTATGAGAATGTTGATTCAGAAAGTAACAGAGGCATCTGTCACAATAGAAGGAAAAATAAAGTCTTCTATAGGCAAAGGGCTATTGGTGTTAGTCGGTGTTGAAGACAGAGATACAGAAGCGGACATTGATTGGTTGGCAGGCAAGTTGGTCAACATTCGCATATTTGACGACGAAAATGGTGTAATGAACAAATCCGTGATAGATGAAAATGGTGAAATTCTCGTTGTAAGTCAATTTACATTGCAGGCACAAACGAAGAAAGGCAACCGACCCTCTTACATCAAAGCTTCAAAACCAGAATTTGCCAAACCCATGTATGAAAAGTTCTGCACCAAGGTAAACGAACTTTTAGGCAAAGAGGTGAAGACTGGACAGTTTCAAGCCTATATGGAGGTAAAGTTGACTAACGACGGACCAACCACAATATGGATAGACTCACAGAATAGAGAATAAAGAATAAAAGACAAAATTCAATATATGAATTATAAGAGAGAAGATTTTGAAATAATGGCACCCGTCGGCTCGTATGAGAGTTTGATGGCAGCCATTCAAGCAGGAGCAAATTCTGTCTATTTTGGAATAGACAAGCTCAATATGCGTTCACGTTCTGCAAGCAATTTCAGCACAGATGATTTACGTCAAATTGTCAAAATATGCAAAGAGCATAATATCAAGAGTTATTTGACTGTGAATGTGGTCACCTACAATGACGATTTAGATTTGATGCACGAGATTGTTGACACGGCGAAAGAAATTGGTGTAAGTGCTATTATTGCTGCTGATATGTCAGTTGTGTTGTATGCCTACAATCAAGGTGTTGAAGTTCATATTTCCACACAGTTGAACATTGCAAATATTGAGGCATTGAAGTTTTACGCACAATATGCAGATGTTGTTGTTTTGGCTCGTGAGTGTAATATGGAACAAGTAAATCAAATTTGGAAAGGCATTCAAGAACAGAACATTTGTGGACCGAAAGGTGATTTGATAAAAATTGAAATGTTTTGTCACGGAGCATTATGTATGGCAGTTTCTGGCAAATGCTATTTAAGTTTGCATGAATTGAATGCCTCAGCCAATCGTGGAGCGTGCTATCAAGTATGTCGTCACGGATATAGATTGATTGATGATGAGCGAGACATTGAAATAAAAGTAGAAAATCAGTATCTACTCTCTCCAAAAGACTTGAAGACGATACATTTTATGAATAAGATGATGGATGCAGGTGTACGAGTATTCAAAATTGAAGGAAGAGCAAGAGGACCAGAATATGTCAAGACAGTAGTAAGTTGCTATAATGAAGCAATACTTTCTTACATTGATGGCACATTCACAGAGGAGAAAATTCAGCAATGGAATGAGCAACTGAAAACTGTATTCAACCGTGGTTTTTGGAATGGATACTATTTAGGTCAGCGATTAGGAGAATGGAGTGCAACGTATGGTTCAGAAGCTACAAAACGCAAAGTCTACGTTGGCAAAGGAATGAAATATTATTCTAAATTGGGTGTTGCAGAATTTTTAGTAGAAACCAAATATGGAGTGAATATTGGAGATAATTTAATAATCACTGGTCCAACAACAGGTGTAATAGAGTTAAAGGCAGATGAAATTCAAGTAGACTGTAAACCTGCTCAATCTTGTGAACGAGGTAATTTATTTTCTATTAAAATATCAGAAAAAATTCGTCCATCCGACAAACTTTACAAAATAGTAGATGCATCAGAAGTTCCGAACAATCAATAACAGTACCGTTCCACGTGGAACATTTTACGGTTTTATCGGATATTTATAATAATATAAAATTATAGTGTTCCACGTGGAACACTCCTCTATTTTTAAATTTTACTCCATTAAAATTAAAATATGAAAATAAGAAATATAGAATTTGGAGAATATCCGCTGTTCCTTGCACCAATGGAAGATGTAACTGATATGTCTTTCAGAACACTTTGTAAGAGTTTTGGTGCAGATATGGTCTATTCTGAATTTATTTCAGCAGACGCATTAATTAGAAATATTGAGAGTACAAAACGTAAACTCAATATTAATGATAATGAGCGACCAGTAGCCATTCAACTCTATGGCAGAGATATTGAACCAATTAGAGATGCTGCTATTATCGCAGAAGAAGCCAATCCTGATATAATAGATTTAAACTTTGGTTGTCCAGTAAAAAAAGTGGCAGGCAAAGGTGGAGGTGCAGGTTTATTACGAGATATATCAAAAATGCTTGAAATTATAAAAGCTGTGGTCAATGCTGTAAAGAAACCTGTAACCGTGAAAACTCGCATAGGATGGGACAATGAAAGTAAAATTATTACCACCTTAGCAGAACAAATACAAGATTGTGGTGCAGAAGCATTAACAATTCACGGACGAACAAGATCTCAAATGTACACTGGTGAAGCAGATTGGACATTAATAGGAGAAGTTAAGAAGAATTCAAGAATTAAAATACCTATTATTGGCAATGGAGACGTAACAACACCCGAGCGTGCAAAACAATGTTTTGACGAATATGGTGTTGATGCAGTGATGATAGGCAGAGGAAGTTTTGGTCGTCCATGGATATTTGAAGATATTAAATATTATCTTAGAACAGGCAAAAAATTAGAACAAAGAGAAATTAGCTATTATATAGACATACTCAAGAAATACGTTGAACAGAATATTAACAGTATTGATGAGCAAAGAGGTATACTTCACTCACGCAGACACTTGGCAGCCTCACCTATTTTTAAAAACATTGATAATTTCAGACAAACAAAAATTGCAATGCTTCGTGCCAACACCAAAGACGAATTATTTACTATTTTGGATGAGGTTGCAGAAAGACTAAGTTTAAAGTAAAATATTAACACTTAATTTTATTTTGTTGTTCCACGTGGAACAACAAAATAAAATTTAATCATAAAAATAAAAACACCACAATCATTATTTGTGAGTGGTCTTACTTTTATAAAAACTCATTTAGTGTGCCTCCAACCAATTATTACCAACACCTGCTTCAACAATTAATGGTACTGAAATCTTCACAGTATTTTGCATCTCTTCTTCTATGATAGATTTTACTTGATTTAATTCTGAAGACGGTACATTCAAAATCAACTCGTCATGTATCTGCAAAATCATTTTAGACTGAAGATTTTCCTTCAGAAGACGACCATGCAACTTAACCATCGCTATTTTTATAATATCGGCTGCCGTACCTTGAATTGGCGCGTTTACGGCATTTCGCTCAGCAAAATTTCGTACAGTTGCATTTTTTGAATTTATATCAGGTAAATAGCGTTTTCTATTAAACATTGTTTCTACATAGCCTTTGTTTTTTGCTTTCTCAATAGATTTTTCTATAAACTTCTTTATTGTAGGATAACTTTCAAAATAATCATCTATCAAAGACTTCGCTTCTGAACGAGAAATAGATAAACGCTCAGCCAAACCAAAAGCTGAAATTCCATAGATGATTCCAAAATTGGCAGTCTTTGCTTTTCTTCTCATATCAGATGTAACATTTTCCATTTCTACTTTATAAATTTTAGAAGCAGTGGAAGAGTGAACATCTCGTCCATTATTAAAATCAGAAAGCATGTGAGGATCTTGACTGAAATGTGCCAATAAACGTAGCTCAATCTGAGAATAGTCGGCAGAAATTAACTTGCAATCTTTATCTGCAATGAAAGCCTTTCTTATCTCACGACCCAATTCATCACGAACAGGAATATTTTGTAAGTTAGGATTACTTGAACTTAAACGACCCGTTGCAGTAACCGCTTGATTGAAACTTGTGTGTATTTTTCCACTCCTCGGATTTATCAACGCAGGCAATGCATCCACGTATGTTGAAAGCAATTTCTTTATTCCTCTATAATCTAAAATTAAACCAACTACCTCGTGTTTTCCACGCAACGACTCTAACACCTCTTCAGAAGTAGAATATTGACCTGTTTTAGTTTTCTTTGCTTTTTCATCTAATTTTAGCTTATCAAAAATTAATTCACCTACCTGCTTTGGAGAACTCAAATTGATTTTCTCCCCTATCAACTCATAAACCTTACTTTCTATGTCAGACAACTGTTTTGTAAAATCTACTGACAAAGAGTGTAAAGCTTCTACATCAATACGAACGCCCTCCCATTCCATATCAACCAAAACATAAACCAAAGGCATCTCAACTTCATAGAAAAGATACTCAAGGTTATTTTCTTTGATGAGTGGTTCTAACTTATTTTTCAGTTTTAAAGTTATATCAGCATCCTCAGCAGCATAGTCGCACAAACGTTGATGATCAACCTCACGAATTGGCAACTGACCTTTACCTTTTGGTCCACATAGTTCCTCATAAGTTATCGTTTTATATTTAAGGTAAATTTCAGAAAGATAATCCATATTGTGTTTCATCTCAGGTTGTAAAAGATAATGCGCAATCATTGTATCAAACAACTGACCTTTTACCTCAATACCATACGATTTCAAAAATAAAATATCAAATTTTATATTTTGTCCAATCTTTATCAAATTTGGATTTTCAAAATAAGGTTTGAAAATTTGAAGCCACTCCAACGCTTTTGTACGCTCAGCAGGCAAATAAACGAAAAAAGCCTCTCCTTCTTTGAAAGAAAACGACATTCCTACCAAATTGTCCAAATAAGGTGAAATTCCAGTCGTTTCAGTGTCAAAACAGAAAAAATTCTGACTATCAAAATATGGTAAAATTTTGACTATATCTTCCTGATTTTCAATAAGTTTATAGTCGTGTAACACTGAAGTTAACTCGCTGAGAATTGCGTGAAAATTTTTATTTGGTATATCGGTGTCATCCGTGTCAAAGAGATTGAGTTGAATAGCCTCTTTTTTCCTAATGTTTTCATTTTTCAGAGATGAGACACCAAACTTAGAAAGTAAATTTTTAAATTCTAATTCTTGAAAAATTGGAATCACTTTTTCGGTTGAAACAGGTTTCAATAAAAAATCATCTTCGTTAAATTTTATTGGAACATCCAAACGGATCGTTGCCAAGTATTTTGATAGTTTAATATTTTCTACATTGGCTTCCACTTTCGTTTTCAAAGCACCTTTCAGTTGAGAAGTAGAAGCTAACAAATTATCAATAGAACCAAAGTCCTGCAAAATTTTCACTGCCGTCTTCTCCCCTACTCCAGGACAACCTGGAATGTTATCAGAAGCATCTCCCATCAAACCCAACAAATCAATAATCTGCTTCGTTGAAGAAACCTGCCATTTTTCTTTTACCTCCTCAATACCTAAAGTTTCATAACCAAAACCATGTTGAGGACGATACAACAAAACATTTTCTTTTACCAACTGCGCATAATCCTTATCAGGCGTGAGCATAAAAACTGTAAAATTTTTCTGAGATGCTAAACAAGAAAGCGTTCCAATCACATCGTCAGCCTCAAAACCATCACACTCTACAATCTTAATATTATAAGCATTCAAAATATCTTTGATAATAGGAACAGAAGCATGAATATCTTCAGGAGTAGCCTGACGTTGAGCCTTATAATCAGGGTACATTTCACGACGGAAAGTCGGTGTTGAAGGATCAAAAGCAACTGCCAAATGTGTGGGCTTGCAATTTTTTAGTACATCCTCCAAAGTATTGACAAAACCCAAAACAGCCGATGTGTTAAATCCTTTAGAATTAATTCTCGGATTTTTTATGAAAGCATAATACGAACGATAGATGATCGCATAAGCGTCTATAAGAAATAATTTTTTCTCCATTAAACTGACAAAACGGTTTTACGAAAAGTAACTAAAAACAAAGATAGTAAAGATTAAAGTAAAGAGAATAAAAGTAGGGTTATACAAAGTTATATTAAGCAAAAAAGTAGAAATTAATTACTACTTTTGCAAAAAATTCTGAAAACAGAAAATGACGAGCATTGAGTTAATAAAAAGACCTATTCAGAAAGAATTTGCTATATTCCAAGAGAGATTCAGAGAGGCGTTTGAAAGCAACAATGAATTTCTCAGTGCTGTTCATAAACATATACTCAATAAGACCGGAAAGCAAATTAGACCATTGCTCACACTTCTTTCAGCTAAAAGTGTCGGAGAAATAAATGAAAACACCATTAGATGCGCTGTTTCTTTAGAGATGCTCCACACAGCAAGTTTGATTCACGACGATGTCGTTGATGAAAGTATGGAAAGAAGAGGACAAGCGTCAATAAATTCACGATGGAATAACAAAGTTTCAGTATTAGTAGGCGACTATCTTCTTTCTCAATCTCTTTCTATTGCCACGCAAACAGAAAATCTATTAATTTTAAAAAAAATAACACAATTAGGAAAGGAACTCTCAGAAGGAGAACTTCTTCAAATGCAAAATGTCAAAAATATAAATAGAGACGAACAAAAGTATATCAATGTAATCAAGAAAAAAACTGCTACTTTATTTGACACTTGTACCTACTCTGGAGCGGTATCCACACAATGTACAAGTGAAGAAGCGGAAATACTTCGAAAGTTCGGCGAGTTATACGGAATCTGCTTTCAAATTAAAGATGATATTTTTGACTATATTGCAACAGAAAAGGAGATAGGAAAACCAGTTGGAAACGACATCAAAGAAGGTAAAATCACCCTTCCTCTACTCTATGCACTAAATAGCAATAATAAAGAAAAAGATAAATATATTGATATTATAAGAAACAAAAATTTCACAAGAGAAAACATTGACAAACTCATTCAGTTCAGCATTGACAATGGAGGTATAGAATATGCAGAAAAACGTATTCTTTATTTCAAATCAGAATGTAACAAAATATTAGAAAAAATAAAAAACATCAATACAAGAGAATCTTTAAGTATGATGTTGGAACATACCATTAACCGAAAAAACTAAAATTTTAAAAATCATAACAATAAAAAAAGAAGCCAACACTTAATTGCTATGGCTTCTTTTTTATTGTTTCTATTGCAAACAAACATTAGAAATATTCTATTTCTTTGCCTGCTAAAGCAGAAATCAATTTGTTGGTGAGGCGACTTGTACCCACACGGAAAAGTTCAGGTTTCAACCATTCCTCACCTAATATTGCATCAACAATGGAGTAGTAAGAAACTGCTGTTTCAACATCCGACACACCACCTGCGACCTTCAAACCAACCTTTTGATCGTTCAATTCATTGTATTCTTTGATTGTTTTAGCCATTACATAAGCAGCTTCATAAGTAGCACCAACAGAAGTCTTTCCTGTAGAAGTTTTAATGAAATCAGCACCTGCCACCATTGCAATCAAAGAAGCCTTTTTTATCAAAACAGGGTCTTTTAAAATTCCTGTTTCTAAAATGACCTTTAATTTTGCCTCCTGGCACGCTGTTTTAATTTCAGACAATTCATCGTACACATTAGAATAGTTTTGCGACAAGAATAGAGATAAAGGCATAACAACGTCAATTTCTGATGCACCACACAACACTGACATTCCTGTTTCCGCAATTTTCACCTCAACAAATGTGTTTGAATGAGGAAAACCAACTACAGTAGCAATGTCCACATCCTCCTCCAAAGTATCCTTTACAGTGCTGACAAAAGAAGGGTAAACACAAATAGCAGCAGGATGAGGCAAAATTTCAAATTCATCATCAAACTTGTTTACAAGCTCTACCATATTTGATATTTTCTCATCCGTATCATCGGATTTCAAAGAAGTCAAGTCTATGCAACTCAAAATCTTACTATAAACCAACTTTACATTATTTTTTTTGAATCTATCATTAATAATTTTAGATACCTCAGAAGAGACAACCTCCTGGTCTAAACCAGTAAAATCATATTTAGAAAAAAGTTCGTCAAAACGATCCATTGATATTATTTATTATAAATAGTTTTTAATATTTTAATTTATCATTATTAATATGACGATAAGCATCGCGATCTGTTTTCTTTTTTATATTCTTCTGCATAGCTTCCGTCAAGTTGACACCAGTTTGATTGGCAATGCAGGTTAGAACCCAGAGCACATCAGCCAATTCGTCTTGCAAAGAGTATTGAAGGTCAGAATCTTTGTTAGATTGGTCGCCAAATTTGCGAGCCATCACACGAGCCAACTCCCCCACCTCTTCCGTCAGACAAGCCATATTCGTCAATTCACTAAAATATCGGACACCATATTGTTTAATCCAAGTGTCTACTGATTTTTGCAAATCATTCAACGTCAAACTATTATCCATAAAAAAACGCTAAATTCTATAAGCCTAACTTCTTGCTTATTTCCAACATTCTAAGAATAGGCAGCTTTGCACGCTCAATGATAGAAGGATCAACAAAAACCTCTGGCTCACCATTCTTCAGTGCGTTATAAAGTTTTTCTAAAGTATTAAGTTTCATAAAGGAACAATCGTTGCAACCACAAGTAGAATCGTTAGGAGGAGCAGGAATGAAGTTTTTATGAGGAGCCTGCTTGCGCATTTCGTGCAAGATACCACTTTCAGTAGCCACAATGAAATCGTTGCAATCCTCGCAAGTAACCGCATATTTAAGCAAAGCAGCCGTTGAACCCACCTTGTCAGCCAATTTAACCACAGGACCTTGGCATTCTGGATGAACCAAAACTTTAGCTTTAGGATAAACCTTTTTAAGTTCTAAAATCTTTTCTATAGAAAATTTTTCATGGACATGGCAAGCACCATTCCAAAGCTTCATTGAGCGACCTGTGATAGAGTTGATATAATTTCCTAAATTACGGTCCGGACCAAAAATGATTTTCTCGTTTTTAGGAAAACTCTCTACTATTTGCTTAGCGTTAGAAGAAGTGACCACCACATCCGTCAACGCTTTAACGGCAGCGGAAGTGTTTACGTATGAGATGACTGTATGACCAGGATTAGCCTCAATAAAAGCATTAAAATCTTCGGCAGGGCAGCTATCTGCAAGTGAGCAACCTGCATTAACATCAGGAACAAGGACTTTCTTGTTTGGACAAAGGATTTTTGCAGTTTCACCCATGAAGTGAACTCCGCAAAGGACAATCATGTCTGCATCTGTTTTGGCAGCTTGTTGAGCCAAAGCGAGACTATCACCGACACAGTCTGCAATATCTTGAATTTCGCCAACTGTGTAATAGTGAGCCATAATGACAGCATTACGTTCTCTCTTCAAACGAAGAATCTCTTTTTTCATATATTCATTATCTAATTCATTCATATCTATAAATTCATTACAAAATAAAGATTAAGAATTATAAGGATAATAGACTGTTAGTTACGTTAAAAGAAAAAATAAGAAACAGTTGCACTTATCATTTCTAAAAAAAAATCCACAAAAAAATGGATAGAATGTCAAAATTAAATATGTAAGAATGAGACACTTACGAATTATATTAACATTGTTAATAGTTAGACAAATATACAAAAACTAAAAAATAAAAAAGGAGAGGAGTCTTTATAATAGGTTGAAAGAAGATTGTAAAAAAGAGAAAAGAAAGTTGCAAAGTTTATAATGAGGAGTGTATATAAAAAGAAATGAACAATGGAAATAAAGTTGTTATTTTTTTATTGAAGTGATTTTACAGGTTTTCAACAATGGTATAAACAATGGGGAATGTAACATAAGAGCATTAAATAGAAAAATGTAGGAAAAAGAATTTCTATAAATAACTTTGTAGAAGAATATTTGCTTTTAGTAAAAAAATTAAAAGTTTTATTACTTTTTATTAATAAAATAAAGAAATATAAAATAAGACTAAAAATAAAAATTAAATACGATTTTATTGATATTTATTTTATTAAAGATAAATGGTTTAATTTTGCAACACTTTTCATTATGAAAATTGGCCAATTAACAAACGAAGGGTATTTTAATAATTTTTTTAATAATGAAGAAGTTAATAGTAATTAGTTATCTTTTAATTGCATTAACACAGTTGTCATGCAAGGATGAAGAGAAAGATGGGAGTGAATTGGGGTCATTAGATGATTATGTATCCCAGTTAGTTGATCCTTATCAGCCAGTGATAACGGATGGTAAGCAACAGGTAGGAGAAGTAGAAAACAATGTAGTAAATGCTACTGAATACACGATTAGAAAATGCCAATCTACAGACGAGTCCATAGCACCAGAAAATTTCTATGGTGAAAAAGGAGAAAATGATGTTTGTGGTACAATAACAATTCGTTTGTTGCAAAATGGTGTATTGAGTGATCCTTTCTATATTTTTAATCTGCCAATTTCAAAAAACGCATTATCTGTTCCGCAAGGAGATAGTGTTATTGTTTTACCTCCGAAGCAAAAAATGCCATTTTCTATTGATTACACTAATATAGAGGGAGCAAAATTAATTTTGGATGCTCAGTTGTATGAGTGGGATGATCCATGTTCATGTGGAGGAAAGCATGAGTTTGATACATACGAGCCGTGTCATAAAGAGTATTTATTAACAGATTTGAAAGCAAATAGAGGTGTAGGATACGCAGAAATACATTTATCAGAGGAGTATACGGATGGACACTATAAATATAAAAAGACAGGAAAGCATAAGTATGCTCATAAGCCGCACACAACACCAACGGATTGTACAGTAAAATTTCAGTTTAGAGTAAATTTCTATTAATATGAAAAATTTAGTATACATTTTATTTTTTCTTCTGTGTGTCATAACCTCATGTAAGAAAGAAGAAGATAAAGTAGAGACAAAGAAAGCAAGTTCAATTGTATGTGTGCAAGGTATTGAAATACAATCTTATTCTGATACTTGTAGAGCGTATAATGTTGAATTACAGAAAACTGTAAGTTTGAATGAGGAATATGATTTTGCTTTCGTACAGTATGACACTATTGGTGCAATAGTTGGAAATGGAGAATACAATGAAATCAATACATGTATAAATTTCTATAGTTACTTTCCTGATTGTTTTTTAGCAGGACCAAATAATACAGATTTGGTAAGAATATTAAAAAAACATAAGACTAGTGATAGCAGAATAATTTTTTATTCTTTTCAAAAAGAAGATTCTGCTTCGCAAAAACAATTATTTGAAAATGCGAATAATGTAGATTTGTTTGATGAGGCATTTGAAAAAGCAAGTCAAGTAGTAAATCCAGACAGATCATCAGATGCTATATATGATGATAGTAAGAATACCTTGAAGAAAAATAATCTGATTGGTATAAAAACGGTAAATGGTGTTAGAGCTCTTATATGGATAGATTATAGAGTAAGAAATGCAATGGTAATTTCTGTTAAGTATGAATTATACGAATAAACATACTGTATAGCAGAATAATAAAATGAGAACACCAAAACTTAGTGTTCTCATTTTTCTTTAATTAAAGAAAGTTCAGAAAACCAATAAAAACTCACCATTTTAGGTCAAACTAATATAAATTTGTCTTTCAGACCATAAATAGATTTGAATATGATAAAGAGATATGATTTTTTGGTAATTGGTTCTGGAATAGCAGGAATGAGTTTTGCGCTGAAAGTGGCTGCGAAGGGGAAAGTGGCTATCTTGTGTAAGACAAATATGGATGAAGCCAATACGCATTATGCGCAAGGAGGAATCGCTTCAGTAACTAAGAAAACAGATAATTTTGAGGATCACATTGTTGATACTTTGATTGCTGGAGATGGAATCTGTAACGAAAATGTTGTTCGTAAAGTGGTAGAAGGTGCTCCTGAACAAATAAAACAACTGTTGGAGTGGGGCGTGGATTTTGATAAGAAAGAGGATGGAAATTTTGACTTGCATAAGGAGGGAGGACACTCTGATTTTCGTATTCTTCATCATAAGGACAATACGGGCGAGGAGATTCAAAATAGTCTTATTAAACGCGTTCGTAACAATCCAAACATTGATATATATGAAGAGCATTTTGCCATAGAAATTATAACTCAACATCATTTGGGCGAGTTAGTGAAACATACCACGCCTAACATTGAATGTTATGGCGCATACGTTTTGGATATAAAGACCAACCATGTTGACACGTTTCTTTCTAAAGTAACAATGATGTGTACGGGAGGAATTGGAAATATATATCAGACAACGACGAATCCTCCGGTAGCTACTGGAGATGGTATTTCAATGGTTTATCGTGCGAAAGGATTGGTTGATGATATGGAGTTTGTGCAGTTCCACCCTACTGCTTTGTATCATCCAGGTGATCGTCCATCTTTCCTCATCACAGAGGCTATGAGAGGTTATGGAGGAATATTACGCAATAAAGAAGGAGAGTCTTTTATGGAGAAATATGACTCTCGTGGTTCGTTAGCTCCTCGCGATGTAGTGGCACGTTCTATAGACACCGAAATGAAGAAAACTGGCGATGAATGTGTTTATTTGGATGTAACGCACAAAGATCCTGAGGTTACGAAGCGTGAATACCCTACCATCTACAATAAATGTCTTTCTTTAGGTATTGATATTACAAAAGATTACATTCCTGTTGCACCAGCGGCTCACTATTTTTGTGGAGGTATCAAAGTGGACATGAATGCGCGAACTACCATCAATCGTTTGTATGCAGCTGGCGAATGTTCATGTACGGGATTGCACGGAGCCAATCGGTTGGCGTCCAATTCGTTGATAGAGGCGATTGTCTATGCGGATGCGGCCGCAAAAGATTCGTTGAGACTTTTGCCAAGTCTGTCGTGGAATGAAGAGGTGCCAGAGTGGAATGATGAAGGCACATCGCTCAATGAAGAGATGGTGTTGATTACGCAGAGTGAGAAGGAGGTGAATCAAATTATGCAGGCATACGTTGGCATTGTGAGATCTAATCTTCGTTTGAAACGTGCGTACGATCGTTTGGAGTTGCTCTACAAAGAGACAGAAAGCTTGTTCCAACGTTCAGTCGTATCAAAGGAAATATGTGAATTAAGAAATATCATCAACACAGCCTATCTGGTGATAAAGTTTGCTATGCAACGCAAGGAAAGTCGAGGTTTGCACTATACAATTGACTATCCAAAGCGCAACAATCATATGAGCAAGTATGATGTAGATGCGTTGAAGAAGATGCAGGAGGGAAAAGTAAAGGCGGAATAAAGAATTCTTTTTATTAATAGATTATAGAGATTCAGAGTTCACTTTGAGTCTCTATAATTTTTTCTAATTTTATGTAATTTTGAAGTGTCATTTCAAATTTGCATAAAAAAATGGAAGATTTTTATATACATAGAGAACTTGAGAAAACGATTATTGAGGCGGCAAAATATTTTTCTGTCATTACTGTTACTGGTCCGCGACAGTCGGGAAAGACTACAATTTTGCGTCATATTTTCAAGGAATTTCCTTACTACTCGATTACAATCAAAATGAAGTAGATATATTGGCAGGAGACGAATCTACACTTAGTGCATTTGAAGTTAAGAGTTCTATGACTTATAGTACGTCTTTTGAAAAAACATTAAAAAAACTGCCGAATTGGGTGAATGCGACAGTTAAAAGTCGCACAGTAGTTTATACTGGAAAGATTGAAATGAAAGAAGGTGATATATCTATTGTCAACTATAAAAACTTATAAGTATTACTTGATGAAGTTTGTTTTAGAAAATTCGAATGGTTCTGGTTTTCCGAATGTAAACTCTTGATTATTAGTTGTTTTCAGAGATGTGTTTTTGTTATTGTAGATAGCACAAGATGAGATTGAGATAGTTTTGCTTCCTGGAACGATTATACCATAACTTGTACATTTTTTATCTGCTGCGAAGTCGTTACGATAGATGAGTTGATTGTTTATGTAGAAATATAATTCGTCAGATTTACGTTCAATGGCAAGTTTTGTGTAATCAGAGAAATTACAGACTCCATTTTTGAGTAGAACTTCAGCAAATGTTGGCATGCAAAGAGAATTGTTAGCTGTACATCTATATTGTTGATAATTAGAAGAATAGTAAACAATGAAATAGTTGCGTGCATTTTTATTGTTGTTGTTATCATACCCTGTAAAAAGACCGATACAGTTGCCTTCGTTGGATGTTATATCTCCTTTAATTTTGAGTTCATAATAAAAGTCTTCATCAACACTAACAGAATTGATGGGTATGGATGTGTTGTTGCTTGAGTTTATTTTTATGTAATAGATACCATTGCTTATTTGAAAAACATTGCCGTCGTTATCAATGTTGTAGTAGTTTTTAGAGAGTCTAAGAGAATCTACAACGTGAGTATAACTTCCGTTATAAGTATCTCCGTAGGATGCCCATGATGGTTCTGCTGTTTTTGCGTTGAAAAGTTCGTCAAGATAGTATTGTTTTCTTTCACCAGAAAAGTTGACTTGCCAGCTGCGATCGTCAACAACGTCGCCCCCACACATGAGGGATTTCCACTCTGTATTGCTAAGCGTTGAATTGTCGTGTCTACGGTTTAGAAGTCCATGAGATAGTTCGTGAAATACTACATTTTGGCGTAAATCCTCGCAATTTTCGTATTGGGTAACATCGTTCCAATATGTCCTGTCAATCTCTACGAGAATTGGGTCGGAATAGGTGCAAAGACCAATGGTAGGACTTTCTAAGTCAGAAAATTTCATAATTAATCCATTTTTTTCCACATCAAAATTAAATCCGTGACTTTCAGCCTCACTGAGGAATAGGTCAAGGTATGGGTTAAGTTCGGAGTCAACGGAATAATGTTCTTTATCTTTCTTACAGGCAAAGAGACAGGGGGCGAGAATGAGTAATATAAATATTTTTTTCATACGGAATGAAGTTATTGAGTGGTTGCAATAATAGTAATTTTTAAAAATTTAAGGATAATTTTTCAATAAGAAAAACAAACCCTCTCCCATTTCGACAAAATGAGAGGGGGTTGAAAAAATTGATATTAGATAAAATGTCTTCTTCTAATGTTTGTGGTAACTTCTTGACTGCTCATATTTAGGTTCGCAGGTTAAGTTGATACCTAACTTCTTGAAAGTTTGTTCATCTACGTTAGTAACTAAAACTGTGGTGTGGGCAGTAGCACCTTTGAGTTTAGGAAGTTGATGCAAGGCACGTTCTGCCAAGTCGCTGTGTGCCGCAGATGATGAAAGTGCGATGAGTATCTCATCGGTGTGCAATCTAGGGTTGGTGCTACCCAAATATTTAGTTTTCAGTTTTTGAATAGGCTCGATAGCCAGACGGGAAATCAGGTTGAAAGAGTCGTCTATGTTTGCCAACGTCTTGAGTGCATTTAGCAGAGCAGAAGAGAGCGGACCAAAGAGGTCGGAAGTTTTACCAGTTACAATGGTTCCATCGGGCAACTCGATGGCTGCTGCAGGTTTTCCTCCTGTTTCTTTCTCCTTAGAGAGGGCAGCTTCAACCACAGGATAATCGGTAACCTTAACGTGAGCCTGTTGCATAAGAGACTCTAATTTTCCTTGATTATCAGTGCTTTCACCGTATCTTTTCTTATCACAAAGACATTTGTAGTAACGACGGATAATCTCGCGTTTAGAGGCCTCGCGACACACCTCATCATCAATGATGCAGTTACCTGCCATGTTAACACCCATGTCAGTAGGACTCTTGTAAGGGCTTTTTCCGTAGATAAGTTCGAAAGTGGCATTTAGCACAGAGAAAGCCTCAACGTCGCGGTTGTAGTTGACGGTTGTTTCTCCGTATGCCTCTAAATGGAAAGAGTCTATGATATTGACATCGTTGAGGTCGGCGGTTGCTGCCTCGTATGCGAGATTGATAGGATGTTTCAATGGAATATTCCAAATTGGAAATGTTTCAAACTTAGCATAGCCAGCATCGATGCCGCGCTTGTGTTCGTGATAGAGTTGAGAGAGGCATACTGCCAATTTTCCACTACCAGGACCAGGTGCAGTAACAACCACCAAAGGACGCTCTGTTTTAACGTATTCATTCTTCCCGTAGCCTTTGTCTGAGACAATCAACTCTACGTTGTTAGGGTATCCTTCAATACGGTAGTGGTGGTAGAAAGGAATACCCAGAGTGCGCAAGCGCTTTTCAAAGAGGATAGCAGATGGTTGCTCGTTGTACATTGTGAGGCAGACACTGCCGACAAAAAGTCCGACATTGTGGAATTCATCGATAAGACGAAGCACATCTTCATCGTATGTGATGCCATAGTCGGCGCGCATACGATTTGATTCAATGTCTTCGGCATTGATAGCGATTACAATTTCAATTTTGTCCTTCAGCTTAAGAAGCATTTGGAGTTTTGAGTCGGGATGAAACCCTGGTAGAACACGCGAAGCATGATAGTCATCAAAAAGTTTACCACCGATTTCCAAATACAATTTATTGCCAAATTTCTGAATTCTTTCGGCAATGTGAGACGACTGCATACTCAAGTACTTGTCGTTGTCGAAACCAATTTTTGCCTCCATATTTTTGTCTCTTTTTTGTTGCGAAATGAAAAATTGTAAAAATTACGCTCACAAATGTACGAAGATTATTGGAATCAGAGAAATGAAAAAGAAAAATCTTCTTTCAAAATGTTAAAAACACATTGTGTCTTCTTTCAAATAGTCAAAATATGATATATAAAACTGACACAATGTGTTTTTATGTTACCCTACTCTATTTATGTTGGATGGATTGATCTATGAAAAGGTCAGTGAACTGAAATTTGATACCATCGAAGAGTCCTTTGTCTGTTAGTTTTAGTTTGGGGATGACGGGCAGAGCCATGAATGCCATGGTCATAAATGGTGCGGAATAGTTGCATCCGATTTTTTTAGCCAACTGCTTTAGTTCTTTATGTCGCTCCCCTACTACGTCGCCTGAGCGAGGAGACATTAGTCCTGCGATAGGCAAAGGTAGGTCGAGTATATTGTCGCCGTCGGTAACAGCCAATCCACCTTTGATGTCGACGAGGTAGTTGATGATGTTGACGATGTCTTCGTCGTTTGTTCCGATAGCGATGATATTGTGACTATCGTGAGCGATGGTAGAGGCGATGGCGCCACGTTTAAGTCCGAATCCACGGATAAAGGCTATTTGAGGGAGAGCCTCTGAGTAGCGGTTGTAGCAAACCATCTTCAAAACGTCGTTTTCTATGTTGGAGATAACATTCCCGTCTTTTATGAGTGGACTAACGATGTCAACTGAAGTGAGAAGTGATCCTTCAGATGAAATGATGACTTTCATTTTGTCTGATTTAGGGGTTACTTTCAGATCACCAAGCAGTAGTTTATAGGCGTTGAAATTATTTGGGTATGAATGGAGAGGAGTTTTGTCAAGAAAGAAATCGTCATTGATACCGTTTTGTTTCGTGTAGACTTGAACGCCGTTGAGAAAAGCCGACTGTGTTGTGAAATCAGTGAGGTTGTTGACGATGATGAAATCGGCAGCGTCTCCTGGTTGCAACAATCCTTGTTTGAGGTGGTAGTGGCGGACAGGCGTAACGCAAGCTGCTTCAAGAGCGTTCCAAAATGGTACACGCTTTTGAATAGATCGAACTACGAGCGAGTCTATATGTCCGTTTTTTAGTTCGTCGGGATACTTATCATCGGTGCAGAACATAACATTTTCGGGATAGTCGAAAAGCAATGGGTATAGTTTCTCAAAGTCGCATGCTGCACTACCCTCTCTAATTTGTACTTTCATACCAAGCTGTATACGTTCCAGACCTTCTTCAAGAGATGTGCATTCGTGGTCTGTTGAGACACCTGCATTGAAGTACTGTTTTAGTTGGTCGCCCGAAACGTTGGGAGCATGACCGTCGATAGGTTTGCCCAATTGACGAGACGCATTAATCTTTGCCATAGTCTCTTCGTCGCCAAAGAGAACACCAGGCACGTTCATCATCTCGGCAAGTCCATAGATGTCGTCGCTTTGCAAAAGTTCGATGATTTGGCGAGAGTCGAGTGTGGCACCGTTTGTCTCGAAGGAGGTGGAGGGTACACAAGGGGAAGCACCGAAATAGAAATGGAAGCGTACCTTTTTTCCATTTTGAATCATAAACTTGATACCCTTGATACCGAGGACGTTTGCAATCTCGTGAGGGTCAGCGACTACGGCGAGCGTACCCCTTTGAATAGCCATTTTAGCAAAATTTTCAGGAGTCAGCAAAGTGCTTTCAATGTGGATGTGCGAGTCAATGAAACCAGGAAGAATGAAGCCATATTTGGAGGGAGTAGAATCAATCTCTTCAATGGAGTCTATTTTCCCGTCGCGAATAGAGAGACATCCCCTGAAGACTTTCTTACTGACGATGTCAACGATATTGCCATAGATTTTTTGTTGCAGCATAGGTATGAAGTTTATTTGCGAAGTTACGAAAATGCTTTTTAAAGGAGTTGCGTAAATAGCAAGGAATTAGGTAAGAAGTGTTATCTTTGTTTGGAGTATTTGTGAGTTTGTACTGAGAAAATCATATAACGAGAAAGATATAACGTCAATTTTTGATTATAGCAAAGGTTTATTAAACCATTGCTTGAGAGACTTTGCGCCTAATGCAGAAGAAAACAAAGGGAAGGGAAGCTTAGGACAATTAGTAGAGGAGTTATATTTTGGGTATGATACAAATAGTCGACAAGAGGCAGATTTTGATGCAGCAGGTGTGGAATTGAAATGTACACCTTTGAAGAAATCACTTAGCAAACAAGGATTATTCATAAAAGAGAGGCTTGTTTGCTGTATGATTAACTATGTAGAAGATTGGAACAAAACATTTGAACAATCGCATTTCTATCAAAAGTGTTTGGTTATGTTGTTGATGTTCTATTTGCATCAATCGGGTGTTTCCAAACTTGATTTAGAATTTCTGTTCACTGTACTTTGGAGGATTCCAGAAAAAGACCTTTTGATAATTCGGCAGGACTATGAGGTGATCGTTTCAAAAATAAAAAAGGGGGAGGCTCATACATTGTCGGAAGGAGATACAATGTATCTCGGAGCATGTCGCAAAGGTCAAAAAGGCGATTCGTTAATGGTGCAGCACGGAAATACGATAGGTGCGCCTCGGAGAGCATGGAGTTTGAAGACTTCCTATATGCGTCGTGTTTTGGAAGAGGTGAAAAAGCACAATGTAGATGGATCATATTGCAATTTTAATTTGCAAAAATCGGATGACGAGGCACTTTTTTCAATTGATGAATTGAAAAATTGTTCTGTTGATGAAATACTTCTGAACAGATTCATAAAATTTCAGGGAAAGAGATATAGTGAGATAAGCAAAAAATTAGGCATCAATCCCATAACATCAAAGGCAAAATTGTTCATACTTGCCAATGCGATAGCAAGCAATAAGAATAAGAAAGTCGCTAATGTAAATCAGACAGAAGAATTCATTAAGTCGGGTTTAATGATGAAGACGATTCGTATCAATAAACATGGAACAATAAAAGAGAGTATGTCTTTTGAGAATATTGATTATCAAGAGATTTTTGATTGCAATGAATGGATAGATTCAAGACTTTATGAGCTATTTTCAAGTAGATTTTTGTTTGTTGTGTATAAAGAAACAGATAATAAGTTAAATGCCAAATATGTAAAGGAAATTGTTGACAATGAGTTATAAAATAGAAGAAACATATAGTGTATTTTGTGAGCCAAATATTCAATATTCAAGGGCGATTCATAGTCGTATTAAAGAGTTGTCTCTTTTTCCCGAAGAAGTAGCGCAAACTAACGCTGACGACATTCGCGTGGTAGAGCTTTTTGCTGGTGTTGGTGGTTTTCGTATTGGTTTGGAGCGTGCTTCAGAACAATATAAAACTGTGTGGAACAACCAGTGGGAACCCTCTACGAAACGACAGGATGCAAGCATTATTTATTGTCAACGATTCGGAACATTAGGACACTGCAACGAGGACATAGCCTCTGTGCCAACGACTGAAATTCCTGATAGCGATTTGTTGTGTGGTGGCTTTCCTTGTCAAGATTATTCTGTGGCAACAACATTGCAGCGTTCGGGTGGCATTGAGGGCAAGAAAGGTGTTCTTTGGTGGCAGATTTACCGCATATTGTCGGAGAAGGGAGACAAACGTCCGAAATATCTGATGTTGGAGAACGTGGATCGACAGCTCAGCTCGCCTGCCAAACAGCGTGGGCGCGATTTTGCGATTATACTCTCCTCTCTTGCCAACTTGGGTTATACCGTGGAATGGCGTGTGGTGAATGCTGCCGAGTATGGTATGCCACAGCGTCGCCGTAGAACGTATATTGTTGCGTACCAAACAGATACGAAACTTCACAATCAATATTTGTTGGAGAATGACAAATTTGATTGGGTGCTGTCTAATGGCGTAATGGCAAAGGCTTTTTCTTGTCAGAGGAAGGACAAAACATTGGGCATTTTTCTATTTCAATGGATATAGCGGATGTTTCAGAAAATTTCAATAAAGGAATGAAATATAGTCCGTTCAAAAATTCGGGCGTAATGAGTGGTGGAGAGGTTTTTACGCTTGACACGATGCCAGTCTATGATGGTCATTATATTACATTGGGTGAGATATTGGAGGAAGAAAAAGATGTACCAAAGGAGTTTTTCATATCAGAAGAAGAGTTGCCGAAATGGGAATATTTGAAGGGGTATAAATCGCTGAAGCGCATTAATAAGAACACTGGGTTTGAGTACAATTACAGTGAGGGTGCGATGGCGTTTCCCGACTATCTTGATCGTGCCTCACGCACCATCATCACTGGTGAGGGAGGTGCTGCACCATCCCTCTTTAAGCACATCATACGCACTGAAGATGGACGCTATCGCCGTCTCCTTCCTATTGAATTAGAACGACTAAATATGTTTCCCGACAATCACACAAAGGAGGCGAGTGATTTACGCCGTGCCTTTCTCATGGGCAATGCTTTAGTGACGGGAATTGTGAAACGGATTGGTTTGGTGCAAAGGGGAAGAATGTAAATCTTCTCAAACACGCCCTCTCCCAAAAATTTTTCATAACTTTGCCAAAGGCTTTTTTCGTTACTTGTTTTGTACAATAAACAAAAAAGTGCTGAGTTAGAATAAAATAGAGAAGGAACAGAAGAAAAATTATTTCAAAGTATGTTTAAAATAGGTCTCGATGTTGGTTCTACAACTGCTAAGATAGTCGTGTTGAACGACAAGCAAGAGGTTGTTTACTCGTCGTACAGACGCCATTTAGCGAATGTCAAAGGGGCAATTGCTGCTTTTCTTGAGGAGTTGAATTCCATCTTGACAACTGAAAAATTCACATTGTCTATTACCGGTTCCGTCGGTTTGGGTGTAGCTGAACGCTATAATATTCCTTTTGTACAGGAGGTGATTGCAGCGTCTGAATTTACGAAAAAAGTACATCCCGAAATATCTACAATCATTGACATTGGTGGTGAGGATGCTAAAATTGTATATTTGAACAACGGTCAGGTGTCAGACCTTCGTATGAACGGAAATTGCGCTGGCGGTACGGGTGCGTTTATTGACCAAATGGCTCTTTGCTTGGGAGTTGAAGTTACGGATTTGGATGGCTTGGCGAAGAACGCCACTCATATCTATCCTATTGCTTCTCGTTGCGGTGTGTTCTCGAAGACGGATATTCAGAACTTGATTGCCCGCAATGTCTCAAAGGAGGATATTGCTGCGTCCATCTTTAGGGCTGTGGCTGTGCAGACAGCGAGCGCACTCTCGCATGGTTGCGAGGTTCGTCCGAAAGTGTTGTTTTGTGGTGGTCCGCTCACCTTTATCGGTTCGCTTAGAAAAGCCATTGCCGATTATTTCCGTCTTAATTTAGAACAAGATTGTGTGGTTCTCGACAACGCCAATATCATTCCTGCGTGGGGTACGGCTCTCTTTAAGAATGATATGGAGCCTATCAATGTAAAGGAGTTGACGGATCGTTTGAGTAAAGAGCCAGAAACACAGTCGCAACCTCAAAATCCAAATCGAAACAGGACGAACGTTTCCCTCCCTCCTATCTTCAAAGATGAAGAGGAGTTTCTGGCTTGGAAAGGTGAGAAGGAACTTATGCACATTCCTGTGGTAAATTTGGCGGAGTGCAAGGGAAAGACTTATTTGGGTATTGACTCTGGATCTACTACGACGAAAGTCGTGCTTATCAATGAGCAGGGAGACATACTCTTCAAATATTACACGCATAATGGTGGAAATCCAATAGAAGCCGTTCATCGTGGATTGGAGCGTCTGAAGGCTCGTTGCGAGGAGGAAAAATTAGACCTACACATTACGGCAGGTTGCTCTACGGGATATGGTGAGGACTTGATAAAAGCTGCATATTCGCTTAATTATGGAATGATAGAGACGATGGCGCATTATGTGGCGGCTAAGAATATGTGTCCGGATGTGTCGTTTATTCTTGACATTGGTGGCCAGGACATGAAAGCCATCTATGTGGAGAATGGAGCGCTGACGCACATGGAGATCAACGAGGCGTGTTCTTCGGGTTGTGGTTCGTTTATAGAGACGTTCGCCAACACGTTGGGATGTGAGATTTCAGACTTTGTGTATCAAGCGTGCCAAAGCAAAGATCCATGCGACCTCGGAACACGTTGCACGGTGTTTATGAACTCGAAGGTGAAGCAGGTACTTCGCGAGGGTTATGCCGTGAGCGATATTGCAGCAGGTCTTGCCTATTCAGTGGTGAAAAACTGCTTGTTTAAAGTATTGAAAATCAAGAATTACGACGACCTTGGAAAAAATATTGTGCTTCAGGGAGGAACGATGAAAAACGACTCTATCGTCAAGGCGTTTGAGAATCTGACGGGGAAAACCGTATATTGCAATAATGTGCCTGAGCTGATGGGTGCGTATGGGTGCGCACTTTATGCAAAGCGTATGTGCGACCAACAGAAGGAGGCTACCCCGCTCGACACATTCCTCAATTCGGCAGAGTATGACACGAAGTTGTTGGCATGCAAAGGTTGTGAGAATAATTGTCAGATTTCAAAGTATATCTTCAAAAACGGTGGTGTTTACTATTCAGGAAACAAATGTGAGAAAATCTTCCATAATGGACAGGCAGATGCGAAGCCAGGCATAGACATGAGCAACCGCAAATACCACGAGTTGTTTGATCGTGCCGAGATGCCTTCTCAGTTGACGCATCCATTGATGAAAATGGGAATCCCACGTGCGCTTAACATGTATGAGGAGTTTCCTTTCTGGCACACTTTCTTCACGGAGTGTAACATAGAGGTGGTGCTTTCGTCCACCTCTACCTATCGTAATTACGAGAAGGGAGTACATTCTGTAATGTCGGATAACATCTGTTTCCCTGCAAAATTGGTGCATAGCCATATCTATGAATTGCAACAGAAAGGTGTTGACAGAATCTTCTTCCCACGTGTGGTTTACGAAAAAGAGGAAGACAAATCTGTTGCCAACAGTTTCAACTGTCCTATCATTATCGGTTATCCAGAGGTGGTGAACAGTGCCATTGAGTCGGAGATTCCGATTGATTCGCCCGTCATTTCGTTCAAGGACGACGAGTTGCTTTTGAAGCAGCTGTATCGATATATGGAGACGTTGGGAGTTCCTAAGAAAGTGATCAAGAATGCACATGATAAGGCTTTAAAGGTATATAGCGAGTTTGGCTTGAATCTTCGCAGGATCAATGAAGAAGCATTTGAGAAATCGCAGAACGAAGGACGCATGACCATCGTTTTAGCAGGTCGTCCGTACCATACAGACCCATTGGTGCAACATAAAATATCTGAGATGATCTCGCAGATGGGTGTAGACGTTGTAACAGAGGAGATTACGAGAAAGACAAACAATGGCGAACAGGAGGCGTTTATAATCAAACAATGGTCGTTCGTAAACAGAATTTTGAATTCTGCGCAGTGGGTGGCACGTCAGGGACGCAATGTTCACTTTGTAGAGACGACTTCGTTCGGTTGTGGTCCCGATGCCTTCTTTGTGGATGAGGTTCGTTCGTTATTGAACCGTTATGGAAAGCCGTTGACGTTGTTGAAGATAGATGATATCAACAATGTTGGATCTATGAAGTTGAGGGTTCGTTCTCTCATTGAGAGTTTGAAATTTGACGCAAAGGAGACGACGGAGGTGAAGGAGTTTGTGAAGCCGACACGCTTTGAAGTGGGAGACAATGAGAAGCGTACCATTTTGGCGCCATTCTTCACGGAGTATCTTTCTCCACTCTTTCCTGCTGCGTTCAAATGGGCGGGTTACAATCTCGTCTCTTTGCCGTTGAGCAATGCTGAGTCGAACGATATAGGATTGAAATATTCCAACAATGAGGTTTGCTACCCTGCCACGTTGATTGTGGGAGATTTGATTAAAGCGTTGCAATCTGGCAAATACGATTTGGATAAAGTGGCTGTGGCTGTAACGCAGTTAGGGCAATGTCGTGCCACGAACTATCCACCGTTGATCCGTAAGGCGATTGTGGATGCGGGACTCTCGCAAGTTCCAGTAATCGGAATCGGTGGAACGGACAACACGGAGGATCAGCCAGGCTTCAAGCTGAATTTGATTAAGGCGGCTCCGTTGGTCATCTACGCTACGATGTATGGAGATTGGCTTTCAATCTTCTACCATGCGATAGCCGTCCGTGAGAAGAATAAGGGCGAGGCGCGAAAATTGCGTGATCTCTATTTGGATAAAGCGAAACCATTGGTTGAGAAAGGAGATACGAAAGGTTTGTTGAAGTTGACGGGCGAGGCGGCGAGAGCGTTCAATGCCGTTCCGATCCATGAAGACAGAGTTTATCCGAAGGCAGGAATCACGGGCGAAATCTTCTTGAAGTTCAATCCGTATGCCCACCGTTATGTGCCAGACTGGTTGATGGAGCATGGTGTGGAGGTTATTCCATCGACGGTGCACAACTTTTTCTTCCGTGCTTTTGTGAACTATAAGTTCAACCGTGAGAACTTCGTGAAACGATTCAAAGTGCCACCATTGGTGATGGATATGGCATATAGCCTTATTCGTCGCGTAATGAAGAAATTAGAGAAAGAGGCATCTCAGTTTAAGTTCTATAAACCGGAGCAAGACATAAAGACGATTAGCGAGTATGCGAAAGACATTGTCAGTCTGTCGGCTCAGTTTGGTGAAGGTTGGTTGTTGCCAGCAGAGGTGATTGCCTTTATCAAAGACGGATGTAACAACGTGATTAGTATGCAGCCGTTCGGATGTATTGCCAATCACATTGTGGCGCGAGGAATTGAGAAGAAACTTAAGAAAGAGTATCCGCAACTCAATATGCTATCGCTTGACTTTGATGGAGGGGTTAGCGAGGCGAATATTGCGAATCGATTGCTGTTGTTCACTAGCAATATGAGATAAGAATATAAGAAAGAGAGTTTGCGTCTTGTACGTTGGCTCTCTTTGCTTTTTAGGAGAATCTGTTTTTGATAAAATCAGAATACAATGAAATTTAAACGATTGATTATTATGGGGTGTGCATCTTCCCTACTGTTCTCGGGATGTCAGAAGAATAATACGGATAAAGTGGCTCACTATTTGCCGAGCGATTGCGACACGACAGTTAAGTTGGGAGACGATTTCTATCAATATTCAAATGGAGGTTGGATGGCTGCGCATCCGATTTCGGGAGAAAAGAGTCGTTTAAACACTTTTGATGTGTTGAACGATGAGAATTTAGATCGTTTGAAAGAGATTGTTGAGGCTGCGCAGAAAGCGAATGCTGCGCAAGGTTCAAATCAGCAGAAGATTGGCGATTACTATACTTTGGCGATGGATTCTGCTCGTCGCGAGCGTGAAGGCATCGCCCCTGTTCAGTTTATTTTGGATCGTATTGATCAGATGGACTGGGTATTGGACGGAGAGATTTTCGCAAAGGAGATTGCGTATCATCACCTCAACTTAGGGAATCCGTTCTTTGCGGTTGGATGCACACCAGATGCGAAAAATAGTTCGATGAACATCGGTGAACTTTGGCAAGATGGTATCGGTCTGCCAAATAGAGACTACTATTTTGACGAGTCTGTAAAAGGTCAAGAAATCATCGTTGCCTACAAAAAGATGGTGGCAAAATATCTTCAGCTCTTGGATGGCGATAGCGCAAGTGTAAACGATCGTGCAGAGAAGATTTATGACTTTGAGAAGGAAATGGCAGGGCTGATGAATACGAAAGTAGAGAATCGAGACCCACAAGCCACCTACAACAAAATGACTTTCGACGAGTTGAAAAATGCTTATCCGTTGTTCAACTGGGAGGCCTATTTTGAGGAGTTCCCTGTTAAGCCTGCGGAGATTACGGTAGGTCAGCCGAGGTTTTTCAAGGGTGTTTTTGAATTGTTACAAAAGATGGATAAAGCCGTTTTGTCAGACTATCTTAAATACACCACCGTGCGAGGTTTGTCAGGTTACTTATCTGATGAATATGCTATGACTAAATTTGATTTCTATGGCAAAACATTGAGTGGAGTGACTGAGAGAAAGCCTTTATGGAAACGATCTTTGGACATGGTACAAGGAATGTTAGGTCAACCGTTAGGTCAGTTATTCGTAGAAAAATATTTCACGAAAGATGCGAAGATACGCATGCAAAATCTCATAGAGGGTCTTCGCACAGCGTTTGGTCAGCGAATTGACAATTTGACTTGGATGTCGGACAGCACAAAAGTGGAAGCCCATGAGAAATTGGCAGCCATCAAAGTGAAGGTGGGCTACCCTGATGTTTGGGAGGATTATTCAGAGGCGACAATTGACACCACGAAAAGTCTTGTAGAGAATTACATTGCACTCACCCACTTCGCCAGTGTCAAGTCGATGCGCGAGATTGGTCGGCCAGTTGACAAGAACAAATGGTATATGACACCTCAAACGGTCAATGCTTATTACAGTCCGTTGAATAATGAGATTGTCTTCCCTGCAGGTATTCTTCAGCCTCCATTCTTTTATGCTGAAGGCGACGATGCGGTCAACTACGGTGCTATTGGTGTAGTGATAGGTCATGAGATGACGCATGGATTTGATGACCAGGGACGACAGTTTGGCAAAGATGGAAACCTGCATGATTGGTGGACTGCCACCGATGCTGAGCAGTTCAAGGCTGTCACTGAGCGACTAAAAAATCGCTTTTCGAATGTGGTCGTGATTGATTCAATGCATTGTAACGGTGAGTTGACGCTCGGCGAGAACATAGCCGACCTTGGTGGATTAAACATTGCTCACCAAGCCTTTTTGAATACGATGAAAGAGGGTTCAGATCCGATGATTGACGGACAGACGGCAGATCAGCGTTTCATCTACGCCTACTCAAGAATTTGGGCGGGAAATTACCGTGATGAGTATCTCCGCCAGCAGGTGATGACCGACCCTCATGCTAATGGACGGTACAGAGTGAACACGCAGTTGCCAATGTTGGATTTCTTTTACAGTGCCTTTGGAATCACAGAGGCAGACTCAATGTATGTTGCGCCGACAGATAGAATCGTGATTTGGTAAAATTATCGTTAACTTTGTTATCCTTAAAGTTAGGATAATTGAAAACAAGTCTATGGCGGACAGTGATGAGATTATAATAAAAAATGCGCACGTTCATAACTTGAAAGGAATTGACGTGTGTATACCGCGAAATAAATTTACTGTTATCACCGGGCTCTCAGGGTCTGGTAAGTCGTCTTTGGCTTTTGACACGCTCTATGCAGAAGGGCAGCGTCGTTATGTGGAGAGTCTATCCTCGTATGCACGTCAGTTCTTAGGAAGAATGAGCAAGCCTGAGGTAGATTTCATCAAAGGGATACCGCCTGCTATTGCCATTCAGCAAAAGGTCAATACGCATAATCCGCGTTCAACGGTGGGTACATCGACGGAGATATACGAGTACCTCAAACTTTTGTTTGCGAGAGTTGGTAGGACTTTCTCACCTATCTCGGGTTGTGAGGTCAAAAAGCATAAGGTCAGCGATGTGATAGATTATATTATGTCTTTCTCCGAGGGGACAAAAGGTATGGTGTTGTCGCCTTTTGTTGTTCCCAAAGGAAGGGATATGGTTCAGCAGTTAGATGTCTTGTCGAAGCAGGGATACAATCGTGTTGAGGCGGATGGTGAGGTGATGCGCATTGAGGAGTTGCTGGCAAGCAACGATGTCTCTAAAAAGCAACGCATTGTCTTGGTGGTAGATCGTTTTGTTGTGAAAAACGATGTCGACACATACAATCGTCTGACAGAGTCTATTCAAGAGGCCTTTTCGGAAGCAGATGACACATGCATTATCCGAATCTACGAAAAAGGAACTGAAGCTGTAGAAAAGAGTTTTTCTAAAAAGTTTGAAGCAGATGGGATGACGTTCGAGGAGTCGAGCGATATGATGTTCAGTTTCAACACACCATTAGGAGCGTGTCCTACCTGCGAGGGATTTGGCAAGGTGATGGGTATTGATGAGGATTTGGTGATACCAGACAAGTCTAAATCAGTTTACGAAGGAGCGGTAGCATGCTGGCGAGGAGATAAGATGTCTGAGTGGCAGCAGTATTTCGTGATGAACGCAGGGCGACGAAAATTCCCTATTCATAAAGCCTATATGCATTTGACGCAAGAGGAGAAAGATTTGTTATGGCACGGAGATGACAATGTTCAAGGTATAGATGCTTTTTTTGATTTTGTAAAAGAGAATCAGTATAAGATACAATACAGGGTGATGATGGCGCGTTATCGAGGCAAGACAACGTGTCCAGACTGCCACGGAAGCCGTCTGCGCAGGGAGGCGAACTATGTGAAAGTGTCGGGTAAGACGATAACGGAGTTGGTCTCAATGCAAGTAGAAGAGTTGGCGGAATTTTTTAAGAATGTAGATTTATCAGATCAGGAGCAGCAGATGTCAAAGCGATTGTTGACGGAGATACGACATCGTTTGCAGTTGCTCAACGAGGTGGGATTAGGTTATCTCACGTTGAATCGTCTATCCAATTCGCTTTCTGGAGGAGAGAGTCAGCGAATCAACTTAGTAACCTCGTTAGGAAGCAGTCTGGTAGGTTCTCTATATGTGTTGGATGAGCCAAGTATCGGGTTGCACCCACGAGACACGCATTTGTTGATTGGAGTATTGCGCAAACTGCAGCAGTTGGGCAACACGGTGGTTGTGGTGGAGCATGACGAGGAGTTCATGCGAGCAGCCGACTATATTGTGGATATTGGACCGGACGCGGGTCGGCTTGGCGGTGAAGTTGTCTGGCAAGGTCCGATTATGGATGAAGTGCTGAATGATAAGGCATTATGCGAGAGAAGTTATACCTTGAAATACTTGAAAGGGACAGAGCAGATTGAAGTGCCACATTATCGTCGTCCGTGGAACAATTATATTGAAGTGACGGGAGTATGCCATAATAACCTCAAAGGAATTGAGGTAAAATTCCCGTTGAATGTTATGACTGTTGTCACGGGGGTGAGTGGCTCTGGAAAATCTTCCTTGGTGTATGATGTGTTGTATAATGCGTTAAAGCGTAGTTTTGATGAGACGGCGGAGAAACCTGGCTCGTATAGCGAGTTGAAAGGAAGTCTGAACGCACTGCATGGTGTGGAGTTCGTTGATCAGAATCCGATTGGAAAATCGTCTCGTTCGAATCCTGTAACCTATGTAAAGGCGTATGATGACATACGTAAACTTTTCTCCGACCAACAGCTGTCGAAGCAGATGGGTTATGGACCAGGTTATTTCTCTTTTAACACCGAGGGAGGTCGTTGTGAAGAATGTAAAGGAGAGGGTACGATAACGGTTGAGATGCAGTTTATGGCAGATTTGGTGATGCCGTGTGAAGCGTGTCAAGGGAAACGATTCAAGTCGGATATACTTGAAGTGTTGGTTAGAGGAAAATCCATCTATGATGTATTAGAAATGACTGTCAATCAGGCAGTTGAGTTCTTTTCTGAATCAAGTACGACGGTTGAGAAGAAGATTGTGCGAAAGTTGAAGACCTTGCAGGATGTTGGCTTAGGGTATGTTAAGTTGGGACAGCCGTCTGATACTCTTTCTGGCGGTGAGAGTCAGCGCGTCAAGTTGGCGGATATACTTGGCACAGAGAAGCCAGAGCCGACTCTCTTCATTTTTGATGAGCCAACGACTGGACTGCATTTCCACGATGTGAAAACACTTTTGAAGGCGTTCAATGCTTTGATAGCCAACGGTCATTCGGTGTTGATTGTTGAGCATGATATGGATGTTGTGAAGTCGGCAGACTACGTGATAGATATTGGTCCAGAGGGAGGAAAAGATGGCGGAGAGGTTGTCTTTGCAGGCACGCCAGAGGAATTGGCGCAATGTGAAAAATCGCATACAGGTAGATTTTTGAAAGAGAAATTGAAACATAGATAAATACAAAAAAGCTGAAATAGGAAAAATAGGAGGTTTAGAAGTGGAAGACTACAGAGACGACATACGTGAGGCGGTTCGGGTGATGCGAGCAGGAGGTCTGATCCTCTACCCTACCGACACGGTATGGGGAATCGGTTGTGATGCAAACAACGAGGATGCAGTGCGCAAGGTGTATGAGTTGAAAAGACGTTCCGACAGCAAGGCGTTGATTGTGTTGACCGACCACTTAGCCAAGTTGGAGCGTGTTGTTGAGGAGGTGCCAGAAGTGGCATACGACTTGATTGAGGTGTCAGAGAAACCGTTGACGATTATATATTCGGGAGCCAAAAACTTGGCTAAGAACTTGATAGCGGAAGATGGCAGTGTGGGCATCCGATTGACGAAAGAGGCTTTCTCGAAGGCATTGTGCGAGGCGTTTAGAATGCCAATTGTTTCCACGTCTGCTAATATCAGTGGCGAGCCTACCGCCCATAGTTATGATGAAATATCCGAAGAAATCAAGAATGGTGTGGACTATATCGTAAAATACAGACAAAAAGACAAGTTGAAATCAGAGCCATCCTCTATCATCAAATTAGAGACGGGAGGTGTGGTTACGATTATCAGAAAGTAGTTCTGTGGTGAATTTTAAAAATAGTCTTTAATCAGTTTTTGTTGATAGAACTATTGTTTTTACAAAAACAAATTGAAGAAAAAAAAGTAAAATAGTTTCTTTATAATCGCCTCTACGTTGGGGGCAATTAAATTTGATCGGATGGACGTTGTACTAAATGTTCTAAGTCTTTTAGGAGCTCTTGCCATGTTCCTCTATGGCATGAAGATCATGAGTGAAGGACTTGAGAAGTTAGCAGGAGATCAGTTGCGCAATATTTTGTCTGCTATGACGCAGAACAGGTTTGCGGGAGTCTTAACGGGAATCGTTGTAACAGCGCTGATTCAGAGTTCGAGTGCGACCACTGTGATGGTGGTTAGTTTTGTAAATGCAGGATTGATGACTTTGGGTCAGTCTATCGGTGTCATTATGGGTGCGAATATTGGTACGACCGTAACGGCATGGATCATCTCGGCGATTGGCTTCAAGGTGGATATTGCCGCTTTTGCGATACCGCTTTTGGCTATTGGTATGCCACTGATTTTCTCGGGGAAATCGAAGCGCAAGAGTTTAGGTGAATTCATTTTTGGATTTTCGTTCCTCTTTATGGGATTGAGCTTCTTACAGAGTTCAGCCAACAGTCTTGATATTGGAGGTGCGGTGGCAAGTATGCTCTCGCATATTCCGTGCGACAGCTTCTTCACGATTATACTCTTTGTGATAGTAGGATGTTTGGTAACGATGTTGGTGCAGGCGAGTGCAGCCACGATGGCAATCACGTTGATGCTCTTTGATATGCATATTCCTGGATTTGGATTTGAGCAAGCCGCCGCTTTGGCGATGGGTCAGAATATTGGTACGACGATAACGGCGTTTATGGCATCCTTAACGGCAAACACGCAGGCAAAACGAGCGGCATTGGCACACATGTTCTTCAACGTCTTTGGTATTGTCGTTGTGTTGTTGGTGTTCTATCCTGCTTGCAATGCGGTTTCATGGTTCGTAACAGACGTGATGGGTGTGCAAAATAACGATTTGTATAAGCTATCTGCTTTCCATACCGCTTTCAACGTGGTCAACACCTGTCTGTTGATAGGGTTCGTCAAACAGATTGAACAGTTTGTTTGCAAAGTACTTCCAATGAAAGAGCAAGACGAAGAGTATCGTTTGCGCTATATCTCTTCTGGAATGTTGTCGACAGCCGAGCTTTCTCTTTTAGAAGCTAAGAAAGAAATCCAGAATTTCGGATGTCGCGTGCAAAAGATGTTCGGCTTTATAAGCGATTTGTTGGTAATGGAGAAAGATGAGGATTTCAACAAACTCTATTCGAGGATTGAGAAATATGAACGTATCACCGATGACATGGAGGTTGAAATAGCTAAATATCTGCAACGTGTGGGCGAAGGAAGACTCTCGAATGAGTCGAAAGCCCAGATGCAGCAGATGTTCAAACAGATTTCTGAACTGGAGAGTATAGGTGATTCTTGTTATAATCTGGCGAGAACGTTAGATCGACGCAAGCAAAATATAAAGGATGAATTTACGGACGATCAGATGAACCATATTCATGAGATGATGTCTATAGTGGGACGGTCGCTCAGTCAGATGGTGAAGACACTTGACATTAATGAGAAAGACATAGATATAAACGACTCTCTCAATATCGAGAATGAGATAAACAATTACCGTACTCGTTTGAAGAGTCAAAACCTGTCGGACATTAACAGTGGTGTTTACGACTATCAGTTGGGTGTCTACTATATGGACTTTATATCGGAGTGTGAGAAATTGGGTGATTATGTTTTGAATGTTGTACAGGCCACAACAGTGCAGGTCAATGCATAATTAAGTAGTTAGTGTGAATATGAATCGGCAATGTTTTTCAGAAATGTTGCCGGTTTTTCATATAGAGTGGGTATGAAATCAATAGTTGAGAAAAACGGGAAATTGAGAGTTGAAGGCAGACAGTTGGTAAACGAGGCAGGTGAGGTTGTTCAGTTGCGAGGAATGAGTACGCATAGTATGGCATGGAATCAGAATACCTATAATGAGAAGTCGTTGCGAGTATTGGTAGAAGGCTGGGGCATCACCCTTTTTCGCATAGCCGTCTATACCCATGAATGGGGAGGATACTGCACCGAACAATGGAAGACGAAAGAGGAGTATGACGAGGAGATAGACAAGTTAGTGCGATTGTGTGCTGAATTAGGCATTTATTGCATCGTTGATTGGCACGTTCTAAATGAGGGAAGTGGCAATCCAAATTTCACTTTGTCTGATGCGAAGGATTTTTGGAGAAAAATATCGCAGCGATATTCGCATAGCAAACATGTTATGTATGAGATATGTAACGAGCCAAACGGATTGGCTGTAGATTGGGCAGTTGTGAAGCAATATGCAGATTCTGTGATTCCAGAGATACGACGAAATGACCCTTTGACGGTTATTATTTGTGGCACGCCCACATGGAGTCAGGATGTAGACAAAGTAGCCCTTTCTCCCCTATCATATAGCAATCTCATGTATGCTCTTCATTTTTACGCGGGAACCCATGGCGAGGAGTTGCGCCGAAAAGCAGACAAAGCCTTGCAACAAGGTATGCCTATTTTCGTATCTGAGTTTGGACTTTCGCAAGCCGATGGTAATGGAGGAGTTTTCGTAGAGTCATGTGATGAGTGGATGAAATGGATGAATACACATCATCTCAGTTGGGTGAATTGGAGCTTTTCGGACGTTGACGAGTCGTCGGCAGCATTGCAGCATGGGGCTGTGGCAGAAAAAGATTGGGACAAAGTTTCTGCGAGTGGGTTGTATGTACGACGGAAAATAAAAGAAAAATAGGGAAAACAGAACACTAATGAAACCTGTTTATGACCGTGGAAAAGACTTTTTAAATATAGTATCTTTGTAGGGATAAATAAAATGAGAGCATGAATTATCCAACAATTAATCCTGAAGATTTTGAGTCCTGTACGCTAAATGAAGCAATTGCGTTGTATGGCAAAGAAGTGGTGCCGTTGTGGAGGGAAGCAGTCTATATGAAACCCCATAAAATAGAAAATCGGCGTTACATCGGATGCAAAGCGAAACTGACAGAGTGGATATTTGATTGTATACGTTTGGAGACAAGAGATGTGCATGTTTTTTTCGACATATTTGCGGGAACAGGTAGTGTCTCCAATAAAGCATTAGAGTACTATGATAAAGTCGTTATAAATGATTTTTTGTATTCTAACAATGTTGTGTATAAAGCATTCTTTGGCAGTGGAGAGTGGAACAGGGAAAAACTGTTCGGCATCTTAGATGAATTCAATGAGACTGATGCAAAGGCACTCGAAGACAATTATTTCTCTGTCAACTATGGTGGAAAATATTTTGCTGAAAATGTCGCAAAACAGATAGGTTACATAAGAGATAAGATTGAGGAGATGAAGCCAACTTTAACAGAGAAAGAATATTGTATTTTGGTTACTTCTCTCATATACAGCATGGATCGGATAGCAAACACGTTGGGGCATTTTGATGCGTACATTAAGAAAGAGATAAAAGAGCAGAAATTTGTTATGCGAATGATTGAGGCTTATAGTCTTGAAAATGTGCAAATTTTACAAGAGGATGCCAATATTGCTTGTAGATATGTACATACGGATGTTGTTTATTTGGATCCTCCTTATAATTCACGACAGTACAGTCGGTTCTACCACTTATATGAGGTTTTGGTGAAATGGGACAAGCCAGTGTTAGAAGGAGATGCAAGAAAGCCAAAAGCAGAAAATATGAGCGATTTCTGTCGTGTTAAAGCATTTCAAGCGTTTTCTGATATAGTGGCAAATATTGATAGCAAGTATATTGTTGTGTCGTATAACAATACATATAAATCAAAGAGTAAGTCTTCGGAAAACAAAATAAAACTTGAGCAAATACAAGAAGTGTTGGACAAATGTGGAAGCACAAAAGTATTTACACATACGCATAATCCATTTAATGCAGGGAAAACAGAATTTGACGACCACAAAGAGTATTTATTTATAACTGAGATAGACAATGAAAAACGGATTCGTTCGTTCTCCTCTCTTTTATGTGGGGGATAAATACAAATTGATAGGAGAAATTAAAACACATTTGCCTGATGATATAAATAGATTGATAGAGCCGTTCGTGGGTGGAGGTTCTGTCTTTATGAATATATCAGCGAATAGATTTCTTTTGAATGATATTGATACTAATGTCATTAACATCCACAAAATGCTGTGTGGATATGTTGGAAAAGAAGACGAATTTTTTTCCAATTTTTTTGGCTTGTTAGGAAGGTATGGTGTCTCTTTATCGTTCAATGGCAACGAGATACCAGAATCACTTAGAAAACAGTTCCCTAAAACATATTTCGCAAAATTCAATAAGGGTGGCTATGATAGAATGAAGACTGATTATAACAAAAGTGAGAACAAAGATATTTTATTGCTATATGCACTTCTTATTTATGGGTTTAATAGAATGTTAAGGTTCAACAAGAAGGGAGACTTTAATCTTCCTGTTGGAAATGTTGATTTTAATCAGAACACATACAACGCATTGGTAGATTATTTTTCAGTAGTAGGGAAAAAAGAAATACAATGGGAAAACAAGGATTTTCGAGAGTTTCTTGACAACATAACATACGAAGAAAAAGATTTTGTCTATTTAGATCCTCCGTATTTAATCACATTTAGCGAATACAATAAACTATGGAATCAGGAATTGGAGAAGATTTTGCTGGATAAATTAGATGATTTAGAAAAGCGTAAAGTTCGATTTGCCATCTCTAATGTGACACATTACAGAGGCAGAGTAAACGAGTTGTTTTTAGACTGGTCGGCTAAATATAACAGTCATCCAATAAAAAGCAATTACATTAGTTTCAATGATAACACAAAGAAAACTTTTAAAGAGGTTTTAACTACAAATTTTTGATTTATGGGGAATAATGTAAAACATGGGAAAAGACAATATAAGCAAATGGCGCTTGAGGTTGCAGTAAGAAATCCTGAGCGATATGAAGGAATATTAAGTACATTTGAAAAGAACGAAGGGATTGTTCTAAATGACAATGGAATACTTGAAGCATATTCTCAACTTTATCTTGATTCGGTGGTGACAACGAGTAAAATGTCAAAATCAAGTGTTAAAACATGGATTAAGGCTAATTTATCGCACAACAATGAATGGGGTTTCCCAACAGGTTATCAAGCTGCTTTCACACGATATTTAAAAACTTTGTCGGAGTTTGGATTTATTTATGCCCAATATAACCAAGAGTTGAGACTTTCGCCTATTGCAAAAGCAGTGGTAAACGGTAGGATTTCGTTATCGGAGGCTTTTGCAGTTCAAAGTATGCGTTTTTGGAGAAAATCGCCGTATAGAAGAGTGCTGAATGACTTCAATTTTTTTGAGTTTATAATTGACTCAATTATTGAGTTGAAGAAACGTAATAAAAGTTTATCAATAAGTCAGTTTAATGTAGGATTGTTTTCTGACGATGGAAATGTAGATGAATTTTTACAGTTACTTAAAGAAAATAAAATCGGAGATAGTGAGGAAAAAGCATATGATTTGGTAAAACATTTGTATGAATCTAAGGAAGATCACGCTAAAGTTTCAATGATGAATACAGCTTTCCGAGATTATGGAAATACAGTCTTCCGAGTTCTTCAACTTACAGGTTTTATCACGGTTGACTATAAGGGAGTACTTATGCTATCTCCGAATAAGAATAGAATGAAATTCTATAAAGCACTCAAAAGTCAACATTTTTGTTTGTCTGAAGAGTCAAAAGAAGATGAGATGTTATATTTCAATGAGATTGGTTCTTTTGATCAAGAGTTGGAAAATACAGTGTTGTCGTATCGAGAAGAAAAGGAACGATCAACTGAAAATTACAATAGCAAAATTTGTGATGTCATTAAGTCATATCATTTGGAACAAAGTGATATAGAACGAATGTTAATGAAAATTGCTATAGAAGACACTAAGGGAAGTGATTGTTTTTGGTTTATACAAGTTCCTGTAAAGTTAGAGTTTTTGTTGACACTATATGCTTATTGTGTCTTTGGAGATAGGTTTACATATAAACCCAACTTTATTTGTGATGAAGCAGGTATTCCATATTCTCATGCGCCAGGGAATATAGGGGATATTGAAATATTTGGTGGGTCTATTTATTGGTTGATAGAGGCTACCCTAATTCGCTCGAAAACTCAACAAGTTAACAATGAAACGGTAAACCTATTTAGACATTTAAATGAGTCTAAGAAAGAAGATTGTTACCTTACGTTAGTAGCACCGTATATTCATGACGATACAAGATTGATTTTTAAGGTGGCATCACTCATTACGATGTTACAAAGTAAAAAGAATGGGCTTTGTTCTGATTGTCAGTCTATCGAAGGATTCTTTAATCATTTAAAGTCTGGAAAGTATTTCCCATTTGTGAAAGTGAAAACGAAATTGTTTATCGACGAGTTAAAAGCGAAACTGTGTGTTTTATCGTTGGATTAGCATTAGCTATGGTTTAAGAAGAAAAATAAAAGACAGTAAGATGTTAGGTAGCAGTTTGTGGCAGAAACGGTGGCATTGGAAGGAAATAAAGTTGTATTTGAAAAAATTTCAAAAGAAACTACAATATTTTTTTTTGTAAGCTCGTTATTATGGTGAAAAGAACCAAAATTCAATTTTATGAAGATTTTATTTTCTACAATCTGCATTATGTTGTGCAGTTTCACGCTGATGGCAAAGCCTAAAGTACCTCAATTCGTGAGAGAAAAAGCCAATGTGGTAGTGAACATTGATTTCTCCAAGGCGACATGGGAGAAAAAGCAGAGTTTCAAGGATTGGTGTGGAGATGCCTACAATGAGCGTGTCTCCATTTCCAACGAGAGTTTCAAAAAATCTCTTGGCAAGGAGTACAAAAGTCTAACGGTAGTTGAATCAAAGGCGGACGCGAAGTACGAGATCAACGTATACGTTGAAAACTTCAAACGCAAGACAGAGTTGAACGGCGAGTATGAATTCAAAATCTATGGTAAAATTGATGTTGTAGATGTAAAAAGTGGCAGGACTGTCTACACCTATAAAGCAAAGGGTGTTGATGGTGGAGATGACTACAACGATGACATTTGTCTTGCTAAGGTTTTTGACGAGTTGGCGGACGAAATGGTTGATTAGTCAGCATAGTGCATAACTTTCTGTGTTGAAAGTTTACTCAAGAGGTTTCCGTGAATAGAAAATTCTATCATGGAAACCTTTTGGTTTTACTACTTGCTATGTTTTGTACCCTTTTGCCACGAAAATCTCGCGAAGATTTGCCATTTGGTGAGATTAATCGTAATTTAGCAGGCAAATTGTGTTTGAAAAGTAATATATATATGGCTGAGAATACGGAGGAGAAGGAAGAGAAAAAAAGTCTCAACTTCATAGAAGAGATGATAGAAAAAGACCTTAGCGAGTGTAGGAACCACGGTCGTGTGCAGACTCGTTTCCCGCCAGAGCCTAATGGTTATCTTCATATTGGTCATGCGAAGGCTATAGCATTAGACTTTGGCATGGCGAAGAAATATGGAGGTGTCTGCAATCTTCGTATGGACGATACGAACCCACAGAAGGAAGACACTGAGTATGTTGAGGCTATCAAGCGTGACATTGAGTGGCTGGGCTTCAAGTGGGGTGAGATTCTTTATGCGTCCGACTATTTTCAGCAATTGTGGGACTTGGCTGTTGAACTGATCAAGCGAGGGAAGGCATACGTCGACGAGCAGACGAGCGAGCAGATTGCTCAGCAGAAGGGCACGCCTACACAGCCAGGTACAGAGTCGCCCTATAGGAATCGTCCTGTTGAGGAGAGTTTGCGCCTCTTCAACGAGATGAACTCAGGAAACATGGAGCCTGGCAGAATGGTGCTCCGTGCTAAGATTGACATGGCAAATCCAAATATGCACTTTCGCGACCCTATCATGTATAGGGTGCTTAATATGCCTCATTGGCGTACGGGCAACAAGTGGAATGCCTACCCTATGTACGACTATACTCATGGTCAGTGTGATTATTGGGAGGGAGTAACCCACTCGCTTTGTACGTTGGAGTTTGTGCCTCATCGTCCGCTCTACGATCTATTCGTGGATTGGGCCAAAGAGGTGGCTGGTGATTTGCCGTTAGACGACAACCGACCACGCCAAACAGAGTTCAACAAGCTCAATTTGACACATATTCTTCTTTCCAAGAGAAATCTTTTGATCCTTGTGAAGGAAGGTGTCGTTAATGGATGGGACGACCCTCGTATGCCTACCATCAGTGGCTTTCGTCGCCGTGGTTATAGCCCTGAGAGTATCATCAATTTCATTGATAAGATTGGCTACACAAAGTTTGATGCCTTGAATCAGATGTCTTTGTTTGAGTCGGCTGTTCGTGATGATTTGAACAAACGTGCGCTTCGTGTCAGTGCGGTGCTTGACCCTATCAAGTTGATAATCACTAATTTTCCTGAGGGAGAGGTGCAGAAATTAACGGCTCAGAATAATCCCGAGAATCCAGAAGATGGAACACACACGGTGGAGTTCACTCGCGAGTTGTGGATAGAGCGTGAGGACTTTATGGAGGATGCTCCTAAGAAGTTTTTGCGCTTAGGACCTGGCAAGGAAGTTCGTTTGAAGCACTCGTTCATCATCAAGTGTCCAGAAGAGGGATGCGTGTTGGAGCGTGATGCTGAAGGCAATCCAACTGTCATTCAAGCAGAGTACGATCCAATCAGTCTGAGCGGATTGGAAGGGGCAGATCGTAAAATCAAAGGGAAGACAATCCATTGGGTGAGTTGCAACCACTGTTTTGAGGCGGAGGTGCGCAATTACGACCGCCTTTGGTTAGTAGAGAATCCTCGTGATGAGGTAGCCACTTATAGCAAGGAGCATGGCAAGGATCGTATTGACATAGAGGATATGAAACCGTTCCTCAATCCGAAGAGTTTGGAGAAAAAAACGGCGTATGTTGAAATGTTCGCCAAGGATATGAAGCCGTTCTCATACGTTCAGTTCCAACGTACGGGCTACTACAACGTAGATTCAGACTCTACGGCAGACCATCTTGTGTTCAATCGCACTGTCGGTTTAAAAGACAGTTGGGCGAAGCCTGCTGCGAAGTAAGGAACGAAGATTTAAAAACATAGATCCGAAAAGTATAAACATTATATTGTCGAAAAAGTCTGACATTCATAGTTGAAGTCAGACTTTTTTTCATTAAGCCAACGTAAAAACAGAAATTGACAGATGATGAGATTTTTATTTATGATTTTGTTTTTTGTGATTGTGATGACTGCGCATGCTTACACCAGCGTGCGGTTGTGGCAGGTTTTACCTGTTGCCTCATGGTTGAAATGGACGGCTGTGATAGTGTATAATCTCTCGTTCGTATGCCTTGTTCTCTTTGGTGTGATGACCTTTACAACGGGTAAGATGGGTACGTTTGGACTCAGCACATTCATCTATGAGATGGGTACGTCGTATGTTTTTATTTTACTCTACGCTACGATACTCTTTGGATTGTGCGATTTGTTGCGTTTAGTGCATGTGTTGCCAAAGAATTTTTTGTATGAGAATTGGGTAGGGGCGCTTGCCACTGTAGGTTTGCTTTTCTTTGTCTTTCTCTATGGAAATATCCATTACAATAAGAAATATAAGGAGACGCTGACAGATAAAACGGAGAAATCTATTACGCACCCTTTGAAAGTTGTGTTTATGAGCGATTTGCACATAGGGTATCACAATCAGAGGGCAGAATTATCACGTTGGATTGATTTTATCAACGCAGAGGATCCCGATTTGATTCTGACGGGAGGAGATGTTATTGATTTTAGTGTGACACCGTTGTGGGAGCAAGATGTGGCAGAGGAGTTTCGTCGACTGAAAGCTCCTGTGTATGCTTGTTTGGGCAATCATGAATATTTGGCGGGAGTGAATAAGGCGATGAGGTTCTATGAGAGTGCAGGCATTAATTTGTTAAAAGATGGCGTGGCTCAACTCACTGACTTGGGTGTTGTCGTCATTGGTAGAGATGATAGAAGCAATACTGATCGTAAGCCTTTATCTGTCTTAATGAAGAATGTTTCTGAGGAGCAATACACGATCGTATTGGATCATCAGCCCTATCACTTAGAAGAGGCTGAGACTTGTGGTGTGGACTATCAGTTGAGTGGACATACCCACTATGGGCAAGTTTGGCCCATCAACTGGCTGATTGATGCCATGTATGAAGATGGTTATGGTGCTTACCAGAAAGGCAGGACACTTTATTATGTCAGTTCTGGCATAGGTATTTGGGGTGGAAAATTTCGCATAGGAACGCGTTCAGAGTATGTCGTATTAGAGATTGGCAAGAAATGATGCAGAGCGGCTTATTTCGCTTAGCAAGGGGGTTGATATGTAGAGTCAACCCCTTATTTGTTTTCGTTCTTAGCCCATTGAGAAGGCGACATGCCGAATTTCTCCGTGAAGCAGGTGCTGAAATATTTCGGGTCTGAGAATCCGACAGCGTAGGCAGTTTCAGCCACAGAACGCCCACATTCTTTCAGAAGCGTTGCGGCGTAGTTTAAACGTACCACTTTGATATATTCGGAAGGGGAACAACCAGTAATGGATTTCATCTTACGGAAGAGTTGCACACGGCTGAGGGCAGTCTCCGAGGCGAGAAACTCCACGGTGAGATCGCTTGATGCGATATTCTTCTTGATAACATCATTGATGAATTGAATGAATTGGTCGTTGATGGAGGTGGGCGGTTCTGGTTCGCTTTTCTGCAATAGCAAGTCGCGGTGGAAATTGCGCTGTAACTCTTTATTATGGAGGATAGTTTCAATCTTTGCCTTTAAAATTGCTCGGTTGAAAGGTTTCGTCATATAGTCGTCTGCGCCTGTTTTCAAACCCTCTACCTGATTGGATTCCGAGTCTTCGGAGGTGAGTAGGATGACAGGTATATGTTGCGTGAGAGGGTCTGTTTTTATGAGTTGGCAGAGTCTTCTGCCATTCATTTTTGGCATGATGACATCCGAGACGATAAGGTCTGGAAGTTCCTTTTGGGCGATATCTAAGGCAACCATTCCGTTGTCGGCTGTCTTGATGTCGTAGGTCGGTTTGAGTAGCTCGCTGAGAAAGAGAAGAATCTCTTCGTTATCGTCGACGAGGAGAATTTTCTGATGTTTCTCTGAAGTAGATGTTTGACCTTCAATAGAGATTAATTGGTCTGTGTCTTCTCGTTCATCGTATGTTCCTTTAGGGAAAGAGATTGAGATATGAGTGCCTTTCCCTAATGTGCTATTGATATGGATTGATCCTTTGTTTATTTCAATCAAGCGAAGGCAAATCTTCATACCTAAACATGAACCCGATTCGTTGTTGGTTCCGAATGTGCTTTCAGTCAGTTTTCCATTGAGGATTTTGTCGCATTGCTCTTGTGTCATACCTACGCCATTGTCTTGAATGGACCAAAGAATAGAGTTGTTATTTTCAGTGCAGACTATGGTGATTTCTCCATTCTCGTGGGTGAATTTAATGGCATTGTTAAGCATGTTTCGAATGATGGTTGACGCCATTCGATAGTCAATGTGTGCGTTGCGTCGGCATTCGCTTTTAAAAGTCAGATTGATATGTTTTTCTTGGAGGTTGTCTTGCAAAAGAGTGATACATTCTTTTGTCAAGATGTTCATAGAGGCATCTTGAGGGGAGTAGAAGATACGGTTGTTTTGAAGACGAGCCCATTCAAGCAGGTTCTCCATCTGCGACTGCAGCACTTTCGACGACTTATACACATGTTTTACGATTGTGTTTTCTGGCTCGCTCTCGTTGAGGAGAGAAAGGTTTCCGACGATGGAGGTGAGTGGGTTGCGAAGATCGTGAGCGATGACAGACATGATTCTGTTTTTTGTTTCAATGGTGTCGTCTAACTTTTTGTTTTGCTTCTCAAGAGCTTCCTTTTGTTTTTGAATTTCGTTGTTTCTGCATTGCAGTTCATCTGTACGTTGGTTGATGAGCTTCTCAAGTTCTGCATTGTTCTTGCGGATGGCAGATTCTCGTAGAACCATGATTAGAATAAGACAGATGATGAGGGAGGAACTGGCGATAATCTTGAACCACACCGTGTTCCACCATGGCTGTTGCACGATGATGGTGAGAGGTTTGGAGTAGAAATCGGTTTTTGCGTTGACGGTTGAAGCTTTCACCTGAAAGGTATAGACGCCAGGTTTGAGGTTGGAGAAGTAGGTGTTGCGTTGGTTTATGGGGTCAGACCAGTGGTTGAACTCGCTTCCCTCCATTCGGTATTGATAGCGTACGTTCTCCACGTTGTCGAGGTCGACGCAGCAGTATTGGATGTTGAAGTCGTTCTCGTCATGGTCAAGAGTAATGGTATCTGTGAATGCCAACATACGTTTCAGCACATGAGATGACTCAATTTCTTGCTTCACACCTTTGATGTACAGTTGTTCAAGGAAAACCTTAGGTTCGGACGGCACTTCTAATGTCTTGTTGACGTTGAACGTAAAGAAGCCGTTGTTGGAGCCGACATAGAGGGTCTCTCCGTTTCGGAATATGGCAGATGGAGAGAAAGCGTGGCCGCAGAGGTCGCTTTGCATATTGAAACGGTAGGAGGTGCTGTCTGTTGGGTTTATTCGGATGATTTCGCTGGTTGAGGTCACCCAAAGATTGTGGTTGATGTCCTCGCAGATGGCATAGAGGTTCAACGGCAGTTTGTATGCTTTTGTCTCGTTGACAAAGGTCTGATTCGTCTCATCTAAACGGAACAGGCCATTGTTAGCGGTTATGAAGTAGATGTTCCCTTTCGAATCTTCCATAGACATGCGTACTTCGTTCTGTAGTCTTTCGGAGGTGATTTCTTCAATGGGGAATTGGTGGATTATACCCTGTTTGTAGCAGATGACACCCTCACTGGTGCAGAGCCAAATGCGTCCTTGTGAGTCTTTCATGAGGTGGCGAGTCCATTGAGGTGTGAGTAGTGAGAAAATGCCTTCGCTACAATTATAACGATTGTCGATTTTTTCTGTACGGGTGTCTAAACGGCAGATACCTCCTCCGTCGGTAGCGATCCAGACGTATGGCATGTCTACTAAGATATCACGCAGACGGTTGGTTGTGAGTCCGTCCTTATCGTTGGGATTGTAGTCGTACGCCTTTGTCGCGTGTGTTTTCGTATCGTAGTAGAAGAGGCAATGCTTTTCATTTCCCCATGTTGCAATCCAATATTTATTAGATTGTGGAGCCTTGTGTATATCGAGGATGACATTGCCGAATTGTGGTTTCTTTATGAATTCAGCCATATCCTGACTACGATCCAATATGTTAAGTCCGCCTCCATCCGTGCCGATGATTGGTGCGCCGTTGTTTTCCTCAAAACAGGTAATCGCATTGTGAGAAAGAGAGTGGTCAACACCCTCTAATTTTTGGAAAAGGCGAAAAGCGTCCACATTGCGGTTGTAGAGAAACAGCCAGTAGTGGTGGCTTCCGAGCCAAATGTTATGTTCGTGGTCTTCGCATATACAACTGACAGTCAATTGTTTAACACCTGGTGGGTAATGGAAAAGAGGATGAGCGAAATCCTTTTGATCAAGGTTGTATTCTACTAATCGGCCATTGATAGAGCCGATCCATACGTTGTGTCGAGAATCCTCAAAAAGAGAGAACACATTGTTGTTCTCAAAATAGTATGGATGAGTTTTACATGTAACAATTTGGTAATCAGATGTTTTAGTATCGTATATAACTAATCCTTGGTTGTCTGTTCCTATAAAAAGATTTTTGTCGGAAGTTACCAATAGGACTTGTATATGAGATAGATAGAGTGTTTTATTCTTGTTAGACAGGGTGATTTTCTCTGCTTCTCGTGTTTTTTTGTTGAATTTAATCAAGCCATTGTTGTCGTTCCCGAGCCAGATACAATCTTGGTCTACCGCTAAACTGCGAGTTCCAAACATTGGAAAAACTTCAAGGATGTCGCCTTGAGGGTTGAAATGAATAAGTTCGAAATAGGTGGCAGACCAGAGAGATCCGTCGTTATCTTCTTGGATGTCGATGAAGGAGTTGACAGAGAGTTTGGAGTCGTCAATGCGAGTGAATCCGTCTGTGTTTTTGTCGTGGATGATGAGTCCGTTGTCGGTGCAAATCCAAAGCCGTTTTTGCGAGTCAAATAGGAGTTTGCTACAGTTGTTGTTCGGGAGAGAGTTGGCATTGTTTTTGCTTTGAATAAACTGTTCGTATTCGTAGCCGTTAAAGCGGAACAAGCCGTTCTCCGTGGCAATCCAGAGAATGCCGTTTTCATCTTCAGCGATGCTGTTGATGTTATAGTAAGGTGTGTACGACTGCGTTCGAAAGGGGGTGAACCTTGATGCTGTCTTCATCGCTGTCGCTACTGTGCATGAAAGTATCAATATAAGCGTGTAATAGATGCGCGTCATAATATTGTTATGTCAGGAAACTATACTATTTATACAAAATAAGGTAGTACAAAGGTACGGGAAAGAAACTGATTATTAGGGAAAAATATTTGTATTTTTGCGCATAAAGTGTGTAAATGTGTAATCGGAGAAAATAGTGTCTGGATGGGTACTTTGTTTATTCGTAATGTAATGTTAAATGGAGTTCGGACGAATATCCGAATTTCAGGCAATCGTTTTTCGGAAATAGGTGTTTCAATTTATCCTTCTCAAGACGAAGAAGTGATTGAAGCGGAAGGTTTTGCTGTTGTGCCTCCATTCTACAATGGACATACCCATGCAGCGATGACATTGTTGCGAGGGTATGCCGATGATATGGAACTTTTCACCTGGCTCAACGATCATATTTGGCCGTTAGAAGCAAAATTAACGCCAGAAGACATCTATGCGGGTAGTCGGTTGGCTATTTTGGAGATGATTAAGAGTGGAACGGTCTTTTTCAATGATATGTATGATTTTATGCCAGAGACGTTCCGCGCGGCGGAAGAGATGGGCATTCGTGCCGTGTTAGGAGTCCCCTTTATGGATTGGATGGGAGAAGAGGGCATTTCTGCTCGTATAAAATCTGTTGAGGGGTATCATGGTAAATCTGCGAGAGTGAGAGTGGCAGTTGCGCCTCACGCCCCTTATACCGTGAGTGAGCCGTTGTGGATTCGTTGTTCTGAAGAGTCGAAAAAATTAGGAGTGCCACTCCATTTCCATTTGTCGGAAACGGCAAAAGAGGTGAGTGATTGTGTGGCAGCGCATGGATTAACCCCTGTTCGTTGGTTAGACAAGTTGGGCATCTTAGGTCCGAACTGTGTGGCGGCTCATGTGGTGCATGTCGATGATGAGGAGATGGAAATACTGAAGAAACGTGGTGTGGCGGTTGTTCACAATCCTGTTTCAAACATGAAGCTTTCGTCGGGCTATTTCAAAATGAAGCCGATGTTGAGCAAGGGCTTGAAGGTATTGATAGGCACGGATGGTTGTTCATCCAATAATAATTTGGATATGCAGGAGGAGGCGAAGTTTGCGGCTATGATGGCAAAATGCAACTATGGGCCGGAGACCTTTCCCGTGAAACAAGTTTTGCATAGTTGCACCCTTGAAGGGGCAAGAGTCTTTGGCGTGGATGGAGGCGAGATTGCGGTTGGGAAATTAGCAGATGCACTACTCATTGACCTCAACAACGAGCGTTTCGTGCCTAACCATAGTTTTGAGTCGAATTGGATTTACGCTTCTACTTGCGAGGCTATTGACACGATGATTTGCGATGGGAAAGTGATTATGTGTCATCGAAAAGTGAAAAATGAGGACGAGATTATCGCCCAAGCGAAAGAGAGATGTCAGATGCTTTTGTGTAGAAAAGTCAAGTAACAAATAATAAAAAGAAATAAAACATATATAATAGAATTTTATGAAGGAATTGTTATTCTCCATTAAAGATATGTTAATAAACATAGGTATTCTTCGTGGAGATGCTAGTACGCAGGATAGTCTTGTCTCGATTATTTTGATTGCGTTGGTTGCGTGGATGTGCGATTATGTTTGTCGACGCATTGCCTTGTTGTTGTTACACCTACATGCTAAGATTAAGAAACGTTCGAAGGAGGATTCTGAGCAATATAAGAAGCTGTTGTCGTCGGTGGCGGCGATCATACCTGCTGTCTTGATCAACATTCTTTTGCCGTTGGCTTTGGATCAAGAATCAAGTCTGCATATTTGGATAGAGCGTATGTGCAATGTCTACATCGTGGTGATGACGACGATGTTTCTTTGCAAATTGTTAGATTTCATCTATTCTGAATACGTCAAGAAAAAAGTCAAAAATTTGCCTGTCAATATCATCTTCCAGATTATCAAATACATGTTGATTATCATTGCGATGATTATCTCGTTTAGCGTTATTTTAGATAAGTCGCCTAACACGTTGCTCACTGGTGTTGGAGCATCTGCGGCTGTCTTGTCTTTAGTCTATAAAGACACGTTGGTGGGATTGGTGTCTGGAATACAGTTGATGGGGAATAAAATGCTTGCGGTGGGCGACTGGATTACGGTGCCGAAATGCAATGCAGATGGTATTGTCCGAGAAATCACCCTCAACACGGTGAAGATTGAAAATTGGGATAAGACCACGGTTACCGTTCCCCCCTCTACCCTATTGAGCGACTCGTTCCAAAATTGGAGGACAATGCGTGAGGCGGGTCGTCGTCGAGTGAAGCGTGCTATCAATATAGATATGCATAGTATTCGCTTCTGCACGCCTGAGGAGATTATGAAATACAGAAAAATTGAATTCTTAAAACCCTTTTTCGAGGTCTATGATAAGAAAAACAATATAAAGAAGGGAGAAGGAAACGAAACGAAGATGTTAGAGATTTTCGATCCGATAGCCGAGGGGGCAAAGGGTTATCAAGAATCTATCAATAATCTTCAACTCTTCACTGCCTATTTAGAGCAGTACATGAGGTCGTTGCCGATTTTCTGTGGGGATTGCGAGAATTTCATTCGTCAGTTAGCTCCGAATGAGAATGGCTTACCGTTGGAGATTTATTTCTTCAGTAGTGAGATACGTTGGGCGAAATATGAGAAAATTCAATCAGACGTGTTGGCGTATGTCTTGGCGGCAGTCAACTATTTCGACTTGTCCGTTCTGCAACGTTGTACAGGAAATGTAGATGAGAAAAGGAAATGATTTTAATATATTAACAAATCACATACAATAATGATTTCTTATACTTATAATCGTAGATAGAGTAGCATAATTTAAATTGAAAGAGTATGGTAATAAGGAAGATACAGCAAGTAGTAGCGTTATTGACGTGTGTTTTGGTATTTGTCGCAGTGGCTATTCAGCATAACCAGAAAGTGATGGGTGTCGAGTTGAATGAGGCTGCGATGAACTCTGAGACGCATCAAGCTGTTCAGATTAGCAATGATACGATTTCTACGGAGGCAGATGGGACGATAGTGGTGAACACGATGCCTTTGGGCAAAGAGAAGAAAATCGTTGGGTATGCAGGTTTTGTGCCGTTGAAGATATTTGTCAAAAATGGGGTTGTGCAGAAAGTTGAGGCTTTGGAGAATAGCGAGACTCCAGATTTTTTCAACAATGCGAAGTCTATCATAGGCAGTTGGAATGGCAAGACAGTGAACGAGGCTTTGGCTTTGAAGGTGGATGCTGTTTCGGGTGCCACGCTCTCGTCTAATGCGATTAAAAAGAATGTGAAAGCAGGGTTGCAATACCTTCAGCCGTCGTTAATTTCTGCTGATGAAGGCGAGATGGCTTTTGGTGCGAAAGACATTGCGGCGTTGCTCCTCGTGTTACTTTCTATGATTGTGCCGTTGTTTTTGAAAAATCGTAAAATACGTATTGTGCAGTTGGTCTTAAATGTCGTTGTGTTAGGCTTGTGGAGTGGCACGTTTCTCTCTTACTCGTTGCTTGTCAACTATTTCGAGAATGGATTTCACTCGTTGTTTGCGGTTGTTCCGATTGTTATGTTTATCGCCGCCTTTGTATTTCCTTTGCTTGGGAAGAAAGGTCATTACTGTATGCAGTTATGCCCGTTTGGGTCGGCGCAGGAGTTGCTGGGCATTCCGTGCAAGAAGAAGTTGAAGTTAGGAGCGAAGACGTTGAAGGTGTTGGAAGACTTTCGTAAGGTGCTTTGGGCAGTGTTACTTTTTCTATTGATTACGGGCATCTACTCGGAGTGGATGAACTATGAGTTGTTCACGGCGTTTATGTTCCAGTCGGCTTCGTTGGGAGTGGAGATTGCGGCGGTGTTGTTCTTGGTTTTATCTATTTTTGTGCCACGACCTTATTGCCGCTTTGTCTGCCCGATGGGTACGATGACGAAGGTGGTCTGCGAGGCGTAGCAATGTGTGAATTTCGATTAAAAATCATTAAACTATCCAAATAATATGAAAATTTCAATTCTATTAAATGTTGTATTGGCATTGGCAGTTGTAATTTTATCTGTCAGATTAGTGAAGAGTTCAAGTAGTGAGGCATCTGTAGTGGAAAATGCAACTGTTGAGGCTCAGCAAGAGACGGTGTCAAGCGATGTTCAAAATGCTGATTTCAAAGATGTTGACTTCAGATCTGATTTTGATGTCAATCCATTCAACTTCTTCACAGGCGACGGTTTGTTGCTATGTGCGGGCGACAGTGTGGCAAGCAATGCGATGACGATTGGTTGGGGTGGTTTAGGTACGCTTTGGGGTAAGTCGGTAGCCACCGTTTATGTGCGCGATGGCAGATACACCTACGGATTCATGGAGAAGAGCAAGTATTTTACAATTATGTCCTTCAGTGATAAAAATGTGCTTCACTATATGGGAACGAAGAGCGGACGCGATGGCGACAAAGCGGCAGCGTTAGGTCTCCATGTTTCATATACGGAGAATGGAACGCCTTATTATGCGGAGGCGGATATGGTGATGGAGTGTCGTACAATGTACGATCATCTTTATACTGCGTCGGATTTCCGAGATGATGTGCCGGTAGAGATGTATAAGAATGGAGCTGCGGACGGTGGAATGCATGCAGAGTATATTGGAGAGGTTGTAAAGGTGATTAAGAAATAGATTAAGGGTTGCATTGATGATAACCTTAATAAACGATTGAAGATATGGCAAGTGAGATAGTACTGATAAACATACACGGCGATGATAGGCCCTGGGTAACAGCCTCTATCACAGAGATTTTAGGCAAATATAATGCTAAGATTTTAGATATTGGTCAGGCGGATATTCATCATACTTTGTCTTTAGGTTTTTTGGTGCAGATAGATGACAATGCGCAGTCGGGTTCTATCTTCAAGGACATACTTTTCAAATGTTATGAATTGGGTGTGCAGGTGCATTTCACTCCAATCTCGCTCGATGAGTATGTCGATTGGGTGGCGCGGCAAGGGAAAGGTCGTTATGTAGTAACGATGTTGGGGCATGTGATTACGGCGCGTCAGATGTCGTTGGTTGCGAAGGCGGTGGCAGAACAATCGATGAACATTGACTCTATCAAACGACTGACGGGTCGTCCGTCGCTTAGCGACGACTATGAGCATGAGCGTTCGTGCGTAGAGTTCTCTGTGCGTGGAGACGACGTAGACAAGGGGAAGTTGAGTGCTAAATTCATGGAGATCTCAGCTCAGGAGAATGTAGATATCTCATTTCAGAAAGATGATTTATATCGTCGTAATCGTCGTTTGGTTTGTTTTGATATGGATTCCACGTTGATCAAGACGGAGGTGATAGACGAGCTGGCAGATCGTGCGGGCGTAGGCGAAGAGGTTCGTAAAATTACTGAGTCGGCTATGCGAGGCGAGATAGATTTCAAGGAGAGCTTCACACGTAGGGTGGCTTTGTTGAAAGGGTTGGACGAGTCTGTCATGCGCGAGATAGCCGAGAGTCTTCCCATAATGGACGGAGCGGATCGACTTATGATGGTGTTGAAGAAATGCGGTTTCAAGATCGCCATTCTGTCGGGAGGATTCACCTATTTCGGCAAGTATTTGCAGAACCGTTTCGGGGTGGACTACGTCTATGCTAACCAATTAGAGATCAAGGATGGAAGGTTGACGGGTCGTTATGTAGGCGACATCGTTGATGGCAAAAGAAAGGCAGAGTTGCTTAATCTTATTGCTCAAGTTGAAAGGATTGATTTGGAGCAGGTGATAGCCGTGGGCGATGGAGCCAACGACTTGCCAATGCTCAACCTCGCAGGCTTAGGAATTGCTTTCCACGCCAAGCCAAAAGTGAAAGCCAACGCTCAGCAATCCATCTCTACGATAGGGTTAGATGGTATTTTGTATTTCTTAGGATTTAGGGACGTGCATGTGGACGCGTTGTAGTAGGGAACTCTATCAGAATTTATTACATTTGTATGAGAAAAGAAAATAACAATATGAAATATCCAATAGGCATACAAACATTTGAGCAAATTATTAGTGATGGCTATACTTATGTTGATAAGACAGATTTGGTCTACAAACTTGCTGCGGAGGGAAAAATCTACTTTCTGAGTCGCCCGCGCAGGTTTGGTAAAAGTCTTCTTATTTCCACCTTAGAGAGTTATTTCTTAGGCAAGAAAGAACTCTTCAAGGGGTTGGCGATAGAGAAATTAGAAAAGGAGTGGAACGAGTATCCTGTGTTTCATATTGATTTCAATAGTGATGATATTACAGACCCGAATATTCTGGATAAAACGATCAATTTCTATATTGAGGGTTGGGAAAAGGATTACGGGATAGAACGAGATGAGAATATAGGGATAGGACGGCGGTTTGCGCAAGTTTTGGAAGTCGCTCATGAAAAGACAGGCAGAGGGTGTGTTGTTTTGGTTGATGAGTACGACAAACCGCTGTTGGACGTTATGGATAGTGGTTTGATGACGGTTGTGAATGGGAATAAGATGACAGTAGAGGTCAAAAACAGAGAGACTTTGAAGGCGTTCTATTCAACTTTCAAAACGGCAGACAAGGATTTGAAGTTTGTCTTTCTGACTGGAGTTACGAAGTTTTCGCAGGTCAGTGTGTTTAGTGGCTTTAATCAGCCAGACGACATAAGTATGGACCGAGAATATGATGCGATTTGTGGTATTACGGAAGAAGAGATTGATGAGTATTTCACTCCGTCTGTTGAGGAGATGTCCGAGGATAGAGGTGTTATGCCGTCTGATATTCGCAGGTTGCTGAAGAAAACGTATGATGGTTATCATTTTAGCAAGCGTATGCGAGAGGTTTACAATCCATTTAGTTTGTTGAATGCATTTAAGAAGAAGGATATTGGCGACTATTGGTTCAAAACGGCAACGCCCACTTATTTAGTGAGATTACTTGAGCAGTGCCATGATGGAGTGGACGACCTTGCAGGGAAATATTACTCTCCAAGCCTGTTTTATGACTCCAAGGCGAATGCGATTTCTCCGTTGCCAATCTTCTATCAGAGTGGTTATCTCGCTATTAAAGGCTATGATCCTGAGGATAATACCTATTTGCTTGACTTCCCAAACAACGAAGTGAAACGAGGTTTTGTATCGCTTGTTGCAGGTAGTTATTTCAAAAAGGAGATTGAACTGGATAATACGATCACCACCCTCAACAAGTGTCTCCGTAGTGCTGATTTAGACAAATTTCGTGATGTCCTCACGGCATTTCTTGCCAGCATTCCATATAATATGCGCGACGGAAGAACGACGGAACGACATTTCCATTATACGTTCTACCTCATTCTTCGACTGATGTCCACCTACCTTGTCTACACTGAAAAATGCCAGTCGCAGGGCAGAGTAGACTGTGTGATTGAGACAAAAGATAACATCTATATTTTTGAGTTCAAGCTCGATGGCACTGCCACCGAGGCTCTCCAGCAAATCAACGACAAAGGCTATGCCCAAGAGTATGCAGCCGAAAGTCGTCGCCTCTTCAAAGTGGGTTGTGTGTTCTCGTCGGAGACGGGAACTGTGGGGGAATGGAAAGTGGAGTGACGAAAAGGTGATAAAAAACAAAAAAATATTGAATATCAGTGAGATATGATAGATATGGAAGAGAAAACGAATATAAGTGAAACATATTTTGTGTTACATTATTCTGATAATGTCTTTGAAAATCTTCTTAAGGATCATACAACTCAGCAGAATATATATTGGGCAACCGATTCGTATTTGAACTTGGGTGAAGGCTATAAATTTGAAGACCCAATTACTACTGAAAGAATATCTTACTCCAAGGATGGTACACTTCGTCCTCGCTCGGTGAAGTCGAAAGAAGAAATCACGAAGCGTGTGAAAGACAAGGCAGAAGTCTTCACGCCCTCTTGGATTTGCAATGTGCAGAACAACCTGATTGATGAGGCTTGGTTTGGCAGAAAAAATGTGTTTAACACTGAAATTGAGGATGAACATGGCAATCACTCTTGGATTGCTAATCCCGATAAAATAGAGTTCCCCAGTGACGAAAATCAATGTTGGAAGAACTATGTGGCAGAGGCTCGTTTGGAAGTTACCTGTGGCGAAGCCCCTTATTTAGTAAGCAGATATGACAGTGTATCAGGTGAGAGAATTGAGGTTGAAAATCGTATTGGATTGATAGATAGGAAATTACGAGTTGTGTCGGAGAATACTGAAACCACTTCGCAATGGCTTGCTTGGGCAAAAATCGCTCTTGCCTCTTCATACGGTTTTGAGTGGCAAGGAGATAACCTTCTCTTGGCGAGAGAAAATGTTTTTTGTACCTTTATTGATTTTTATGAGAAGAAATTCAAGGAAGATTTCCCGAAACAACAAGAGCAAGACCTTCTTGAAGTGGCTCACATCATCTCCTGGAATCTCTGGCAAATGGACGGTTTGACTTTTGGTTTGCCTGGACATAAGGTGAAGGAGGAAAATGCTACAGCAGGGGGTTTTGCGGGCATTCTTTTTGGTAACAATCCGCCATCTGATGTGAAGACCCACGAAAGGCTTTGTCGTCTTAATGAATTTTTTGATGTTGAAAAGATTCTCGAGTTGGATGTGGAAGGCATTAATTTTCTTGAGGTGAAAAATGAAAAACAGTTTATATCACTATTGCCTAACAAACGGTAGATAATGAAACTACTTACTGCGCAGATTAATGTTATTTATATCCTTAGCAGAAAGGGGTTAGAAGGGCTGCTGAAAGTAGGAATGACAACAATTGACGTTCCTATGTTCGTCAGATATGCTCCTAATGCGCCTGAACTTATACAAAAGGTGAAGGAGCGTTATAGTGGCGACGCCGTAACCTTGGCGGTAGATCTTGACATTCTGCATGCCGAGTTGGCACTTGATTCTGATGGGTCGTATACGTTTACAGATAAAGATGTGCATCACGTTTTGGAACGTAGCGGTTACAAGAAAGCGCCCATTAATAACGGCATCGGTATCGCCCAAGAGTGGTTTGAGGTGGATTTAGACCACGCTATCGCAGCCATTCAAGCTCTTAAAGAGGGAAGGGAGAAGATTGACGGTCCAGTAAAGGAAAAATCGAAATCAATAGAGATTCATTTTAGGGACGAGCAGAAGGCTGCCATTGCGCAGACGCTTTCCCATTTCAAAATAGCCGACCGTATGCTTTGGAACGCCAAAATGCGATTCGGCAAAACACTCTGCACCTTGCAGGTGATTCTGGGTATGGATGTGGAGCGTGTTTTGATTCTCACTCATCGTCCAACGGTGCGCAGTGGCTGGTTTGAGGATTTCCGCCTCCTGAGCGGACACAAGAACCACGCCCACTTTCATTATGGCTCGAAAAATGGTAAAGACACCAACCAATGCGACGAGGGCGACTGCGTGGGTAAGGATTTTAAAACTCTTACGAAAGACCTTGAAACGGATAACACGCATTTTATCTATTTCGCTTCAATCCAAGACCTTCGCGGAAAGGATTCCGAGCCGACGGAGGAGGAATTGGAGGCTTTGGAGAAAGAATGGAAGAAAAGCAACAGGGATGTGTTCAGCACTCATTGGGATCTCGTCGTCATTGATGAGGCGCATGAAGGCACACAAACGCCACTTGGAAAGGCGGTTATCAATGAACTCCAGAGGGGCAATCAGCCGAAGATGCTCTATCTCTCTGGTACTCCGTTTAATATCTTAGATCAGTTCTCAAGCGAAGAAATTTATACTTGGGATTATGTCATGGAGCAGGATGCCAAAGAGCGATGGCCTAAGGAGCATCCCGACGAGCAAAATCCCTACGAGGGCCTGGCCCAACTCAAAATTTTCGCCTACAACTTAGGTGAGGAGTTTGGCCGAAAACACCCAGAATACACCAAGAGCGATGAGGATTTCTTTAATTTCGCAGAGTTCTTCCGTGTCTTCACGGGGAAAGAAGAAGAGGATGGCGTCGCTATGCCCCAAACGGCAAAAGTGGGCGACTTCGTCCATGAAGACGACATTGTAGCATTTTTGGATTTGCTCTGCAAAGAGGATGAGAAGAACAACTATCCATTCTCAACTCCGACTTTCCGCGATGCGTTGCTCCACACGCTCTGGATGGTGCCGTCTGTGAAATCTGCTAAACGTTTGGCTGAACTCATCAATGACCATCGTCTTCACACCGAGTTCGGTCTGCAGGTGGTCAATGTGGCAGGACAAGAAGACAAAATAGCCCCTACTGATGATGCCAACGCTCCTAAAAAGAAGCAAGACCCTCTGCAACGTGTGAAGAGTGCCATCGCCGATTGCGACGGCTCTGACCCACAAAAGAGGGGTACTATCACACTTTCGTGCGGTCGCCTCACCACGGGTGTCTCTGTGCCTGAGTGGACTGGCGTGTTTATGCTGAGCGGTGGCGAGAAAACAAGTGCGGCAGGCTATATGCAGACCATCTTCCGTGGGCAAACACCTTTCAAAAACGGAATGATAAAAAAGGAGTGCTATGCGTTCGATTTCGCACCAGACCGTACTATCACTGTGGTCGATGATTTCATCAAAATATCTTATCGAGCTTCTTCTAAAGAATCTCGCAAAGGATTAAAAAACAGCGGTAGTACCACCTATACGGAGACGTGCCTCAAATTCCTCCCTATCATCGCCATCGATGGTGGTGAGGAACGTCCCTATAACGCCAAACAGTTTATCTTAGATGTCAATCGTGCGTATGCTGACCACGTTATCCGTCAAGGTTTTAAAAGCCGTAAACTGTTCCAAAATCTTTTGGAGTTCACGGAAGAAGATCACAAACTGCTTGATGAGATTGGCAATGTCATCGGGAATGGTGGGTCGCTTGCAGGAAATGGCTCTATAGACATTTCACAAAACAACCTTACTGGCGAAAACGCTCCAACTCTGAAATCAGGGAGGGGAAAAAGCGACAACGGTAAATCTGGCAAGAAGCAAAAAAACAAGAATGAAGAACAGATAAGGCACTCCGTTGCAGTGCTCGAGCTTATCATGGTGCGCCTCCCGTTGCTGCTCTTCGGTGCGGTGGACGATGCGGAGAACCTCAGCCTCGACAACCTCACCGCCGACGAGTTTATTGACCAGGAGTCGTGGAACGAGTTCATGCCTCGTGGCTTCTCTAAAGAGTCGTTTCAGAAGATTCAACATCTTCTGCGCTTGGATGTGCTGATCGCTGCCACGCAGAAACTCATCCAAGAGACGCGTAAAATTGACGAGCTTCCTATCGAGCAGCGTACTGTTGAGATGGCACGCAGACTCAATGTTTTCCGTTTTCCAGACAAGGAGACCGTCCTCACCCCATGGCGTGTGGTCAACATGCACCTTGCCGGCACCATCGGTGGCTACGACTTCTACGACAAAGCGCACCGAACGATGCTTGCCTCCCCTCGCCTCGTGTCGCACGAAGGTGTGACGGACGATGTCTTTGGCACGCCCGACGCTAAGGTGTTGGAGATCAACTCCAAGAGTGGTGTTTATCCTTTGTGGCTGGCATACACCTTCTGGCGCAGGCGCAAGGAGCAGATCTATGGCCAGGTGGAGACTACCCCCGAGCAAGAGTGGCAACTTTGGGCAGACGTGTTGCGCGACAACCTCTTCGTGGTGTGCAAAACGCGTATGGCGCAGAAAATCACCCGCCGTGTTTTGGCAGGTTATCACGATGCCGTGCCTACTAACCTTGCCACCATCGATGCTCTTACCTCCAAGCTCAAAGACCCTAAGCAACACGTCTCCATCGTCAAAAAAATCCTCAACCTTAAAACATATTCCAACAACATCAAATCTAAAACTATGCTGAAATTCAACGCTGTCGTGGGTAACCCACCGTACCAAATTGTAAATAAAGGAAATGGGAATGGATCCGATCCTATATACCACAATTTTATTGACATGGCGCGTGCAATTTGTCCTCGTGGCACACTGATCCACCCTGCTCGCTTCTTGTTCAACGCTGGGAAAACGCCGAAAGATTGGAATCAAAAGTTCTTAAACGACCCACACGTTAAGGTGGTTGATTATTGGGCGAACAGTACGGAAGTTTTCCCTTCTGTGGATGTTAAAGGTGGAATTGCAGTTACATATTGGGATAAGAAAAAAGACTTTGGTGCAATAAAATTCTTCTCGGTTTATAACGAATTGCACACCATTTTGAAAAAAGTACAAAGCCTTAAAGAAACTTCTTTCTCTACAGCCATTGCCCCTCGTGAACTATATGGACTTACAGAAGCTTTGTATAAAGAACATCCAGAATTAGAAGGTCGTCAAAGTAAAGGACATAAATTCAGTCTTGGAGCAAACATATTTGAGGTTTTTCCCGAATTGTTTGAGGAAGACACTGAAAACGTAAATAAAGAGGGAAAAGCGAAAATTTACGGCAGATTCAATAACCAGAGATGCTACAAATGGATGAAAGACACCTATATCAATCATCCCAATAATTACAATTGTTACAAAGTCATCATTCCAAAATCGAATGGATCTGGTGCTATAGGAGAAGTATTATCAACGCCGGTTGTCGGCGAGCCGGTTGTCGGCTATACCGATACGTTCTTGGGTATTGGTTGCTATAATACTGTTGATGAGGCAATTGCTTGTATGAAGTATGTCAAAACTAAATTTGCACGTACGATGTTGGGGACATTAAAAGTCACACAGGATAATCCAAGTGGAACTTGGGCTAACGTACCCCTTCAAGACTTCACCCCCACGAGCGACATCAACTGGAGTGTGAGCATACCGGAGATAGACCAGCAGTTGTATAAGAAATATGGATTGACGGGCGAGGAAGTGTTGTTTATAGAGAAGATGATAAAGGAGATGGAGTAGAAACGAAGTAAAAAAGAGACTATGCATACACTAAGAATCAAGAATGTACGGTGTTACAAAGATAAGGAGATTGCGTTCCGCCGAGGGGTGAATGTCCTTATAGGAGACAATGCCGCTGGTAAAACGTCGTTGCTCCGCGCTTGCGCATTGGTGATGAACGCTTTCTTTGCGGGATATAGCGAGAGATACACAAAGTGGGAAAGCGCAAAAAACGAGGATTTCTGCTTTTGGTACGCACCCAATGGTACAAAAGTATACGCACCCAAAATGGAGATTGAGTTTGACGTCTACGACACAGACTTCCTCCCTGTGAGGAAGAGCGACGGAACGGAAATCCGACTATCGGAAGTCTCGACATTCAAGATTGAGAAGAACTCCAAGAAGAACTCCAATCCGCTGAAGTCGGGCATAAAACCATTGATAGACTATTGCAAAGCGTTAAAAGAGAACTCGCACTGGGTGGAAGGAGGAGAATTGACACAAAAGAATCCCCTGCCATTATATGTGGTGTTCTCTACGGATGATATTCATTCGCAGTCCAGAAAGTTCGACAAGACGGGTTTCCGTGAGGAATATCAGATTCCTTCGTTTGGGTATTTCAATTGCGATGACACACGTTCTTTGTTTGGGTTGTGGATCAAACGGTTGCTTGTGCTTCAGGAAACCGAGATGTACACAGAAATCAACAATGTGAGGTCTGCATTGCTCGACACGTTTGGCGAGAAGGGGTGCAACATCTTGCGAGACATTCGGTTGCTGGTCAACAAGAAGACAGTTGCGTTTGTGCAGGCAGATGGTCGCACGATAGATTACGATTGTTTGTCCGACGGATATTGCCGTCTGTTCAGCATTGTGATAGACATTGCTTTCCGTTGCGCCCTGCTCAACAAAGGAATGTTCGGTGACGAGGCATACAAGCACACGCATGGCACCGTCATCATAGATGAGATAGACGAGCACTTGCACCCCGAACTTCAAGTTCGTATACTGAAGGCACTACATAAGACTTTCCCGAAGTTGCAACTCGTCGTCAGTACGCATGCGCCGCTCGTAATGTCGTCGGTAGAAAGCAATGCTGACAACGTGGTGTATAAATTAGGATTCAAGGACGGAGTCTACACTCACAGGGAACTCAACACATACGGGTTAGACGCCACCACCATAATGAACGTTTATATGGGCAATGCTGCTCGAGATCTGGAAGTCGCTGACGGTATCAAAAAGGTTTTCAGTCTGATAGATGCAGAAAACTATCGGTCGGCAAGAGAAGAACTTGACAAATTAAAAGGAGAGTTGGCCAACGGCGACCCAGAATTGGCAAGGGCAGAGGTCATACTTTCATTCATGGAGGGATAGAAGATGATATTGATAAGAAAGAACGTAGAACCCAAAAGTTGGACTCAATACAGACAAACGCCCAATGTGGTATATCAGTCAACAGAAGACCTTGTGAACTCCTTGTTGGAAGAGCAGGGCTATATTTGTGCCTATTGCATGAGGCGCATACCTTGCAGGGATCGTATTTACGAAAGGGATGGAGTTAACTATACACTGACAAAGGAAGACCACCGAGTGGAGCACTTGCAGAGCAGGGAAAAACACAGCAATTTGCAACTGCAATACGCAAACATGGTGATTTGCTGTCCCGGGCATATAGGTAGCGAAGACCATTGCGACAGACTAAAAGGGAACAACGACATTTCGTTTAAGCCGACGGACTCAACATTCATCAAAACCATCCAATACACGTCAGGGGGTCGGATTTCCTCCACCAATGAAAAAGCGGATAAAGAGATAAACGAAGTGCTCAACCTCAACACAGAACTTTTGGTTAAAAATCGCAAAGCAACTCTTGTTCAAGCCATATCAGAGATTAACAAACGTTCGGAAGGGAAATGGACAAAAGCGGTGGTAGAAAAGTTCATCGACAGATATTGTTCTGCGCAGAAAGACGGGAAGAAGAAAGAATTTTGTGGCATTGTTGTCTATATGTTGCAAAAGAAACTCAGACATTTATAGACCTATAGTAGATAATCACACTAAATCGCACAAAAAAGTAAGATAAAGTGTGATTATCTCGCATATTTGGTCTTCTATCCGAAATTTATTGCAAATTTGCAGTAAATTTCGGGTGGCATACAGCAGAGCCTTTTTCTTTTCAAATTAATTGCTTTTTCTTCTTTTTAATGTTACATTTGCCTTGATAAGATTAAGTGTAACTATAAATTAAAATCTATGTCTGTTAACAAAGTCATTTTGGTTGGCAATGTGGGCAAAGACCCAGAAGTAAGGTATGTTGATAAAGATGTGCCAGTAGCGAATTTCACATTAGCTACGAGTGAAAGAGGATTTAAACGTCAGGATGGTACGGAAGTGGCAGAGCGCACGGAATGGCATAACATCGTTGTATGGCGGGGATTGGCAAAGGTGGTTGAATCGTATGTTCGCAAGGGAACGCAGATCTATGTAGAGGGAAAGTTGCGCACTCGGTCGTGGACAGACCAGAATAATGTAACACGCTACATCACAGAGGTGGTGGCAGACCAGTTGCAGTTGCTGGGTAAGAAGCCAGAAGGAGGTGTCGCTCCATTGGCGGCTCCGCAAGAGTCGAGCAACAACGCTCCGTTGCCATCAGCCCCTCCTGTGGAGGAGACGGTGGATGATTTGCCTTTCTAATGGTGCAATCTATTGTTTAAATAATTTGCTATATTTGCAAGGACGGAAAAATTCCGTCCTTGTCTGTTTAACAAAAATATTATCACTTGGATATCCCGTTACCTATAGTTGACTCAGCGAGTCATTGGTTTGGTGCAAATAGCGCTGAATGTACAGAAATGTATGTGATTTTGGGTATACTCTCTGTTTTCACCATCGTTTCTTTCATTTTTTTATCGTATATCGCCTATTTTGAGGCAGAGTTTTTTTCATTGTCGGCCAGTGAGATGGCGGAGGTGAAAATATCGAGCGATCCGAAATTCAATCGGCTTAAATCGTTGTCAGAGAATCCTTTGAGGACATTGGGAAGTGTCATCGTGGCGCGTTATATCACGATTGCGTTTTCATTGGTTATCGGTGTTTTCATCATCAGCACGATTTTAGAATTGACTGGTATCAGTAAAGGGCTAATCTGTGTCATCTCGTTGTTGGTGATGGTTTGCTTGCTTTTTGTCTTCACGGAGTTCATTCCCGAGAAGATGGTAAAGAGAGAGAGTCCGTTCACCATCTGTCGTGGTGCGTCTATTGTGGCTGGATTCGGGTGGTTTTTCCGTCCGTTTGTTAATAGGATGGTTCATTCAACGGGCATCGTAGAGCGTCGTTTGGAGTCGCGCACACAGAGAAGCGCCGCTATCGACGATATATCCGACTCGCTGAACCTCAATGGTGCAGATACCGATGAGAAAGAGATGCTCCGAGGTATGTTGGAATTTGGTAAGACAACGGTCGACGAGATTATGCAGCCCCGTGTAGACATTGTTGACATCGACTATGAAAGTGATTTTGAGACGGTGCTGAAAATAGTCCGCGAATCAGAATATTCTCGCTTGCCAGTCTACTGTGATTCTATCGACTATGTCAAGGGAATCCTCTACATCAAGGATTTTTTGCAATATACAGATCAGGGAAAAGAGTTTAAGTGGCAGGAGCATATTCGCGAACCCTATTTCGTGCCAGAGCATAAGAAGATAGACGACCTATTCAAGGAATTTCAAAAGAAGCATATCCACATGGCTATCGTTGTGGATGAGTTCGGAGGAACTGCGGGAATCGTTACGATGGAAGACATCATTGAGGTGATCGTAGGAGATATTTGTGACGAACACGACGAGGAGGAGACGCAGGTAACGCAGTTGACTGAGCAGTCGTATTTGTTGGATGGGAAATTGTTGTTGTCCGATTTCTATCGCATTGAGGATGTTGACAAAGAGATATTTGAGCCTATTGAGGGAGATGCCGACACGTTGGCGGGTTTGATTTTGGAAGTAAAAGGTTATATCCCTGCGAAAGGCGAAAAGATAGAGGTGGAGAACTATCTTTTTGAGATCGTATCGGCAGACAAACGCCGTATTCGCGAGGTAATCCTGACCATCAGGGAAGAAGAAAAGAAAAAGACGGAGGAAAAATAGGTATGGGGCGTATGAAAATATTGATTCGTTGTTGGTTGATGGCATTGTTATGTGTTGTCGTTGCAACATCTTGTAGCAACGGTGTGCCGAAACCTCGTGGGTATTTTCGCATAGAACTGACCGAGAAGGAGTATGCAGTGTATAGCCATGACCAGTTTCCTTGCCAATTCGACTATCCCGAGAATGTGTCGAATGTGCAGTTGAGTGGATCTAATCAAGATTCTGCATGGATTAATATTGTCTATCCATCCTATAAGGCAAAGATTTATTGCACCTACCGCACGCTGAATGGCAATTTCCAGCAACTTTCGGAAGATTCACGTAATCTGGTCTATAAGCCCCATACTGTAAAAGCGGATGCCATTACAGAGCAGGTCTACCTCAACGACGAACACAAGGTTTATGGCGTTTTATACGAGCTGAAAGGCAATACAGCGTCCAATATTCAGTTTGTAATGTCGGACAGTACGAAGCATTTTTTGCGTGGTGCTCTCTATTTCGATGTAAACCCTAACAAAGATTCGCTTTCGCCTGTCGTAGATTATATTCGTGAAGACATCATCCGTCTTGTTGAGTCGTTAGAATGGAAATAAAGGAGAAATGAAAAGTGCATTGATAAAGAAAATCGGGAGGGTGACTCTCTTTGTGGCAGTCATCGTGGTGGTGTGTGTGGTTTCTGAGAAATTTTTCTTTCGTTTAGACTTAACATCAGAGAAGAGATACACTTTATCTGACAACACAAAGAGGCTTTTGGAAAATTTAGACAAAGAGATAGAGGTAGTAATCTATTTAGATGGAGACCTTAACTCAGGTTTTCTTCGTCTTCGGAAAGCAACTAAGGAATTATTAGACGAATTTGATGCCTACGCGGGGAAGCGTGTGAAATACCAGTTTGTTAACCCATCGGAGGGGGCGACCAACGAGGAACGTCAGAAGAAATACGAGGAATTAGAAAAAAAAGGAATGCGTGGCATAATGGTCTACGACAAAGATGCAGAGGGCGAATCTCGTCAGAAAGTCGTCTATCCATGGGCAGAAATCCATTTTGGAGATAAAACCAGAACGGTAAATCTGTTGAAAAACATACCGAATATGTCGGGAGAAGAAAATCTGAATATTTCAATAGAATCATTGGAATATGAGGTGACGGATGTATTGCGCATTTTGACGACTACCACAGTGCCAAAGGTGGCTTTTTTGGAAGGTCACGGTGAGTTTGACGAGCCTTTTGTTTACGATTTCACACAAACATTAAGTTATTACTATCAAGTAGATAGAGGTGTGCTTTCGGGAACGGTTGGTGAATTGGATGGCTATGAGGCGGTGATTATTGCTGGTCCGACGGAGAAATTTTCGGAGAAAGATAAATATGTGTTAGATCAATATATTATGAATGGTGGTCGTGTGATGTGGCTAATCGATGGTGCCAAAATTTCGTTGGACAGTCTTTCGACCGCATCGCAGACGATTGGTGTGGAGAATGATGTCAACCTTTCCGACCAGCTATTCAAATATGGGGTTCGTGTTAATGCAGATTTGGTTCAGGATGTGCAGTGTGTGTTGATACCTGTCAACACGGCGCGTATGGGCGACAGTCCGAAGTACGAGCCAATGTCGTGGTACTACTCTCCGCTTATGTTGACCGTTCCTGTCCACCCTATTTCGAAAAATCTCGCTCCTGTCAAGACCGAGTTCGTCAGTTCTCTCAATTTCGTGAATAACAGCGAACAAATAAAGAAGACTCCCCTACTTGTTTCTTCTACGGGAACGCATGTTCAGAACATTCCGTCCATTGTCAGCATGGATATTGTCAATGTTGAGCAGAATGGCTATTATTTCAATCAGCACAATGTGATGGCAGGTGCGGTGTTAGAAGGCATCTTTCCTTCTGTCTTTACCAACAGGATGGTGCCTCAGGGTGTTTTGGGTGCAACAGAAATGCGAAATGAGAGCAAACCGACGAAGATGGTGGTTGTCACAGATGGCGATGTTATCCGTAACGAGGTGCAGGGGAGCGGAGCGAAAGCCAATGTTTTGCCTTTGGGGTATGATAGATATATGAATCAGAAATTCGGCAATAGCGACTTCTTGTTGAATGCGGTCAATTACCTCACCGACGATGATGGTTGGTTGAATCTGCGAGCCAGAGAGGTGCAGTTGAGGCTACTCAACAAGCCAGCGGTGATTGGTCAGCGACGTTTTTGGCAGACTGTGAACATTGTCTTGCCCTTGGTTTTTGTTGGTCTGTTCGGACTAATATTCACTTTTGTCAGGAAGCGAAAATACACGAAATAAGAGGAAAGAACGGACTTTCGACATTGTTAATAACTTGTTAGAATTTCGTTTATAATTCGTTGAAAACACACATTGTGAAAGAGACAATTCAGTTGAATCGTTTCGTTATCTTTGCAGATAGGGGGTGGAAGTCCTTCTTAAAATGAGATAATAAAATAAAAGTACATATATGAATTTTTCAGTATCAAGTGCCACTCTATTGACACATTTGCAGGCGATCAGTCGTGTGATTAATTCCAAGAATACGTTGCCTATTTTGGATAACTTCTTGTTTAACTTGCATGATGGCGTGTTGACGATTACCGCCGCCGATATGGAGACTACAATGACGACGACAGTAACTCTGAACAGTTCGGAGGGGTCGGGTCTTGTGGCTTTGTCTGCAAAGATTTTGATGGACACTTTGAAAGAGTTTTCAGACGAACCGTTGAACTTTGACATCAACGACTCTAACTATATGATGAAAATCACATCTGTAGCCAATAACGGTAAGTATGAGTTTATCGGTCAGAATGCGGATGAGTTTCCTAAGATGCGTGATTTGGAAGAGAACAACTCGCGGATCATCATACCATCCAATGTGTTGAATATGGGTATCACGGCAACGGCTTTTGCTACGAGTGAGTCCGAAACACACCCTATCATGGGTGGTATTTATTTTGATATTACTACGGAGAACATTACTTTCGTTGCCACCGATGGTCGAAAGTTGGTGCGTATCAAGAGTACTTCTGCAAAGGGAGAGTCGAATAACTCTTTCGTTTTGCCTAAGAAACCTATCGCACTTTTGAAAACCGTTCTTTCAAAAGAGTCGGGCGATGTTGAAGTGAGATTCGATTCTAGGAATGTCTACTTTAAATTGTCTGATTATCAGTTGGTATGTCGCTTGATTGAGGGTAATTATCCTAACTACAACGCTGTGATTCCAACCAATAATCCAAATAAGGCGGTCATAGAGAGAACAGCGTTGCTTAACGCGCTTCGTCGTGTCGCTGTGTATGCGAGCCAGTCTACTAACCTTGTTAAAATTGAATTTGAGAACAACCAGCTCACTTGTTCTGCCCAGGATTTTGACTTTTCAATCTCTGCAGAAGAGAGTTTGAGTTGTAGTTACGAGGGTGAACCGATAAAGATCGGTTTCAAGTGTTCTATTATGATTGACATGTTGAACAATTTGAATTCTGATAATGTCGCTATGGAGATGTCTGATCCTGCGCGCGCCGGTCTGCTTTTGCCTTTAGAGCAGAACGGAACGGAGGATGTTTTGATGCTCTTGATGCCAATGCAGTTGGCCGACTAATGATATAATTAAGGACAGGTTGGAGAGTTTTCTTTGGCTTGTCCTTTTCGTTATAAAGACTTAAAGAACGAAAAGATGGAGTTGAATTTGAAGAAGCCAATTGTTTTCTTCGATTTAGAAACTACTGGACTAAACATCGTTACAGATAGAATCATTGAGCTTTCAATGATTAAGGTGATGCCGAATGGCGATCAAGAGGTCAAAACCAGAAGAGTGAAACCCGTAGATTTGGGTGGCGTTCAGATACCGCTTTCTAAGGAGGTGATTGATTTGACACACATCACGGATGATGACTTAAAAGATCAGCCAACCTTCAAGGAGATCGCAAAGTCGTTGGCAGAGTGGATAAAAGGTTGTGATTTAGGAGGTTATAACTCAAATCGTTTTGATATTCCCTTGTTGGCAGAAGAGTTTATCCGTGCGGGTGTGGACATAGATTTGCGAAGAAGCAAGTTTGTGGATGCGCAGGTTATCTTCAATAAGAAGGAGCAGAGGACACTCACTGCCGCTTACAAGTTTTATTGCGACAAGGACTTAGAGGGAGCACACGGAGCTCAGGCAGACATCTTAGCCACATACGAGGTGCTGAAGGCTCAGCTTGACCGTTATCCCGACTTGAAGAACGACATTGACTTCTTGGCAGAATATTCGGCTCATAACAATAATGTTGATTTTGCGGGTCGTTTCGTCTACAATGACAAGAAGGAAGAGATTGTGAATTTTGGAAAATACAAAGGAAGAAAATTGGCAGAGGTACTGCTGACCGACCCTGGTTATTACAATTGGATGATGCAGAGTGATTTCACCTTAGACACGAAGCGAATGCTCACTCAAGTAAAGATAAAATATAATATTCGCTAAGAAAGTTTTTATGCCAAATTCCTATTTTCGATTTAAGCAATTCACTGTGTATCAGGATAATTGTGCTATGAAAGTGGGGACAGATGGCGTTTTGTTAGGTGCATGGGCAAGTGTTGAAGGGTCTAAACGTGTTTTGGACATTGGGTCAGGTACAGGCTTACTCTCTTTGATGGTTGCGCAACGCTCTTCAGCGCAAATTTTAGGGATTGAAATAGATGGGTTGGCAGCTCGACAAGCGACAGAGAATGTTGAGAGGATTGATTGGCGGGATAGAATTCAAATTGAAAACGTGTCATTGCAGGAGTTCGTTGTTCGGACGGATGAAAAGTTTGATTTCATCATCAGCAACCCTCCCTACTTTAATGGATCATTGAAGGCGGATAGCAAAGAGCGTACGATGGCGCGCCATACCGACACACTTTCGTACGAGGTGTTGTTGAAGTCTGTTTCAGCCTTGCTGACAGAGGATGGTCGTTTTGCTGTTGTTTTCCCTTACTCGGAGAAGGAGTTTTTCATATCGTTGGCAGCGACGCACAATTTGTTTATATATCGAATAGTTGAGGTCTACCCTACTCCACAGTCAATGCCCAAACGAATTCTTGCTGAGTTTTCAATGCAAACAACAGATTGCGAGGTCGCAAGGATGGTTATTGAGAGTGGTGGTCGACATCAGTATTCCGAGGAATATGTGAAGTTGACGAGAGAGTATTATTTGAATATGTGATCTATAAAACCCATTACATCCAATTTTCGGGTGTGATGATGGCTTTGTTTTTCACAGAGTAAGATTTATTTGTTTGAACCTCTGCAAACTTATGGATTATTTCACTAATCCCAAAAATACTAGGCGATTTTAGGATTACAATCCCCAAAATACCCGATAATTTTGGGATTAGATTTATCTGATGTTTTTTACTCTACCAAGTTTTGAAAGGTTTGATAGCCAAATTGGCATTGGTGTATCGTTTGTCTGCCGAGACTTCCTCTCCGATCCAGGAAGGTTTTTCGAAAGGTTGGTCTTCACTTTTCAGTTCAATTTCTGCAACAACCAGGCCTTCATTGTCGCCTACGAATTCATCGACTTCCCATATATTGCCAGCGTAAGGGATTTTGTAGCGGTATTTTTCAACGGCATTGGTTTTAGCAATGGTGAATAGTTTTTCGGCATCTTCCATTGGAATGTCATATTCAAATTCCATGCGCGAGATGTTGTGCGCTTTGCTCTTAATGGTGAGTTTTGCTTTATAACCCTCGATGCGCACGCGAACGGTGTTTTCGCCTTTCTCGTTCAGGTAGGCTTGTTTGTAGCGCACGCCGACGGCGAGTCCTTTCCATGAATTATCTTTCAGAAGATATTTACGTTCAATTTCTATATTCATTTTCCAACTTTAATAAACATCACGAAGTTAGGCATTTCATCTTTAATTTAGTAAATTTGTCGACCAAACTAATTTGTTTTTGCTAATAATATGGAGAATAAAGAGCAACAGGAAGAGATGAATATCTTTCAAGTGATGAGTCGGGTCGGACGTGCCATTGGTGGGTTCTTCAGGTCGGTGTTGTCCTATATTGGTGAGTTTTGTCGCTTGATGTACAGATATAAAATCGTCTTCCTTATCTTGTTTGTGTTTGCGTTGGGATGTCTCGGAGTCTATTTGAGACGTGAGTCGAAAGCGGCGTATGCGCAGATGCACGTTGTGATCAACGATGGCAACATGTTCGTTTATGAGAATTTGATCAATCAACTCAATGGATATTTGGTAACCCGTCAGACGGAAGGTTTGGCAGATGCGTTGGGTATCACCTCTGAGTTGGCATCAAAGTTGCAGAGTTTCAGATATAAACACGTCATAGATGAGAACAAAGATAGCATTGCCGATTGGGTTGATTATATGGATGTGGTAAATTGTGGTGATTCAATGGTGATGAAAAACCAGTTCATTCTTCAGGTGCGGATGACTTCGCTCGACGATTGTGCTGAGGTACAGAAAAGTTTGGTTTCTTATTTTTCTAAGAATGATTATTTGGCTTCTTTGAACATTGCTCGTTTAGCTTCGTTAGAGGAGCGAGAATGGATGTTCCACAATGCGTTGCTTAATGTTGATAGTCTTCAGAAAGTAGATTTCTTCAGCAAAGATCCTCATTACAAGATGGAGTTTGCATCTAAAAAAGAAGAAGAGAAACCATTGTTGACGACGAAGCGCGAAATGTATTACGACCATCTGAAGAATCTCTTCGACATCAATGAAAAGATTGCTGTTGATCTTTCTGCGAATTTAGAGGTGATTACGGTTGTATCTGATTTGCAACCATGCCGAGTCTATGGTCTTGCTGATTATTCGTATGTTATGTTCGTTAAGTCGCCTACAGGAAAGGTGATTATCGGTGTTGTTTTCGTTGTGCTTATCATCATTCTCTACGATCAAAGAAAACGTGTTTTGGAATATTTGAGGAAGAAGGACTAAAAATCTTCTTAAGAGTAAACGCATATAATAAGATATAAAAAGGGAATGTGTCAGTGATGCATTCCCTTTTTATTCTATCGTTGAGGCTACTCTACTCTTCTTTCCAATTTACCAAATAGAGTTTTTGTGTTGCGCGGGTGAAGGCAGTGTAGAGCCAACGAAGATGTTCCTTTCCTAACATTTCTTCGGTGATGTAGCCTTGGTCGAGAAAGACGGTGTTCCATTGTCCTCCTTGCGCTTTGTGGCAGGTGATTGCGTATGCGAATTTTACTTGTAATGCATTTAGCCATGGGTCTTCGCACATCTTTTTATAACGTTCTCGTTTATTCCTGATATGCATATAGTCTTCTTGCACGGCGTTATAGAGGTGGTCGCTCTCCTCGCGTGTCAGTGAGGGTGATTCGCTTTGGAGTGTGTCTAATAAGATACGAACTTCAAGGTCCAAATCGTAGTCAGGAAATTCTAAGATGACGTCTGCGAAATGGAATCCGTACATCTCGTAGGTATGTCGAATGCGGTGAAGTCGGGCGATGTCTCCGTTTGCGATGAAGTCGAGTTTCCCCTCAGTCTGCTTCGACCAGAAATAATTGTTTTTCACCACCATTAGAAGATCGCCCGACGAGAGTTCTTCTTCTCGGTAGAGTATTCGGTTGCGAATTCCGTTGTTGAAGACATTGGCTCTTTTGTTGGATCTTGAAACTACAATCACATCATCGTAGCCGCAATGGCTATAGGAAGATGATATTTCTTCTATGAGTTCTTCTCCCGACACTTTTCGTACATCTGGGCAACTGAAGTCGATTTTCGGAAAGTCTGAGAATTGTTCTTCAGCGATAAGTTGGCGCAAGTGGGTGGCATTTTTCAGTATCCCTGACTCATGCGTCTGTCGGACGACATCGGTGAGGTCAAAAGTAATGGTTTTGAGGTAAGATCCACGGTAGAAATCCGGGTCGAGAGCTGGACTGATCTCTTGTCCGATAGGTGGTAGTTGCGCAGAGTCGCCCACCAGAATGAGACGGCAGCCTTCTGTGCCGTAGACAAAGCTGATGAGGTCGTCGAGTAGGTGTCCAGACCCGAACGTGCTTTCATTGTAGTTGGTGATCATCGAGGCTTCGTCGACGATGAAGAGTGTATGTTTGTTGAGGTTGACGTTGAGCGAGAAAGCTCCATACAACTCCCCTACTCTTTGTTGCCGGTAAATTTTTTTATGGATTGTGAAAGCAGGGTGGTCGGAGTAGTTGGCGAGTACTTTAGCCGCACGACCCGTAGGAGCAAGTAGTTGAACAGGCTGTTTAAGGTCGTCCATAGCACGAATCAAAGCACTGACGATAGATGTTTTACCTGTACCTGCGTAGCCACGAAGAATGAAGATCGTGTCGTGCGAAAACTGAACAAAATCAGACAATTGATTCAAAAGTTGCTCCTGCTGCGCTGTCGGCGTATGAGGAAATTTTGATTTTATATTATCAAGAAAAAAATTATTAACCATAATGCAAAAATAAAATGAAACTAAAAGCAATCGGTTAAAAGGTTTTTTCTATTTTTGTACAATCTGAGTGGAAAAAGCACTTTTTAGAATTTCAAAATTGTAGAGAAACAAAAAAAATAAAAATAAAGATATGAGAATCGCATCTAAAGTCTTATTGGTGTTGACTTCTATCATGTTGGCATATATGTGCTATAGAAGTATATTAAACCCAATTGAGTTTGAGAAGGAGAAGTCAGTTCGAGACAAAGCCGTAATCGCAAGATTGGTAGACATTCGTAAAGCGCAGATTGCTTACAAAGAGTCTAAGGGTGTTTACACAAGCAGTTTTGACACACTTTTGAATTTCGTAAAGAACGACAAAATTATGAGAATCTCCAAGAAAGGTGAGTTGACCGACCAACAGTTGGAGAAGGGAATGACGGAAGAGATTGCCTTGAACTTGACAGAGGAAGAGGCTCCAAAGTATGGTATAGACGATTACTACGCATTCAAGGAGAATTTCCGTCGTGATACTTCATACGTTAGTGTGAAAGAGAGTATTTTCGGTGCAGGTTACAATGTAGATTCTATGTCATACGTTCCTTTCACGGGAGGCAAGAAGTTTGAAATGGAAACGGGTGAAAACACAACTAAATCTGGTATCGTGATTCCTTTGTTCGAGGCACGCACGCCATATAAAGTTTATTTGGATGGATTGAACAAGCAAGAGATTGTCAACTTGACAAAGAAAGCGACTGCTCTTGGCAAGTATGAAGGTTTGAAGGTAGGTGATATCTACAGCCCTAACAACAACGCAGGTAACTGGGAGTAAGGTAATTCATTATATGATAGAGGTATCAGACACATCGTTTGATTTGTCCCAATCTTTAACGTATACATTATCCATTCGGCTTATACCGAGTGGATTTTGTTTTTCTTTCTTCGACAGTGAAAAAAGATTGGTTCGTTATGTAGAAGTGGGGGAAGATAAAGTTAAGGGAGAGGCATTTCTGCAAAAACGTTATGCTTCTGTCTTCTACTTGGTCGACTCTAATCGTTATACGTTGTTGCCAGTCCCCGCTTTTCAGAAGGAGAATCAGTCGCTTTTTTGGAATCTGAATTTCGGAAGGTTGGAGGCTGACGAAGAATTACGATATGACGAGGTGAGACTAACAGGCATTGTTAACTTGTATGCGGTGAAGAAGAGAGAATGGGAGCAGGTCGCAGCGTTGTTTGCGGAGCAGCAAGTGCGCTGTGTTCATCGCCAGAGTGTGCAGATGACGATTGCAGTGATGCGCAACAAGCAGGCCAACCGTCGTCAGTTTTTCGTCTATATGCGAGAGAATGAGTTTGATGTCTTGTTGTTAGATATGGGACAGGTGATTTTGGCAAACACTTTCACTTATCGGAACACGAATGATTTTTTGTATTTCACGCTCAATGTGTTCAATCAGTTGAGAATTGATCCGTTTAATACGGAAGTGTGTATCTCTGGGTCAGAGAGTGGGGTGGAGACGGAACAGTTGTCGAAGTATATAGAAAAGGTGAGAGACGATGATTTCTTGCAGAAGGAAATTCCGACTACAATTATGAAATCGTCGGTGTCAAAAGAGATAATAAAAAAAGCATCGACGTTGATAAATCTGCCCTTTTCTGTAAGTTAGTTGCGAAGGAAATTTGTATGAGAATAGTAAGTGGAGAATTTAAGGGGAGGCATTTCTTCCCACCGAAGAACTTGGCGGCTCGTCCGACGACGGATATTGCCAAGGAGGGTTTGTTCGACATCTTGTCTCACCGTCTTGACATTGAAGATATCACGGTGTATGATATGTTTGGAGGAACGGGAGGCATTAGTTTGGAGTTTGCCTCTCGGGGGTGCGAGCATGTTACGTTGACGGAATTGAACAGTGTGAATTATGCGTTTATAAGAAAGGTAATAGATGAGTTGAAAGTGCGTACGATTCAGACTTATAAGACTGATGCATTCCGATTTGTACAGAGTACGAAGCAGAAGTTTGATTTGGTGTTCGCAGACCCTCCGTATGATTTACCCAAATTGCCAGAGATACCCGATTTGATTTTTGAAAAGGAGCTATTGAATGAGGGCGGAGTGCTGATTTTGGAACATCCTAAGGAGTTTGACTTCTCTCATCATCCTAATTTTTCGGAGCATCGAAAATATGGACATGTCAATTTTACTTTTTTTGAATAATATTTGTAAGAAGAGATGTTGCAAACGCTTGAGTTAGAGAATATGCATTTTTATGCTTATCATGGAGTGATGCCGAATGAGCAGTTGGTGGGAGGCGAATATAGTGTGTCGTTTAAAATCTTATATGATTTTGACAAAGCGCAGGTGAGTGATGATATGAATGATGCGATAGATTATGGCAATATCTATTTGATAGTCAAGAAGGAGATGATGCAGCATAGTAAGTTGATAGAAAGGGTGGCAAGGCGAGTTCAGGATGCGGTTTTATCTGCTTATCCACAGATTGAGAAGATGGAGACGAAAGTGAGCAAGCATTGTCCGCCGATTGAAGGTGTTTTAGATTGTGCTTCGATCATTTTGCGATATAGCAGGTAGGAGAAGGCAGAAATAGAACGAGGAAAAAAAGAAGGTCTCGCATAAAAAGAATGTGAGACCTTCTTTTTATTATGTATTGTGATTTTGCGAATCTTATACGTTAAAGCGAAAATGCATGATGTCGCCGTCTTGTCCGATATAGTCTTTCCCTTCAATAGCTATTTTCCCTGCTTCACGGCAGGCAGCCTCGGAGCCGAGAGACACATAGTCGTCGTACTTGATAACTTCGGCGCGTATAAATCCCTTCTCAAAATCGGTGTGGATGACACCTGCACATTGAGGAGCTTTCATGCCGCGGTGGAAAGTCCAGGCGCGTGTTTCATCAGATCCGGAAGTAAAGAATGTTTGAAGGTCGAGCAGTTTGTAGGCCGCTTTGATAAGTCGGGAAACTCCGGATTCTTCTAAACCAGCGGCTTCAAGGAACTCTTTACGCTCTTCGTAGGTTTCGAGTTCTGCGATGTCCGCTTCTGTGGCCGCTGCAACGATTAGCATCTCTGCGCCTTCTTCTTTGATGGCTTCGGCAACGGCTTGAGTGTATTTGTTTCCAGACACTGCGCTGCTCTCGTCGACGTTGCAGACGTAGAGAACTGGTTTGGTTGTGAGGAGGAAAAGGTCTTTAGTGAGAGGTTTCTCCTCTTTGGTGAGTTCCACCACACGGGCAGACTTTCCGTTGAGAAGTGCGGCTTGGTATCTTTGGAGAATTTCCAACTGTGCCTTTGCTGTCTTGTCCCCACCTGTTTTAGCTTGTTTTTCAACTTTTGCGATACGACTTTCAATGGTCTCTAAGTCTTTCAATTGAAGTTCCATATCAATGATTTCCTTGTCGCGGACGGGGTTGACAGAGCCGTCGACATGTGTTACGTTGTCGTCGTCGAAGCAACGGAGGACATGTATGATGGCGTCAGTCTCGCGAATGTTAGCGAGGAATTTGTTGCCAAGCCCTTCGCCTTTGCTGGCACCCTTGACGAGGCCTGCGATGTCTACGATTTCAACAGTCGTAGGGATAATACGAGCGGGGTGGTCGATTTCAGCAAGTTTGTTGAGACGATCGTCGGGAACGGTAATCACGCCGACATTAGGTTCGATCGTACAGAAAGGGAAATTGGCTGCCTGTGCCTTAGCGTTGGAGAGGCAGTTGAAAAGGGTGGACTTGCCCACGTTTGGCAGTCCGACGATACCACATTGTAGTGCCATTTTATCTGTGTTTATTTATAATCAATGAAAGCATTCGCAAAGATAGCGTAAAAAAGTGAAAATAGGAGTTGAAGAGGAGCGCGTGGAGTGTTGAATGTTGAGAAAGAAGAAGGAAAAGAGGACTAATGAATGGCATTGAAATTCTGAAAATTTTGGAAAAGTGTAGAAAAAGAGGCGGTTTCACCTTGGAAAAGTGTAATAAATTAGTCGTTTTTGCCTTGGAAATGTTGAGGTCAGAGAAAAAGTTGTTTATATGCCGATTTATATGATGATGTTTTTAGAAAAGAAGGAAATAGAAAGTGTTGTCTATAAATTAGATTTATCAGATTTATAAAATAAATAAAACCTGCATAAAAAGCAAAAAATGGGCTTTCATATCCCCACAAGTGGCTATATGGAGTAAAAAAAATTACCAACAAATGGGGATTTCAAGTTTGAAAATGAGGATTTAAATTTGTAGCGTTAAAAGAAAGAAAAGTTACAAACCATAATAAACAAGAAAAGAAATGAGTAAAGTAGGAGTTTTCTTTGGTTCAAGTACGGGAGTTACAGAAGAAATTGCAGGAAAGATCGCAGAGAAGTTGGGTGCTGATGTTCATAACGTATCTGAGGCAGACAAAGCCATGGTTGAGGGTTACGATGCATTGGTTTTGGGTAGTTCGACTTGGGGAAGTGGCGACTTGCAGGACGATTGGTATGATGGTATCAAGGTATTCAAGGAGGCCAACCTTAGTGGCAAAAAGATTGCTCTTTTCGGATTAGGAGATAGCAGTTCATTCAGCGACACTTTCTGCGATGCAATCGGCTTGATTTACAAAGACCTTCAAGGGAAAGGAGCTGAGTTCGTAGGTGCGGTATCAACAGATGGGTACACATTTGATTCATCGGTGTCTGTAGAAGGAGACAAGTTCGTTGGCTTGCCGTTGGACGAGGTTAACGAGTCGTACAAGACAGATGAGAGAATAGACGCATGGGTAGGCTCGTTGAACCTCTAAAATAAGGACTCAGACGTAAATTATTGAAATTGGCAATATAATGTTTTTCTTCATTCTATGAAATTACGTCTTTTTTAGTTTACAATTATGAAAAAAATAGCATTTGTGCCTGGGGAATTCAAGGTCTTAGCGAACCACATCTATGAATTCAAGAAAGGGGTGAGGAACTTGGTTCTTTACACATTAGATGTAAAGTATGCCGATATGGCATGTCAGCGGCTTGAGAGTCAGGAGATTGCGTATTTGAAGCAAGAGGTGAACGGACAAAATGTGAACCTTTACTTTGGCGAGCCAGCGTGCTTGAACGTAATCAAGAGTTTCATCAATCGACCACTCAACCATTTGACGCCCGAGGAAGATTTCATATTAGGTGCATTGTTGGGATACGACATCTGCAAGCAGTGTACCCGGTTCTGCGAAAGAAAAAAAAGGTGCAACAAGGAAAACTCCCTTTCCGAGATTGCCTGAAGGACAAAATGCTAATCATATCATGATCTACCTTGCAGAAGGCTCCCATTTTGAGTGGGAGCCTTTTTATTTTACTTAATCTGCTCTCTCAAAGCGATAAAATTAGGAAGAGATGGGCATAAGTTTTGCGTTGCATCTCCTTTGGACACTAAGCTATGGAAGTGATGCGAGAAAAGACGGACGGAAATGCTACCTTTGCAGAAACATTTTCGTAATACACAAGTGAACACATATTTCGTAATATTTACAGTCGTACTCATCCTTGCTATCGTTTGGTATTTAGCGATTGGAAAATCGCTTATTTGCAGAGTACGAAGGAAGCATGCAGAGAAAAAAGCAGAGAGGGAGCGAGAACTTTTACAAAATGCAGAATTTATCAAAAGTACTTCTGCAACGAAACTCGCCTATCTTGACGAGTCTTTATTGTATGAAAATCACTACTTCACTCATTCAGAAATGCAGAAGTTTAAAGAAGAATGTGAAGAGGTTCTTAGACGGATGGATTCATTAGAAGGGAAAGGTGGTCTGAAAGCACTTGGAGATGATGTGTACCGTTTATACGATACATTGAAGAATATAGAAGACATACGAAGAAGACATAACCAAGAATTTCAACGGAAGGAGCTAATGGAGCAAAAAGACTTCTTTGACCATGCGCTTAATTATCCCCTTGATGAGCAACAACGTGAATCTATTATAAAACTTGAGGATAACTGTCTTGTTATCAGTAGTGCGGGTAGTGGAAAGACTTCTACGATGATTGGAAAACTGCTATATCTCGTGCAACAACGTAAAATACAACCATCACGTATTCTCACTATAACTTATACCCATAAAGCAGCCGATGAGCTCACTCAGCGGTTGTTGGGTACAGGGCTTTCATGTATGACTTTCCATAAACTGGCGATGACGATTGTAAGTCAAGTGGAAGGGCAGATGCCTACAATCTCAGATAATAGTTTATTTATGAGAGTTTTCTATGATCAAATGTCTATGCCAGAGTTCAGAACGTCCATTCTCAATTATCTTACTGATTATAAGTCGCTTGTGAAGAATGAACATGATTATACCTCGTCTGTAGATTACTATAGAGATCGGCGAAAATATGGTGTAACTGCATTATACACTGATAAAGACGATCATTTGATAGTCACCAAAAGTGAAGAAGAACGTAAAATATGTAATTATCTTACAGAACTTGGCATAGAATTTAGATATGAAGAGCAATATGAGTTCCAAACGATGACGGAGGACTTCCGCCAATACAAGCCTGACTTCAGCATTTATTATGTAGATAAAGATGGTGTGCAACGGAGGCTCTATTTAGAACATTTCGCCATAAATAGGTTTGGGCAGGTGCCTCGCTGGTTTGGGGTAGGAAAACCTGATGGATGGAATGCTGCCAACCAAGCCTATCTTGAGGGTATAGAGTGGAAGAAAAAAACACACAAAGCGAACAACACTAAAATGGTTTTTACAACTAGTGCTGATTTCTATGATGGCAATGTTCGTCAACGACTTCGTCAGATTCTTTCAGAAGCAGGTGTGACGATAAAAGAACGAACAAGCGAGGAATTGTTAGAGCGTATCATAACACGCAACAAAAATGTGGAAGGTGCGTTACTGCAAATGACACAGAGTTTTATCAACCTCGTAAAAGCGAATGGAAAGGACATTGACGACATTCGAAAAATTGCTGAAGAATGCAATTCACGTCGTGATGTCTATGTGATAGATAGTATCATGAAACCATTATGGTCTGGCTATCAAAAAGAGCTCAAAGAACGTAAGGAGATGGATTTCACGGATATCATTCTGAAAGCCACTAAATACTGTGAAGAGGGCAAATGGAATCAACGATATGAGTATATCCTTATTGATGAGTTTCAAGATATATCTGTAGATAGATACAAATTTTTGCTATCCCTTCGTACGGATCTGCCAAAGACAAAACTCTATTGTGTGGGCGACGATTGGCAGTCTATCTATCGTTTTACTGGTAGTGATTTGTCTCTGTTTTCTGAATTTACAAAGTATTTTGGCTATACTGAAGAGTGCAAGATTGAGACGACCTATCGTTTCGGAAACCCTTTGATAAATGAGTCTTCCAAATTTGTTCAGAGCAATCCGCTTCAGAAAAAGAAAAATGTCCATCCTCGTGCAGTCTCCCCCCCGGAAACGAAAATCTCTTTCATGGGTTATAACAACAATCAAGAGTTACAATCTCTGATTGAAAGAATGTTGGCAAGAGTGCCAGCGGACAAAACCGCATACATAATCTCACGCTATGCTCACGACATTAAAGCGCTTTCGTCGCCTTATATCAAGATGGATTACGACTCCAATAGTGATATGGTAACACTGACCATATCTGGAAGGAAGGTCAAATTCATGACGATACATGGATCAAAGGGACTTGAAGCCGATTATGTTTTTGTTCTCAACTGCAATAGCGGACTTTATGGTTTTCCATCGCTTGTTTCGGACGACCCAGTGCTTGATTATGTTCTTAGTGATCCAGAACACTATGAGTATGCTGAAGAGCGTCGTGTATTCTATGTCGGCATAACTCGTGCGAAGGTCCATACTGTGGTGATGTACAATAGCAGCACTCCGTCTCCTTTTGTTACAGAAATGAATGCTGACATTGCAGTCAACCCTAATCCATGTCCATGGTGTGGTGTGGGACATCGTATCGTGAAATATGAGGGTTGGACTAAGCAAAAACGACCCTATAGAGTTTGGGGTTGCGACAACAAAGAAGCCAATTGCCAATACTTTGAACGTGAGTTCAGTAATGGTAAGTATATGAATATGACTGGTGTCTCCTTTGGACACTAAGCCTTTGGGAGCTATCACGGCTCAATACACACCAAAGGAAGCGGTTGCGAAGTGCATTCAGGCGAGCGTGGACGTTGTGCTGGTTGATTAAATTAAAGAGTAAATGAGTAGGAGATTTTTATCGTTGGAAAAAATCTCCTACTCATTGCTTAAAAATCCCTATTCTTAGCGTTGTCTGCTTGATATTTTTGCTTCGTGTTAGAATGCAAAAATTGATGCCATGAAAAAAACGCTTATATCTTTATTATTATCATGTTGTGCTTTATGGAGTGTTAGCGCAGCCGATGTTATAGCTTTCCCTGGCGCGCAGGGTTTTGGAAAATATGCCACGGGAGGTCGTTCAGGCAAAGTCTACCACGTTACCAATTTAAATGATTCTGGAACAGGTTCGTTTCGCGATGCTGTCAGTTCTCCCAATCGTATTGTAGTGTTCGATGTGGGTGGTTACATAAACCTGAAAACTGCTGTGCAGGTGAAAAGTAACATCACTATTGCTGGACAGACGGCTCCTGGCGACGGTATCGGCATCGCAGGAGGAAAAGTTTCTTGTGGTAGCCAGTCGAATATCATCATTCGCCATTTGCGCATGCGTCCAGGTAGCAATACGGCAAGTCAGAAAGATGATGGTCTCAATATGCTGAAAGCAGAAAATTGTATCATAGACCATTGCTCCGTAGAGTTCTCTCCGTGGAACAATATAGGTGGTAGTGGGACAAATGCCGACAAGAGTACGGATATTACTTTCCAATATTGTTTGATTGCCAACCCGATCTACCAGCAATTTGGCGCACATATTGAGAGTGTCAATAGCCAATGGACATGGTTTGCCAACTGTTTTGCTAATACGCACAATCGAAATCCATTAGACAAGGTAAACGATGTGTTTGTAAACAATATCCTTTACAACTATCAAGCAGGATATACGACACATACTAGTACGAAATTTAGTCATGACCTTGTGAACAACTATTTTGTGGCGGGACCAAGTTCGTCAACAGACAACACATGGTTTCAGGTGGATGAAAATCAAAGCTTTTATACTTCTGGGAATATGAAGGATAGAAACAAGGATGGAGTTTTGAGCGGTTCTTCTACAACGCCCACTTGCTATAAGTCGGGAAAGACATTTACCACGTTGACTTCTCCTTGGAGTAGTATGACCAATACGCTTCCAACTATGACGGCTGCCACGGCCTATCGTGCGGTTTCTTCGTTGGCAGGAGTACGACCTGTGGATGAGATTGATGATCAAATTTGGTCTAACGTCTATTCCTTGGGAAAGGAAGGGAAAATGTATAAAAGTCAGACTGAGACAGGACTGAGCAACGATGGTTTCGGTGTCATCAACGGTGGAACGAAAGAGACGGATACAGATAACGATGGTATGCCCGATTATTGGGAGTTGGCAAACAACTTAGACATCAACAAGGATGATGCAATGAACATTGGTTCAGATGGTTACGCTAATATTGAGCGATACATCAATTGGTTGGGCGACCTTCATAAACGTACCCCAATGGGTACCTCCGTAACCATTGATTTGGAAGAATACACTGAGGGTTGGAGCAACGTGTCTCCCTCCTATAAAGTAGCTAACGCAAAGAATGGAACTGTATCAATATCGGGTAGCAAAGCCACTTTCACTCCTACGGAGAATTTCTATGGAATGGCTCAATTTGATTTTACTGTGACAGGTAGCGATGGTACATCTTTTACTACAACTGTCTATGTATTAGTAGAATACGGACAGAAAATTGTTTATGAAAATCCGTACTTACAGAAGCAAGGGGGAGGAAGTTCCAACCAAACGCTTCTCTCGAACACCGCTCTCACGGCTTTCAACTACTATTGGGAGAACGCCCAAACAGTGGAGGTGTCTTGGACGCCTTCTGAGCCTGCAGGTATCACCATCAATGTTGATGAGTCTGCTCATAAAATCTATTTCGCAGGTACACCTCGCGAATGTGGTAGTTGGGCTTTCACCGTTTCAACAGTGGGGGCAACCACTACGGTATCGAAGAGTGGTAGTATTAATGTTGTTGCGAGTGCTTATCGCTTTAATACCACCGCAACAGGTGTTTATTGGACAGCAAACGATGGTTGGGACAAGGCTGCCGTTCCTTTCAACTGTGATACGGCTTACATTGAGAGTGGCGAGGTGAATGTCTCCTCAGACGTTCGTGCTACAACCATCATTCAAAGTGGGTCGACCTTTCGCTTGCGTGGAAATATGGCGGCTCGCGAGTTGCAACTTAACGGTGGAACATTGAAATCGTATACAAGCAACCCTCAGTTTCGTTTGACAGTCAATGAGTTGAATGTAATTCAGAACTCGGTCATCACCGCTGGTTCAACGGATACCTCTGAGTTCAAGATAAGTGGCATTATCAAAGGAGAGGGTAATCTCACTAAGACAGCATCGGGTATCTTGACTCTAAACGTCAATGCGTCAGACTATTTTGGCTCATGGACAGTGGAGGGCGGAATCATGCAAGTAATTAGTTCCAACGGTTTAGGAAAGGGTGGTGCAACCTTGACAAGTGGTTCAAAGATGATTGTTGCGAAAGGCAACACGACAGGGGTTTTGTCTGTCGCCTTTGGTGCAACACTACAACTTGATGCCGATTTAACTGTTGTTGCGGCAACTTTTGGGGGTCAAAAAATTTCTGAAGGAAAATACACGAGCGCCGATTATCCTGAATACATTAGCGGAAGTGCGACATTGATAGTACTTGAAGGTTCTACAAATGTCGTTGAGGCTATAGATGAAGATGTAATGTTCGCACTTTCACCTAATCCGACCGATGGTGTCGCTAATTTGAAGATAAATGCAAGAAAGGCTAAAAGTGTAGAAATAGAGACGATGACGCAAACAGGCGTTGTTTTACAAAAATCAAATTACGATATTTTAGAGGGTGTATCTGAAACTGAGATTGACTTAACGGAGTATCAAACAGGCGTTTATTATATTCGCTATAACGATGCTGATTTTGTGAAGGTGTTCAAATTGATAAGAAAATAAAAAACATAGAATTATGAAACGTACGATACTATGCTTGTTATTGGCTTGTTGCTGTTTGTGTATGCAGGCAGCACGCAACCTTGAGTGGCTTGACCGTGGACTGGTGGCTGTGAAGACGACGAATGGCGTTTTCCTCAGTTGGCGTGTACTTGGAACAGACCCTACTGACATTGGTTTTAACCTCTATCGTGATGGTGCGAAGGTCAATGCTTCTCCTATCACCACTTGTTCGAACTATACAGACGCAAATGGTTCTATTTCATCTACTTACACGGTGAAACCTGTGATTAATGGTGTTGAGAATAGTGTCGGAGGGACTGCTAATGTGTGGTCTTCGCAGTCGCTGACTATTAAATTGAATCGTCCGACATCAAGCAATTGCACCTACTCGCCTAACGACTGTAGTGTGGGTGATGTGGATGGAGATGGGCAATGGGAGATTATCTTGAAATGGGATCCTTCTAATAGTCAGGATAACTCGAAAAGTGGAAAGACGGATAAAGTTTACTTAGACTGCTACGAGTTGGATGGCACGCAACGTTGGCGTATTGACCTTGGTTATAATATTCGTGCCGGTGCGCATTACACTCAGTTTTTGGTGGGTGATTATGACGGAGATGGGAAAGCGGAAGTGGTATGCAAAACTGCTCCTGGAACAAAGGACGGAAAGGGAAACTATTTGAGCAAAGGTCCCGCTGCAAGTGCTGATCATAGTCAGGTTTATCGTAATTCTAAAGGATATATATTAACGGGACCAGAATATCTCACTATCTTCAATGGATTAACGGGAGAGGAGATTTCAACGGTAGATTTCAACCCAGGGCGAGGAACGGTTAGTTCGTGGGGTGATAAATATGGAAATCGTGTTGACCGTTTTCTGGCAACAAATGCTTATTTAGGGAACGGCAACAATCCAAGTATTGTCTATGTGCGTGGCTATTACACTCGAATGGCAGTAACGGCATGGGATTTCAATGGTTCCACTCTCACTCAGCGTTGGTATTACAATGCGGCGACAAGTGGCAAAGAGGGCTATGGACAGGGAAACCATAATTTGGCTTGCGGTGATGTTGACAATGATGGCTTTGATGAGATTATCCATGGAGCGTGTGCTATTGACCATGATGGAAAATTTATGTATCGCACAGGTTTAGGACACGGAGATGCCATGCATTTCGGCGATTTGAACCCAGACCGTGATGGTTTGGAGGTCTTCTGCGTGCATGAGGAGACATCTGCTGCATACGGTTATGAGTATCATGACGCTCGCACGGGTGAAATCATAGGAGGAGCGAAGACGGGTACAGACAATGGCCGTGGTATCGCCGCAGACATTGATGCTTCTTCAAGAGGGTACGAGGCCTGGTCAGGAGGAAATGGTAACATTATCAAATGCGATGGTACGGAGGGAGGCACACGCAATGGTTTGTCGCAAAATTTTCGTCTTTATTGGGATGGCGACTTGCAAGACGAATTGATGGATGGAGGTTACACGGAAGACTTCACTATCACCAAATGGATTTCTAATAATAAGGTAAATACAATCTATACTTTACCAGGAAAATCTTGCAATACGACAAAACGCACACCAAATCTTTCCGCTGATATTTTAGGTGATTGGCGCGAGGAGGTCATCTCGCACAATGGTGCTGACGAGCTCTACATCACGACAACAGTTATTCCAACGGATTACAAGATGTACACGTTGATGCATGACCCTATCTATCGTAATGCTATCTCATGGCAGAATACAGCCTACAATCAGCCTCCCCACCTTGGATTTTGGTTGGGTAGTGGTAAGTTCCCTACGCCAGATATCAATCTCGTTGGAGGAGATCAGGAGATTGTCATACTCCCTCCTACATTGACAAAAAACGGTGGGGGAAGTTCTTCTCAAACAGTGGCTGTTGGCTCAAACATCTCTGATTTCTCATTTGTTTGGGCAAATGCTTCAACAGTGAGAATCTTGTGGGAACCCTTCGTACCAGAGGGTCTCTCTGTGAAGATTGATGATGCAGACAAGCGCATCTCGTTCACGGGGGCATCTAATGTTAGTGGAAAATATACTTATAACATTACAACGGTCAGTGGGTATGAGACAGAAGCGTCAAAGTCGGGTACGCTTATTTTCGGTGATGGCACCTATCCTAAGGCAACTCTTCAGAAATGTGGCGGAGGCAGTTCTAAACAGTCAGTCCCTTTAGATTCTGTCATCTATAGTTTCTATTACAGGTGGAATTACGCTGAGACGGTAAGTGTTACTTGGGAACCGAGCACGCCGGAGGGTATTAATGTTGATATTGATAATGACAGCAAAGAGGTGCATTTTTCGGGCGGTGTTACCAACGCATCTGCTTGCGATCAGACATTCTATTTCACGGTCACAACAGTAGGAAATCCATCTGGTTTGGATAGCACGAAGACAGGTAGGATTACCATCACGAAGACAAGTCATGTATTCGAATGTTCTGCTACCAACGGCGATTGGGACGAAGGTACCTATTGGAATGACAACGCTGTTCCTACCGATTGCGACACTGCTTATTTGCGAACTGGCGAGGCAAACATTACTTCCGACATTCGTGCGTTGACCTATGTTGAGACGGATGGCACATTTAGAATCCGCGATAACGTGGCAGTCCGCGAAGTGCATTTCGTGGGGGGGCAGTTGAAGTCGTACACTAGTAACCCAGAGTTTCGACTCACGGCTTCTGAGCTCTTCTTTGATAGCGATACGAAAGTAACCGTTGGCTCTGTCGGGACTTCGCTCTTTAAGATTAATGGTGTGATCAAGGGTGAAGGAAATGTAATCAAGGTAGGTGTTGGAACGCTCTATCTTAACGCTTCTGCGCTGGATTTCTCAGGTAAGTGGTTGCTGACAGAGGGTACGTTGCAGGTAGCTAAGTCTGATGCTTTAGGAAAGACAGGTGTAGAGGTGGACAAAGATGCCGTATTACAGATTGATGTTGCCAACACAAGTGGTTCCCTTTCTATGCAGTCGGGAGCAACTACAGTGTTGAATGCCGATTTCACCGTAAGCTATGCAATTTTGGGCGATAAGAAATTACCTGCAGGAATATACACCGCATCTGATTATCCAGATTTTCTTTCTGGCGCCGCGAATCTGATTGTTACGATTGGAGAGTCTTCAACCTCTACTATGGAGATTGTGGCAGATGAAAAAGAGTTGGTTCTTGTTCCGAATCCTGCTAAGTCTATTGCAACGCTACAATTTTCTGCGGATAATGTAAGTAAATATGGGATTGATGTAGTTGGTTTGACTGGGTCTGTTCTGAAGAGCGAGTCTGGTATCGCATACGAGGGGCAAAACAGAGTGCAGTTGGAAGTGTCAGACCTTTCTGCTGGTATCTATCTAGTTATAGTGTCTCTGGAAAATGAGGTAAAGGTTTTGAAGCTGATTGTTGAGTAAAAACAGACAATAAGAATAATTTTTTTCATGTAGGAGGTGGAGGTTGACCGAGTTGGTCAGTCTCCACTTTTTGCTATCTCGTTTGATGTAGAGAATTATTTCGCATAGAGAAGACACATCCGCAATAATCCTGTCGGTAGATTTGATGTTCGCGGGTGATGACGATCGAACGCTCATAGCCTTTCTTTCGTTTGAAATCAGATGGAAGGTGTTTTACATGATAGATTTCTGATAATGATTCTCCTATTTCATTGATTTTATCTGCGTTCTTTTTCGGACTGATGCTTAGTGTCGTTGTAAAGTAGTCGCAATTGAATTTTTGTGCAAGATAGGCGGTTCTTTCCATCCGCAACCGATAGCATACGAAGCAACGTTCGCCCAACTCAGGCTCTTTCTCCAATCCTTTGACAGCCTCATAGAATACGTTTGGACGATACTCACCTTCGATGATTGTGATAGGGTATTTAGTGTGCATCTCGCTGATTAGCCTACGAAACTCTGAGAATCGATGGTCATATTCCTCTCGGGGAGCGATGTTTGGGTTGTAGAAAAAAGCAGTGATTTGAAAATGTTCTGATAGATATTCTAAGGTGTAACTACTGCACGGACCGCAACAGCAATGCAGCAGCAATGTCGGAGGTTCGTCAGATCCAGTGTAAGACTCGATCAGTCTGTCTAATTTCCTTTGGTAGTTTATTCTGTTCATTTTGAAGATAGAAAGTCAGCTTCTCAACAAAAGTTGTGGGGAGTGCAAAGCCATTTATACATTATGTTGTTTTGTATCGTTTGCATTACGGAACTCACCTGGCATTTGGCCAGTCAGTCGTTTGAAGAATTTCACGAAGTACGATGGATCGTCGAAGCCGAGTTGGTAGCCTATTTCCTTGATACTCATTGGTGTGTGGAGTAGTTGACGTTTTGCTTCTAACACGATGCGGTCGTTGATCATCTGCAGTGGTGAGCGGTAGGTACTTTGGGCGACATACTTGGTGAGTGTGCGCGAGGAGACGCTCAGCAGGCTAGCATACTCTTGTACGGTATGCATGTGGTGGAAGTTTTGCTCCAACATTTGGCGGAAGCGTACAAACGTTCGGTTCGCCACACTCGCCACATCGAGCGGTGGTATCTCCTTTCTCTCTCCGCACCGTTGCACTCTTATCAAAAAGAGTCGCACGAGGTATTGCATGTAGTCGCGATGGGCAAAAGTTTCGGTGAGTGAGTACTCGCGGTTCATCTCGTCGACGAGGAGCATCAGTCGCTCTTCTTCTTCCTTCGACACCTTGTAGTATGGGAGGGAGTCGTAGGCGTTGAACACGTTGTATTTTAGGAAAATGTTCTCGCTCGACTCTTCGTCCATGAGGAAGCTGGCATTGAAAAGGATGATGACGCCTTCAAATGACTCGTTGCCGTCGAAGGCATGAATCTGTCCTGGAGCAATGAAAAAAATCGTATTGTCGGTTATGGGGTAGTCGACGAAATCCACGTGATGTTTGCCCTGCCCATGGCGAAACCAAATGATCTGGTAGAACTCGTGCAAATGGGGTGGCATTGAGCCGCATCCGTTTTCGTGGAAGAACTTTGGCATGAAGTGCAGTTCTAATTCTAGTCCCGAGTGTCTGTTCTTTTCAATCTTGTATGTGTCTATGTCTTCTTTCTTCATTTTGTTGTTTTTCCTATAGAATCGGGAATCCGAAAGGTAAATTATGTATTAGCAATGGTAAAATTATACTTTCTTCTCTACGTCGCAAAATACTTTTCTCAAATTTACCATTTCAATGTATGAATTTACAAAGACGTTGCTAAAGAAAGGTCCTAATTTTGCAATCGTCCAAAGGGAATGGACGTAAAAGGATTATAAAAACAACAATTAAAGAAAGGTACTATGAACGAAGTAAAAGCTTATCTTCAGATCACGATGAAGATCAAAGAGAATGACCGCCCAAATGCGGCAAAGGTGTATTTTGACTATCGCCAACCATTCCTCGATACCATAGAGGGTGCTATGACGAAGAACTTGTTGGTATGCGACGAGGACGTGCAGGTTCTCCACGGCTTTGACTCAGCCGAGCATGCTGCTGCTTACCTCAAGTCAGCAATGTTTACCAATGATGTGGTGACGGGTCTGTCTCCCTATTTCCAGGCTGATCCTGAGGTACGCATCTTCACAGTGGCTGGATAGTTCAGATATTCATCTGAGTAAAGGAAAAAAGGCTGGTGTCTTGCGACATCAGCCTTTTTATTTGTAAATCAGACAAGAATATCTTTTTTTTGCACCATAAAATTACAATTATGAAAAAAATATCGAACTTATTTCTATTGGTGGCTGCAATGTCTCTTACTTCATGTAGCTCAAAAAACGTTGAAAATAGCCAGTCTTCAGAGATTGATAGTACGGAATTGGCTGAAATAGACTCTGTTGAAGCTGTTGTCGTAGAAGAGTCGCCCGAGTCTGTATCAGGCTTTTTGCTTGTAGATTCTGTCCGTATAGTTAATAAGGTGCCCGATATGACCAACGAGGGTGATTCAACGAACTATTCGCTATATTTTGAGTATCCCATATCAAATGAAAATTCGGTTTTGGCAGATTCAATTCGTAATTTTGTGGTTAATAACGTTTTATGGTCAAATGAGGGAAAATCCATTCTTGGCGAGAAAGATATAAATAAGGTGTCTGCTTTTGTTGAAAACGTATATGCTTCTTCTTTTAAGGATAGAGAAGAATATGGTTTGGAAATAAGAAAAGTTGCAGATAATCATAATTTTGTGTCATTCCTTTCAAGTGGTGTTGAATTTCCTCGTGGTGCTGCTCATGGTTCGTATGGTTCTGTTGGAACCACTTTTCTGAAAAATCCTTTGCAGAGAATCTCTTGGAATTGTTTCAAGGACACTCAGTCAAGATCATTTAAAAAGTTGATGGTGAAGTATTTGAAGTTATACTTCTCCGAGGATGGAAAGACTCCGATTTCAGACAAGGAATTAGAAGAGATAATCATTGAGCCTGTGGGAGTGCCTTCTAATTGTCCGTATTTCACCGCAGAAGGTGCGGTTTTCAATTATGGGATATACGCTATCGCCCCTTATTGCTACGGAGATCCTTCCTTTGTCGTTCCTTTCGATGAAATAAAGCCTTTCATGAAGAATGATATAATAGAGGCTCTTGGATTGAATAAATAAAGTGCGTTGTTTGTCTCTCCATCAAAAAAAACTAATTTTGTAGGGAAAACGAGTAGAGAATAATAAATACGAAAGAAAATGAAGAGTAAATTTTTGTCAGAGTTCAAAGAGTTTGCGGTTCGTGGTAATGTAATCGATATGGCAGTCGGTGTGATCATCGGTGGTGCTTTCGGCAAGATCGTTACTTCGTTGGTTTCAGATATTTTTATGCCTTTGATTTCGTTGGCGACGGGTGGCGTTGATTTTACAAACTGGTTCGTTCAGTTGGGCGGTCGCGAAGTGGAAATTTATGACACCCTGGCAAAGGCTCAGGAGGCTGGTGTTGCGGTGTTGAGTTTTGGTAATTTCCTCCAGGTGTTGTTTGATTTCATCATCGTCGCCTTCTGTATCTTCTTGTTCATCAAGTTGCTTAACTCCTTGAAGAAGAAGAAAGAAGAGGCTCCTGCTGCTCCGGCACCAGAACCTACGCCTTCTAAAGAAGAATTGTTGTTAACTGAAATTCGTGATTTGTTGAAGAACAAATAAGAATGAGGTGATCAATTTTATGGAAGTAAAAACAGACCGTCGCTCCTTATGCCAATGAGGTGCTGCGGTCTTTCTCTTTTCATACTATCATAATAGAATACAAAATGGAAAAATTGACTTTAATAAAGGTTGGCGGTAAGATTGTTGAAGAGCAAGATACTTTGTTCGCTCTCCTTGATCGTTTCTCAAAGATAGAAGGGTATAAGGTGTTGGTGCATGGGGGTGGGCGCTCGGCTACGGCTTTGGCGGCTCAGTTGGGAATAGAAAGCAAAATGGTGAATGGTAGACGTATTACGGATGCCGATATGCTTCGTGTGGTTACAATGGTTTATGGCGGTTTAGTCAATAAGACGATTGTCGCTAAACTTCAGGCCTTGAATATCAATGCTTTAGGACTGACAGGAGCTGATATGAATTATATGCAGTCGGACAAAAGACCAGTCAAGGAAGTCGACTATGGCTTTGTGGGTGATGTGAAGAAAGTGGATGCCGATTTACTCTCCGATTTGATTAAAAAGGGGGTTGTTCCCGTTTTGGCTCCGCTCACACATGATAAGAAGGGTAATTTGTTGAATACTAACGCAGATACGATTGCAGGTGAAGCTGCTAAAGCATTAGCCAAGCATTTTGATGTTACGTTGGTTTACTGTTTCGAGAAAAAGGGTGTTTTAATGGATGCCAACGATGATGATAGTGTCATTCCAGAAATTACAAAGGATTTGTTTGTAAAGTATGTAGAACAGGAGATTATCCAAGGCGGAATGATTCCAAAATTGGAGAATGCTTTTGCTGCCATTGATGCTGGTGTAAAAGAGGTTGTCATCACCGAAGCAGGTCAGATTGGCGGCAATACGGGAACGGTGGTGAAATAGTAAATTTATTCTGAAAAATTTGCAGATAAGCGCGAAACGCATTAATTTCGCACTACTAAGAAATGGAGTTAGGGAGCTTGGATGTTCGCTAGCGTCTGAAAGACTAATATAATACAGTAGACACAGCAAAATGAGTGCGTATTGTTATGGATTACAGAATTTCAAATATTAACATTATTTCCTTGTTGCTTCTCTTGCGTTGCTTGAGGAAGTGAGGAATGTATGCTAAAAAAGATAGAGACAAAGCCTTTCTCACTTCCCTTGTGAGAGAGGTTTTTTTTTGTCTCTGTGTCCGATGACGATAGCCCAATAGGCTGAGCGATGAATAACGAATAACAAAAAAACATACTATAATGGCAGACAGATTATATATATTCGACACTACCCTGAGAGATGGTGAGCAGGTGCCTGGTTGTCAACTGAGCACAGTGGAAAAGTTAGAGGTTGCACGTGCATTGGAGGCTTTGGGCGTCGATGTGATAGAGGCGGGTTTCCCTATCTCAAGTCCAGGCGACTTCAACTCTGTGGTCGAAATATCAAAGGTCGTCTCTAATCCTGTCGTTTGCGCGCTTACTCGTAGTGTTCAAAAAGACATTGATGTGGCGAGCGAAGCGTTGCAATATGCCAAACGTAAACGTATCCACACGGGTATTGGTACGTCCGACCAGCATATCCGTTATAAATTCAATTCCAACAGAGAGGATATTTTAGAGCGTGCAATCGCAGCGACCAAGTATGCTAAGAAATATGTTGAGGATGTGGAGTTTTACTGCGAGGATGCAGGACGCACCGATAATGAATATTTGGCTCGCGTGGTCGAGGCTGTCATCAAGGCGGGCGCTACGGTTGTCAATATTCCAGACACTACGGGTTATTGTCTCCCTCAAGAGTTCGCCGCAAAGATACAATATTTGATGGAGCACGTTGATGGAGTGCATAAGGCTACGATTTCAACTCACTGCCACAATGACTTAGGTATGGCAACGGCTAATACTTTAGCGGGTGTTTTGGCTGGAGCTCGTCAGGTCGAGGTTACAATCAACGGAGTGGGCGAGCGTGCAGGTAACACCTCTTTAGAGGAGGTTGTGATGGCTCTCCGATGCCACAAAGGTTTGAATATTGACACAGAAATCGATACGAAGCAGATTTATCATACAAGTCGCATCGTTTCCAATTTGATGAACATGCCTATTCAAATGAACAAGGCTATCGTTGGTCGAAATGCTTTTTCTCATTCGTCGGGAATCCACCAAGATGGGGTGTTAAAGAATCTTTGCACCTATGAGATTATGGATCCAAAGGATGTCGGGATAGACAATAACTTGATTGTCTTAACAGCTCGTAGCGGTCGTGCCGCTCTTCGCCATCGTCTCAACGTGATGGGATACACTGTCAGCGATGAGAAGTTGGATGAGATATACAAGGAGTTCCTTGTCTTGGCGGATAAAAAGAAGGAGATTCACGATGATGACATTCGTATCTTGATGGGTGCGAGAGGTGATGGCGGAAAGGCTATAGAGATAGACTATCTCCGTGTTAACGCAGGTAAGGATGTTGAGCATACGGCAGACTTGGGCTTAACGGTTCATGGCGAGAAGAAAACGGCTGTGGCTACGGGTAATGGTCCTGTAGACGCTACTATCAATGCATTAAAGAAAATCTTAGGTAAAAAGATGACACTCAGCGAGTTCACAATCCAATCAATCAATAAGGGAAGCAATGATGTAGCGAAGATACACATGCAGGTAGAGTGCGATGGACATGTCTACTTTGGATTCGGAGCAAGCACAGACATTGTTGAAGGTTCTCTTCAAGCTTACGTTGATGCGCTCAACAAATTTATGTAAGATAATATTGTCCTAATATAATAAGAGTTTATACTGTATAATTTCTAACCAATATGAACACGTTATTCGATAAAATCTGGGATTCACATGTGGTTTCTCAAGTAGTCGACGGTCCTACGCAACTCTACATCGACCGCCTTTACTGTCATGAGGTTACCTCTCCACAGGCTTTTACGGGCATGCGCGAAAGAGGACTGAAATGTTTCCGTCCTAAGCAGATTTTCTGTATGCCAGATCACAACACGCCTACACATGATCAGGATAAGCCTATTGAAGATCCTATTTCAAGAAAGCAGGTCGACACGCTTGCTAAGAATGCTGCAGACTTCGGCTTGACGCATTTCGGAATGTTGAACGATCATAATGGTGTAATTCATGTGGTTGGTCCAGAACGTGGTCTTTCTTTGCCTGGTATGACCATCGTATGTGGAGACTCTCATACCTCAACTCATGGTGCTATGGGTGCAGTTGCATTCGGTATCGGTACTTCTGAGGTTGAGATGGTAATGGCGAGCCAGTGCATCCTTCAATCAAAACCAAAGTCGATGAGAATCAACATCAACGGTGAGTTGAAGAAGGGTGTAACAGCGAAAGACGTTGCTCTCTATATCATGAGTAAGATGACAACTTCTGGTGCTACAGGTTATTTTGTAGAATACTCGGGATCTGTTGTGAAGAACCTCACGATGGAAGGTCGTTTAACCCTCAGCAATTTGACTATTGAGATGGGTGCTCGTGGAGGATTTATCGCTCCGGACGAGACAACATTTGAGTATTTGAAGGGACGTGAGTACGCTCCTAAGGGTGCAGACTGGGATAAAGCTGTTGCATTCTGGAGAACCTTGAAAAGTGGAGATGATGCAGTATTTGATAAGGAAATCAACTTTGATGCTGCTGATATTGAACCAATGGTTACCTATGGAACAAATCCAGGTATGGGCATGGGTATCTCTCAACACATTCCAACTTTGGACACTATCGATGCGGCAGGTCAGATTTCTTTCAAAAAGAGTTTAGACTATATGGGATTTGCTCCTGGCGATAGCCTTATAGGAAAGAAGGTCGACTATGTGTTCTGTGGTTCATGTACGAACGGTCGTATCGAAGATTTCCGTGCTTTCGCTTCTATCGTGAAGGGAAAGAAGAAGGCTGAGAACATCACATGTTGGTTAGTGCCAGGATCGTGGATGGTTGATAAGCAGATCAGAGAAGAAGGGTTGGACAAGATCTTTGAGGAAGCAGGTTTCCAACTTCGCCAACCAGGGTGTTCAGCATGTTTGGCTATGAATGACGATAAGATTCCAGCAGGGAAGTTGAGCGTTTCTACTTCAAACCGTAATTTTGAGGGCCGTCAAGGTCCAGGCGCTCGCACGGTCTTAGCAAGTCCATTAGTAGCCGCTGCTGCAGCCATCACGGGTGTTATCACTGACCCACGCACATTGATTTAAGTCGAAAACCACAAAAGAGAAAAACAATGAAACAAAAATTTGATATAATCACGAGTAGCTGCATTCCTCTGCCATTAGAGAATGTGGACACCGACCAGATCATTCCAGCTCGTTTTTTGAAAGCAACAGACAAAGCGGGATTTGGAGATAATCTCTTCCGAGATTGGAGATATGACAAAGATGGAAATCCAATCAAAAGTTTCGTCTTGAATGACCCTACCTATAGCGGTTGCATCCTCGTAGCGGGAAAGAACTTCGGAAGTGGAAGTAGCCGAGAGCATGCTGCCTGGGCTATCGCAGGATATGGATTCCGTGTCGTAATCTCAAGTTTTTTCGCCGATATACACAAAAACAACGAGTTGAACAACTTTGTGTTGCCTGTGGTCGTTTCAGAACAATTCCTCGCAGAACTCTTCGCAAGCATCAAGGCGAATCCTAAGATGAAGGTGAAGGTTGACTTGCCTAATCAGACGGTTACCAATTTGGCTACTGGCAAGAGTGAGAAATTTGAGATCAATGCCTACAAGAAGGAATGTCTGATGAATGGTTACGATGATATCGACTATTTGTTGAGCAAGAAGTCTTTGATTGAAGAGTACGAGAAGAAACATAAATAAGTAGAGAGGAGTCGCAATGGAGATAATGGACACAACCCTCCGTGATGGGGAACAGACCTCCGGTGTCTCTTTCGCTCCGCATGAAAAGCTTGGCATAGCCCAAATGTTGTTAGAAACATTGGGTGTAGACCGGGTGGAGGTTGCCTCCGCCCGGGTTTCTGCGGGAGAGTTCGATGCGGTGAAGCGCATAGCAGATTGGGCGAAAGTGGCGGGTTATCTCGACCGTGTTGAGGTGTTAGCTTTTGTAGACAAAGGAACATCCCTCGAATGGATTGAGAAGGTTGGCTGTAAAGTGATGAACCTCCTTACGAAAGGGTCTAAGAAACATGTAGAGGGTCAGTTGCGCAAAACGACTGCACAGCATATTGCTGATGTACGCGATGCGGTTTTTGAGGCGCATAGACATGGTATCGCTGTCAATCTTTATATGGAGGATTGGAGCAATGGTATGATTCACTCTCGTGATTATGTTTATGAATATCTTGATGCGATTGCCGATTTACCTGTTAAAAGGGTGATGTTACCCGATACTTTAGGTATTCTGAACCCTTGCCAAACGTATGAGTTTTGCAAGGATATGGTGGGGCGTTATCCGAATTATCATTTTGATTTTCACGCACATAATGATTATGACCTTGCTTTGGGAAATGTCTTTATGGCAGCGAAAGCAGGCATTCAGGGGTTGCACACCACTGTAAATGGATTGGGAGAGAGGGCAGGAAATGCCCCGATGACAAGTGTTGTAGCCGTTTTACACGACCAACTCAATATCAAAACTCACATCAGAGAAGATAAAATATATCAAATCAGCAAATTGGTCGAGACTTATTCCAGCGTTCGTATTCCGAATAACAAGCCGATAATCGGAGACAATGTTTTCACGCAGTGTGCTGGAGTTCACGCCGACGGTGATTCCAAAGGAGACCTTTATGTCAACGCACTTCTTCCAGAACGATTTGGCAGACAGCGCGAGTATGCGCTTGGTAAAGTGTCTGGAAGAGCCAACATCCGCAAGAACATTGAGGAGTTGGGCATAGTGCTAGACGAGGAGGCTATGGATAAGGTGACAAAACGTATCATCGAATTAGGGGACAAGAAGCAAATTGTCACTCAGGACGAGTTGCCATATATCATATCGGATGTGTTGAAGCATCCTGTTGAAAAACAAAAGATTAGAATGATTAACTACTCTCTCTCTCTCACCCATGGCTTACGTCCAGTTGCCACGGTGAAGATTGAAGTGGAGGGGGAGGTCTATCAGACAACGGCCCCAGGCGATGGTCAGTATGATGCGTTTTCGAAGGCATTGTGGAAGATTTACAAACAATTAGGTAAGCCGACGCCGGAATTGATAGACTATGCAGTAATCATTCCACCAGGGGGAAAGACGGATGCCCTCGTGCATACGACGATTACATGGAAATTTAAAGACCGTGTCTTCAAGACACATGGATTGGATGCTGACCAAACAGAGGCCGCCATCCAAGCGACAGAGAAAATGTTAAACTTAATAGAAGAGAAATAATGAAACTAAATCTTGCAGTTTTACCAGGCGACGGTATCGGACCAGAAGTGGTTGGCGTTGCACTTGATGTAGTGAAAGCTATCGCAAAGAAATTCAACCACGAGTTGACATACGATACTGCCCTTGTTGGTGCGTGTGCAATTGACAAATATGGAGATGCTTACCCAGATTCTACACACGAACTATGTATGAAGTCAGATGCAGTGCTCTTTGGTGCTGTTGGAGATCCTCGTTATGATAACAATCCAACATCAAAGGTACGTCCAGAGCAAGGGTTGCTCGCTATGCGTAAGAAATTAGGTCTGTACGCCAACCTTCGTCCTGTTGAGACTTACAAATCTCTTGTTAAGGCTTCTCCGTTAAAAGAGGAGTTGGTAGATGGCGCAGATTTCCTTTGCGTTCGCGAGTTGACGGGCGGTATGTATTTCGGTGAGAAAGGTCGTAAGGAGAATGGAGCTGTTGCTTACGATACTTGTATCTACAGCCAAAAAGAGGTAGACCGTATTTTGAAACTCTCTTTTGAGTATGCTATGAGAAGAAGAAAACACTTGACTATCGTAGATAAGGCAAACGTGTTGGAGTCTTCACGACTTTGGAGAGAGCGTGGACAAGAGATGGAGAAGAACTATCCAGAGGTAAAGACAGACTATATGTTTGTTGACAACGCTGCGATGCAGTTGGTACGTTGCCCTAAGTTCTTCGACGTTATGGTAACCGAGAACACTTTCGGTGATATTCTGACAGATGAGGCAAGTGTGATTGCGGGTTCAATGGGACTTTTGGCTTCTGCATCAGTAGGAGAACACACAAGTTTGTTCGAGCCAATCCATGGAAGTTATCCACAAGCTGCAGGGAAAGACATTGCCAATCCGTTGGCCGCAGTCCTTTCAGCCGCTATGATGTTTGAGTATGCATTCAACGCAAAGGCAGAGGGAGCATTGATTCGTGAGGCAGTTGCCGCATCATTGAATGCCGCTGTTGTAACGGAGGATCTTGCCCTTGACGGAGCAAAGAAATACAAGACGAGTGAAGTTGGCAAATGGTTAGTCGACTATATCTCAAATAAATAAAAAACATTTGCAAAAGTTTCTAACTTATTGAACAGTGGGCGCATCGATGAGATATCTGGTGCGCCTTTTTTGTGCCTAATTTGGAAGCCTATTTTTTTAAAGAAGAAAAATCACTGTCAATCCGTATAGCGTCATGAATGCCTTTGGGAAAGGAAAGATTGATGCTTATTGGTTTGATTCGGGGACACCGACCTACCCTCTCATTCCATATTATATACATCGGCAAAGGTAAAGGGCGTTCTTTCCGAGATGGTAAATGCTTTGTCAAAAGGAGATATTGACTTGATGCTCAATACATTAAAGCAGTTTTTAAATTCTCTTCCGTACTGCGACAACACAGACTATGAAGGACATTGGTAGCGAGTGTTGTATGTCATATTCACTTTGACGGGGCAGTATGTTGACGTTGAGTTTCGCACGTCGATGGGACGAATAGATATGGTGATGTTTGCCTATAACAAGTTGTATATCATTGAGTTAAAGATGAATCAATCCGCCGATGATGCGTTGAGGTAGAAATAATTTATCATCGACTTCTGTGTTTACTCTTAGCCGATCGTTTCGGTTATCGATGTAAGTGTCTTCTCGTCGTTCTGTAAGAAGTCGTTTGAAGCAATTGTAGAGGTACTTAACATCAGAAAGGCAAATGTCTTCAATTTGAATGATTTCGTTTTTAATGTCGTCTTTCACATTAAGAGTGATAGTGTTATTGTCTTCTATTGAGAACATAATGCTAATCTTGGAATCAGAGCAAAACTTGTTGTAGCAATTTATTGGGGCTTCTTGAAAGTCTGCAAGAAAAATTAATCTGTTTGTGTATCCATAATCCTGATTTTAAGAGGTTAGACTGTCAGTAAGATGGTCTAACTTTTTTGTTCCCTGCAAAAATAAGAAAAATCGTAAATGTTTCAATTCTTTTCCCCTTTCCCCTCATTCTTTGTCAAAACAGGAATAAAAATTTGCTGTTAAAAAATAAAATTCTTCTTTTGCATCGTCTTCAAGAAAAGGCCGACAAATGTGGCTCTGAGTCGTGTTTGCTAAGCGTAATTTATTGATAGACAGTGTGTAATGCCGTGTAAAAGGATTTTGAGATGAAGAAAACGATGAATTGTGAACCTATCTTGACGATTACGGGGTCTGACAGTGTCGGTGGCTCTGGAATCCAAGCGGATATTAAGACAATCTCGTCGTTGGGTGGCTACGCTGCTTCTGCTATCACCGCAGTGACGGTACAGAATACTGTAGGTATTCATGAGGTGTTCGACCTCCCTGTTGAAATTGTTGAACAACAGATTCGCGCTGTGATGGAAGATCTCGCCCCTAAGGTGGTGAAAGTGGGTTTGCTCCGCAATGAGGCATCCATCCTCTCCATTTCAAGTCTCTTAAAGCATTACCAACCTCGCTATGTGGTGTGCGACCCTGGAATCGTCTCTATTCATGGTGATATCTTGATGGATCGTCAGACTCTATGCATTATGCAAAAACATCTTTTCCCTCTTTGTTCGTTGCTGAACCTGAAGAGTGAGGCGGCAACTTTCCTCCTCAATCGAAAAATTGAAAGTGTGAATGCTATGGTTGAGGTGGCTCAACTGCTTGTGTCTCAAGGATGTAATGCTGTCCTGTTGCAGAGTCCAAGTGCGATGAACGATCAACACACCGATGTTTTGGTAAGGTATGGTGGCGACGAACCAATTTTCTTCTCGTCTCCAGGTGTTATAGATCGGAATGCTCATGGTGTGAGTGGCGCTTTCTCAGCGGCTATTGCAACATTTTTGTCAACGGGGGCTGAGCTTCAGACTGCGGTTTTGAAAGCGAGAGAATATGTCAATAGGTTGATAGTCTACTCGTTGGATATGAAATTGGGGCACGGTGGTAGGTTGCTTAACCATGTTGGAAAACGAGCTGTCTCTACCCACTTGATGGAACTCTACAACAAACTGATGAGTGAAATCATGCTTCATGGCAAAGAGAATGGTGATGTCGCTTTTTATGCTGATAAGCTCAATGTTAGTACCCGGTATTTGGCTGAGGTGACGAAGAAAGTAGTGGGTCGCTCTCCAAAAGATCTTATTCGAGATCATTTGATTCAAGAAATTGAAGTGGAATTGAAAAGCGACAGCAAGAACATGCAGGAGGTGGCTTATAAATTTGGATTCTCTTCGCAGGCGCAGTTCACCAAATTTTTTAAACAGATGAGAGGGTGTCCACCAAGCGAGTTCAGAAATTCTAATCGTCAATATTTAAAGTAAGAAAATAATGTTGTGTGCAAATCAACAAAAAACAAATCTGATAATTTACAAAAAAATAAAGAAAATTAAAATACAATGATTATGGCAAACGACAGACAAAAATTAAATCGTGATTTAGCAGAACAGTTGAAAGGTGGAGTTATCATGGATGTTACGACGCCCGAGCAGGCGAGAATAGCTGAAGAAGCAGGTGCATGCGCTGTGATGGCATTGGAGAGAATCCCAGCTGATATTCGTGCGGCGGGTGGTGTGTCTCGTATGAGCGACCCTAAGATGATTAAGGGAATACAAGCAGCTGTTTCTATTCCAGTGATGGCAAAGGTTCGAATCGGTCATATTGCTGAAGCGCAGATTTTGCAGGCTATCGAGATTGACTATATCGATGAGAGTGAGGTTTTGTCTCCTGCCGACGATGTCTTCCATATTGACAAAACAAAATTTGATGTTCCTTTTGTATGTGGTGCGAAAAACTTGGGCGAGGCACTTCGTCGTATTGCAGAGGGTGCAACGATGATTCGTACGAAGGGTGAACCTGGTACGGGTGATGTGGTTCAAGCGGTTACTCACATGCGTTTGATTCAGAGCGAAATGAGACGTTTGGTTTCTTTGAGCGAGGATGAACTTTTTGAGGCTGCTAAGCAATTACAGGCTCCATACGAGTTGGTGAAATATGTTCATGAACATGGTAAATTGCCAGTAGTGAATTTTGCAGCGGGTGGTGTAGCGACCCCTGCCGATGCCGCTTTGATGATGCAACTTGGTGCCGAGGGTGTATTCGTCGGTAGTGGTATTTTCAAGAGCGGAAATCCTGCGAAACGTGCCGCTGCGATTGTGAAGGCCGTAACTAACTATAACGATCCTAAAGTATTGGCTGAGTTGAGTGAGGACTTAGGTGAGGCGATGGTCGGCATCAACGAGCATGAGATTGAACTTTTAATGGCAGAAAGAGGAAAATAGAATAATTTTTTGATGACGTTATAATTTCTGGGTGGGCGGAGAACTATAAAAAGTTTCTCCGCTCTTTTAAAAACAAAATCAACAATTAACATATTGTTTAAGTAAATGCGTAAAAATATGAAGATAGCGGTTTTGGCTTTGCAAGGTGATTTTCGTGAGCATCGTCAGATTTTAGATAAAATAGGGGTGGAGTCGTTTGAGGTTCGTCAGGCGGCGGATTGGAAAAAGGAGAAAGATGGATTGATTTTACCTGGAGGAGAGAGTACTACGATGTTGAAGTTACTCAATGAGTTGGGTTTACGTGAGCAGATAAAGGCGGATATAGAGGCAGGTTTGCCCGTGTATGGAACGTGTGCCGGACTGATTTTGCTCTCTGCGCATGTGGTTGGCGAGGAGAAGGAGCGTTTCAACACAATGGATATTACCACTCGTAGAAATGCGTATGGTCGTCAGTTAGGCAGTTTTTTCATGGAGGCAGAGGTAAAGGGAATTGATCATAAAGTGCCAATGACTTTTATACGTGCGCCATACATTGAGTCGGTAGGCAAGGGCGTCGAGGTGTTGTCGTCAGTGGATGGCCATATTGTAGCGGCTCGACAGGGTAACCAGTTGGCAACCTCTTTCCATCCTGAATTGAATGAGGATGTTGCCGTGCATCAGTTGTTTATCGATATTGTTAAGCAGAGAAAAGCCTAATCGGTTGTTTCATTTTGCTCAGACTGTTTTCTGCTTGCATTGATATGCAGGTAACGGTTTCGCAAGTCCCATTTTTCACCTAATAGAAGGTTTCGGAAGAATCGAACTAAATAAATTGGACTGTATTCTATTCCTTTTTGAATATTGCGGTAGTTGGCACGAACTAATGCGTTACGAAAATACCATGAGTGGAGCGCAAACATTTTATTGTCTACATTGAAGCCCATTGTATAATAGGAGTTGATCAATCTACGACTCTCTTCGAGCGAGATTTCTCCTTCTATGTTTTTATGGGCGATATTCAGCAAATAGTTTGAAGGCTTCAAACCATCAACAGCCTGCAATCCGATGGCAGTCTGCCAGTTGACCGCACTCTTCTGTTGGTCCGGTTGCCCTTCCCGAATATATTCGTCAAACGAGGATATGTATTTTTGTTCTTCGCTCATATTCATTCTCTCTGTTGCAAAGATAGTTATTCCCTGCTCTCTAAATAGCGAATAGTCAACTTTGAGACGGCGTAGTTCTCGATTTCATCATGGTTTACTTGTATGTATTTGCCATCGTTACAAGCCAGTTTTGCCGACCCCGTTATAAACCAGACGTGCAAGGTCTGGTGTGTTAGGATGTGCTTCATTTCTGCTGAAATTGACTCTATCGTGATCTGCGAGAATTCTTTTCGGAAGAATGTCATTATTGAAGATAAATCTTTATTTTCATCAAAAGTAGAAGATAATTCTGTTAGCGGAAATTCATAAAGTCCTGCCCATATATCTTTATTGTCTCTTCGATGCAGATAATATATATCTTCTTCATTTACAACGAAATAGACAAAGTATCGATCTTTGGTTTGAATTTTTTTCGACTTTATAGGATAGTCTGTTTGACACTTCTGTGCGACTGATAGACATCCTTCTGCTAACGGACATTCTGTGCAAAGCGGATTTTGAGGCAGACAGATGGTCGCCCCAATGTCCATCACACCTTGATTGTATAGTTCGGGATGTTTCTCATCTAACAGTTCTTGTGCCAATGTTTGAAATTCTTTCACCCCATTCGTTGTGTCAATCGGTGTTTCAATTTTAAAAAAACGGGATAGGACACGAAACACATTGCCGTCCAACACAGCGTATGGTAGATGAAAGGCAAAGGAGGCTATCGCCGCTGCGGTGTAATTACCGACACCTTTCAACGATCGTATTTCTTTGTAAGTGGTTGGAAATGAGCCATTAAATTTTTCCATTATTTGTTTTGCTGCGGAGTGCATGTTTCGTGCGCGGGAATAGTAACCTAATCCCTGCCAAACGAGCAGTACCTCATCTTCTGATGCAATAGCGAGGGAGGCTACCGTTGGAAATTTTTCCAGAAAACGAAGGTAGTAGTTGTATCCTTGAGCAATGCGAGTCTGTTGGAGTATTACCTCCGAAACCCATATTTTGTAGGGGTCGGAGATGTCTCGCCAGGGGAGATCTCGCTTGTTGAGTTGATACCAGCGAATGACTTTGTCGCTGAAAAAAGTGTCCATAGAAAGTGGTTTGTCGGATGATAAAACAAGAATTTCGTAATGAGTTGATTGCCAAAAGTAAGAAAATTTTTGCTATTGTCTGTTTCTAATCCTTAAAAAAGCCTTATATTTGCACATTGTTGAAACTAAGTATAAAAACATAAAAATTAACAGTTTAGCAAGATGACTAAAGCGGAAATTGTAAACGAAATCGCGAAATCGACTGGCATCGACAAAATTGAAGTATTGACGATTGTAGAGTCGTTTATGGAAGAGGTCAAGAAGGCGATGATAGGAGGTGAAGAGGTCTTTTTAAGAGGCTTTGGTTCTTTTATTATCAAGGAAAGGGCTGAGAAAACGGCTCGTAATATCTCGAAAGGTACTTCTATTCGGATTCCTGCACATAAGATTCCCGCATTTAAACCAGCTAAAACTTTTATGTCGAAAGTGAGCGATATAGACGCGAGTCAGAAGTAAGTTTTAATGAAGGCCGCGTTTGTGGAACGGCAATCGCAGAAATAACTTTTCATAATTATAAACCTAAAATTTTTTATAACCATGCCAAGCGGAAAGAAGAGAAAGAGACATAAAATGTCTACTCACAAACGCAAGAAGAGATTAAAGAAGAACCGTCATAAGAAGAAGTAATTCTTAAGGTTTTTTGCAGTCTATATGCGCAAGAGACAAAGAACAAGCTTAGGAATATTCTTGAGTTTGTTCTTTTTTTGGAGTATAAAGAGGGACGCGGAGGCGTTCTCTATGTAAAAATTTATTGTAATGAATAGCGAATTAGTAATTGATGTCAATGCATCTAAGATGTCAATCGCCTTGTTGGAAGATAAGCGCTTAGTTGAGTTCAACGAGGAAAGTAGAGTGTCTCAATTCTCTGTGGGCGATGTCTACCTTGCTAGGGTAAAGAAGATCATGCCAGGACTCAATGCTGCATTCGTTGACGTGGGCTTTGACAAAGGTGCTTTCTTACATTACCAGGATATAGGACCGAAATTCCAATCTTTCGCGAAATTATCAAAGGCTTTGCGCTCAGGGCATAAAAGTCTTTCTTTGGCTGAGTATGTGGTGGACTCGGAAATCTCGAAACGAGGATCAATCTCCGACGTGCTGGTCCAAGGGCAAGAGATATTGGTGCAGATAGCCAAAGAGCCTATCTCTACGAAAGGTCCGAGATTGACGGCCGAGATTTCCTTCGCTGGTCGGTTCCTCGTGCTAATCCCTTTTTCGGGTCGTGTTTTTGTATCCCAGAAAATAAAATCTGCTGCAGAGCGTAAGCGCATCACAAAGATAATGGAGGGGATTCTTCCTCCTAGTTTCGGTGCTATCATTAGAACTGTGGCAGAGGGTGTTGAGAAAAAGGAGTTCGTGGCTGAAATTGACTATTTGATGTCGCGTTGGAATAACGCCATTTCGCAGATTAAGCAAGACCAGAAACTACCTAAGCTTCTTTTTGAAGAGATGGATCGCTCGGTAAGCCTCTTGAGGGATATTTTTAATCCTTCGTTCGAGAGTATTTATATGAACGATGAGGATGTATATCGTGAAATATCTGATTATGTCGGGTTGATTGCTCCTGATCGAAAAAACATTGTGAAGCTTTATAAAGGGGGGTTACCTATTTTCGACCATTTCGCCGTAACCAAGCAATTGAAATCCTCGTTTGGACGTACTGTCTCGTTCAAAAGTGGTGCTTACCTGATTATTGAAAAGACGGAAGCCATGCATGTGGTGGATGTCAATAGTGGAAATAAATCTCGTGCAGGAAATGATCAGGAATCGAATGCCATTGAGGTAAATCTCGCTGCCGCAGATGAACTTGCAAGGCAATTGAGACTTAGGGATTTAGGTGGCATTATCGTAGTTGATTTCATCGATATGGTGAAGGTGGAAAATCGTAATGCTCTCTTCGTCCGTATGAAGGAGAATATGGCCCATGACCGCGCTAAACACAATATTCTGCCATTGAGCAAGTTTGGTCTCATGCAGATAACACGCCAACGTGTGCGTCCTGAGATGCATGTAGACACCGAAGAGGTGTGTCCCACGTGCTATGGAAAAGGCGTAGCACAACCTTCAATCTTGTTTGTCGACGCACTTGAAAACAAGATTGATTATTTAGTTAACACATTGAATACGAGAGAATTTAAACTCTTTGTTCATCCGTATGTTTATGCCTATCTAACCCAAGGTGTGCCATTTTTCACGCTAAAGTGGAAATGGAAACGTACTTACAAAGCCTCTTTTGATATTCTACCTTCCGAAGCCTTGCCCTTCCTTCAATATAAATTTGTAGATGGAAAAGGCAACGAGATTGATTTAAAGGAGGAAATTGAAACTGTCAACAGTAAAGTAGCTTTGACAAAGTAAAAAATAAGCAGTCCGACAAGTTAACCACACTTGGTGGACTGCCTTTTTTATGCTCTGATGCCAACCACAGGAAAAAAAAGCGTAGCCAAGTTGACTACGCTTTTCTCTATCTTGTTCTTAAAGTAAGAATTCGATGTGAAAGGATTAGAGGTTAGAGTTGTACTTCTTCCAGTCTTCAATTGCAGGAAGAACACCCATTGAGATCACCTCGTCACGCATCTTGCAAAGGTGCTTGTATGAATCGTCCAAAGCATTCTTCTCGTCCTCTGAAAGATTAGCCTCTGTGTAAGAAACACCGTTCTCGTCGATTGTTGACTTCATTGCCATACATACGTTCTTGTAACCGTACATACCATCCTTTACGAAGCAACCTGCAGGCAAAGTGAATTTTTTTCCACCCATTGCAGCTTCGATCATTTCGATAGCAACGTATGCAGGAGAGAGGTTAGAAGAACGACCGCGAAGAGCGATGATGTTAGAACCGCCTTGGATAGTCTTTTTCTTGATTTCTTCGAAATCTTCTGCTGGAATGTTGTACTTAGCAAGAGGCTTGCCCATAACTAAAACGTCAGAAGTTACAGGAACCATCTTTTCTCCGTGTCCACCCAATGTAGCACAACCGCTAACTGCGTATTGAGGAACGTTGAAATATTTAGCCAACTCACTCTGCAAACGAGTAGAGTCCAAACCAGCTAAAGTTGTTACTCTTTCAGGAGCCAAACCAGACTTAACCAAAACCACCAATCCTGTTACGTCAGCAGGGTTGAAGATAACAACGATGTGCTCACACTTAGGACAATATTTCTTCACGTTGTCTCCGAAGTCTGCGGCGATCTGAGCGTTACCTTTCAAAAGGTCTTCACGTGTCATACCCTCCTTACGAGGAGCTCCACCAGAAGAGATGATGAACGATGCACCAGTCAAAGCCTCTTCTACGTTGTCAGTGAAAGTGAAGTTTACGCCTTCGAATCCACAGTGGCGCATCTCTTCGTAAACACCCTCAAGACCCTTCAAGTATGGATCGTAAAGAGTGATATTATTCGTTAAACCTTTAACGGCTGCCAACTGAGCCATAGTTGAACCGATAGCACCTGCGGCACCAACGATAACCAATTTTTTGTTTGATAAGAAACTCATATTAATTATATAGTTTATAGAAATTTCAGTTCTCTCCCCAAGCCCCTACCTTTCGGGGTCCTTGTCCATTTTATATAAGTGCTTTCTGCACGCTTATTCTACGCAAAAATAGAAAAATTATTCTATATGTGTTCTTCTTTAGACACCTTTATTTTTTATAATTGAAGCCTCATAAATTTTATTTAACTTCTTCTTTCATAGATGATTATTTGTTAACTTTGTACATAAAAACATAAGAAATTTAAAAAACAGAGCATAAATGGCTGATTATAAGAAAATTAAAACTGCTTTGGTATCTGTTTACCACAAAGATAATTTGGACGAGATTGTTCGTAAATTACATGCAGAGGGAGTGAAATTGATTTCTACAGGTGGAACTCAGGCTTTTATAGAATCTTTAGGTGTGCCTTGTCAGGCTGTCGAGTCTCTGACGACTTACCCTTCTATTTTGGGTGGACGTGTGAAGACGTTGCATCCGAAAATTTTCGGTGGTATTTTGGGTCGTCGCGATGTCCCTGAGGATAATGCGCAAATGGCTAAATACGAAATTCCTGAAATTGACCTCGTAATCGTAGACCTCTATCCGTTTGAAGACACTGTGGCTTCAGGTGCTGATGAGCAATCAATCATTGAGAAAATCGATATAGGAGGTATTTCGTTGATTCGTGCCGCTGCGAAGAACTTCAAGGATGTTGTTATCGTGGCTTCTAAGGCGCAGTACAAACCATTGCTCGACCAGTTGAACGCAAACGGTGCTCAGACGACACTTGATACTCGTAAGTGGTTCGCCAAGGAGGCTTTCGGTGTTTCTTCTCACTATGACACCGCTATTCATGCTTACTTCGAGGGTGCAACGAAATAATTTGTTCTTAACTTTTATTATTTAAAGAATTAGATTATGGGTCTTTTTTCGTTCACACAAGAAATAGCGATGGACCTCGGGACGGCCAACACGATTATCATCCACAACGATAAGATTGTTGTCGACGAGCCATCCGTGGTTGCATTGGATCGTAAGACGGATAAGTTGATAGCTATTGGAGAGAAAGCACAACAGATGCACGGAAAGGCACACGAGGGAATCCGCACGGTTCGTCCGTTGCGAGATGGTGTGATTGCCGACTTCTACGCTGCAGAGCAGATGATGAGGGGTATGATTAAGACAGCGACTTCTCACAATCGTTGGTTCTCATCTCCCTCTTTGAAGATTGTTGTATGTATTCCTTCGGGTAGTACCGAGGTTGAGATTCGTGCCGTGCGTGACTCTTCCGAGCATGCAGGTGGTCGTGAGGTTTATATGATTTACGAGCCAATGGCTGCTGCGATTGGTATCGGTATCGACGTTGAAGCTCCAGAAGGTAATATGATTGTTGATATAGGTGGTGGAACTACCGAGATTGCGGTCATCTCTTTGGGAGGTATCGTTTCAAACAAGTCTATTCGTACTGCAGGTGATGACCTCACGGAGGACATCATTGAGTACGTTCGTCGTCAGCATAATATTAAGGTGGGTGAGCGTACTGCCGAGCAGATCAAGATTAACGTTGGTTCTGCGTTAACGGATTTGGATCCTGAGGAAGCTCCTGAGCCATACATTGTTCGCGGACCAAACCAGATGACAGCGTTGCCAATGGAGGTGCCTATCTCATATCAAGAGGTGGCTCATTGTTTGGAGAAGTCAATCTCGAAGATGGAAGCTGCGATTATGAGTGCATTGGAGCAGACACCGCCAGAGCTGTATGTTGATATTGTTCGTAATGGTATCTACTTGGCAGGTGGAGGTGCTTTGTTGAGAGGATTGGCAAAACGTTTCTCCGACAAGATCGGTATTCCGTTCAACATTGCAAACGACCCTCTTCACGCAGTCGCAAGAGGAACGGGAGTTGCCTTAAAGAATACGGACAAATTCTCTTTCTTGAAGAGATAGAAAAATAAAGGGACACAAACCACAAAGATAAATTTAGAAAGTCTTTGTGGTTTGATTTTATGTTTAGGTAGTGTATTTAAAATAGTCGGGAAGCATGCGAGCGCTCATACGTTTTTTGATGCAGTTTAAGACGCTTTTCCTTTTCTTCTTGATGGAGATAGTGTCTTTGGCTATGATTGTGAATCATAGTCTGTTTCAGCGTGTCCATTTCCTTAACTCAAGTAATGTTGTAGTCGGTGTCTTGTATGAGTATGCCGATGCAGTGAAAGACTATTTTTCATTGGGGGAGGTGAACCAACGGCTAACGAGCGAGAACTCGTCTCTGAAACGCCAGATAACGGAGTTGCGTTCGCAGTTGAGTGCGATGCGCTACGACACGACGTATGTGAGGCGAAAGGATCTGTCTATAAAGAAGGACTATATTTTTCGTACTGCTCATGTGGTGTCGGCCACGACCAACCTCAACAATAATTATCTGACTATAGACAAAGGTCGGAAGGATGGCATAAAAGATGGAATGGGAGTGATTAATGACCAGGGAGTCGTTGGAATCGTCAGTAGCGTGTCGAGCCATTTTTCTGTGGTGTTGCCGATTATCAACTCGTATGCTCGTATGAATGCGAAATTGGCTGGTAAAAGTGAAGAGGGAACGTTGTTTTGGGATGGGGAGAGTATCCATTATGCCCAGTTGGAGGAGGTGCCTCATTACATAGAGGTGAACGAAGGAGATAGCGTTCGCACGAGTGTCTATTCATCGGTGTTTCCAGAGGGGATGTTGGTAGGAAAGGTCGTTTCGTGGCGTAGTAGAAAAGACAATTTTTACTCTATTGAAGTGGCTTTATCCGTAGATTTTGGAAATCTTTCGTATGTAGATGTGATTGAGTTCAAAAATGCAGACGAAAAGAAGATTTTAGAAGAAAGTGAGGTGATGGAATGATCAACGAAACTTTCAAACAGATATTGACATTTATAGGATTGGTGCTTTTGCAGGTGCTGATTCTCAATAATATATGTTTTTTAGGATATATTAATCCTTATTTTTATATCTATTTCATTTTAGTTGCGCCATCGTCTATTAATAAGGACTTACTCTTGTTATTAGGTTTTGTCTTAGGTCTGTGTGTGGATGTTTTCTGTGGAACGTTGGGTTGTCATGCTTTTGCAACGACATTGATAGCATATTTGAAACCATACTTTCATAAATTGTTTGGTCCTCGCGAAACATACGAAGAGTCAGAGCCTTCAATGAAGGGTTTTGGCGTTGGTGCGTTTATGAAATATGTTTCGTTGTTGGTATTGGTTCATCATCTCGCATTTTTCTATGTTGAGACAATGTCGTTGGCGCATTTCTTCCGTACTTTCATTGTTGCCGTTGGATGTTCGGCTTTTACGACATTGCTGATTTATTTGGTGCAAAGGCTGAAACGGGTGTGAAAAATTGGAAGGTAGAAAAAATTGGATAAAGGAGATAGACAAGCTTTTGTGTTATGCTGAATGATGCGTACGGAAATAGAAGGTATGTGATTGGCGGAATGGTAACATTGGTTGTTATGATCTATATCATACGCCTTTTTGATCTGCAGATTTTAGACGACACATATAGGGACAAGGCAGATAGCAATGCCTATCTGAGGAGAATTGAGTTTCCGGCTCGTGGTCTGATAATGGATCGTAACGGCGAGGTTTTGGTCTTCAACAAGCCGTCGTACGATGTGATGATGGTGGTTAGGGAGATGCAAGACTTTGACACGCTTGCGTTCTGTAGGTTGATGGACGTTACGAAATTGGAGTTTGTGAAGCGTATGCGGGATATGCGTAAGCGAAGTGGGTATTCACCGTTTACGCCCCAGCCGTTTATGACTTCCTTGTCGTCGGAAGATTATGGAGTTTTGCAGGAGCAGTTGTTCCGGTTCAAAGGTGTCTCGTTGCAAAAACGTACGTTGCGCGACTATAAATATCCTTATGCTGCGTTGTTGCTAGGATCTATCGGAGAGGTGAATCGTAAGATGATCGATGCCGATCCATTCTATGTGATGGGCGATTATGCTGGTCAGAATGGTATTGAGTTGACATACGAGAAGTATCTGCGAGGTGAGAAGGGTGTTGAGATTTTTCTGAGAGATGCTCATGGACGTGTGAAAGGTCGTTTGGAAGAGGGCGCTTTGGATGTGGAGTCGAAGCCGGGGCAGGATTTGACGCTTTCCATCGACATCACATTGCAAGGGTATGGAGAGAACCTGATGCGCAATAAAGTAGGAAGTGTTGTTGCAATAGATCCCTCAACGGGAGAGATATTAGCATTGGTGTCCAGTCCGACCTACGACCCTTCGTTATTGGTGGGGCGAAAACGTTCGCGCAACTATAACAAGTTGTTGAACGATCCCTATAAGCCTTTGTTTGATCGTCCGGTGATGGCGTGTTATCCACCTGGATCCACATTTAAAACAGCAGATGCCTTAGCTTTAGAGCAAGAAAAGATTATTAATTCGAACACGGCATATCCTTGTAGAAAAGGTTATCATGTGGGTAGTTTCACAGTTGGGTGTCATGCTCATTTTTCACCGTTGAATCTGATACAATCTGTACAACACTCGTGCAATGCCTATTATTGTGCGGGGTTTCGTGCGATGATGGACAGCAAGAAATACAAGAATATTTCGGAGGCGTTTGAGACGTGGAAGAACCATATTGTGTCATTAGGGTTCGGATATAAGTTAGGTGCAGATGTGCCGAATGAAAAACGAGGGTATCTTCCAAATTCCAAAGTGTATGACAAGATTTATGGGGAAGGAAGATGGAAGTCGTTGATGATTGTATCCAACTCTATTGGTCAGGGAGAAATCTTAGCGACACCGTTGCAGATTGCCAATCTTTCAGCGACGATTGCCAATCGAGGTTATTATTATGTTCCCCATTTGGTGAAGCATATTGACGGATATCAATTAGATTCTGCGTTCACGACGAAACATGTTGCAACGATAGATAGCCAGTATTTCAGTCCGATAGTGGATGGTATGGAGTTAGTGATGAAAGCGGGAACAGGGTGGGCTTCGCGAATAGACAGTGTCGCTGTTTGTGGAAAGACAGGAACGGCGCAGAACCCTCATGGAAAAGACCACTCTATCTTTATGGCGTTTGCCCCGAAGGATAATCCGAAGATTGCCATTTGTGTGGTAGTGGAGAATAGTGGATTTGGTGCGACGTGGGCGGCTCCGATTGCCTCGTTGATGATGGAGAAATATCTGAAGGGATATATTCCGAAACGCAAAAAGTGGATGGAGGATAGAATCTTAGAGGCTAATTTGATGCCTACACTCGCGGAGCAGTCAAAACCAGCGGAGCCTAAGGAAAAAGAAAATAAGGTAGAACATAAAGAAACAACAAAGGAAGAGAATGCCGTCAAGACAGAATAACGTATTCAGAAATGTAGATTGGATAACCATTGTGCTATATTTTTTATTGGTGGTAGCAGGGTGGTTCTGTATCTATGGAGCTTCATACAATTTTGAGGATGCTGCTTTTTACGATGTTTCGTATCGCTATGGCAAACAGTTGATGTGGATAGGCTGTTCGATAGCTCTGGCTTTGGTTTTGTTGTTGTTAGACAGTCAGGTGTACAATATGTTTGCCTATTTTGTCTATGGTGGAATGTTGCTATTATTGTTGATAACGATTTTCGTCGCCCCGGATGTGAAAGGGTCGCATTCGTGGATTGTTTTAGGTCCTGTAAGTTTGCAGCCTGCGGAGTTTGCTAAAACTGCCACTTGTTTGGCATTGGCGAAGTGTATGAGTTCGTATGGTTTTCAGATGAAGCGGTTTAGTGATGCTCTGATAGCTTTTGCCATCATGTTAACGCCGATGGTGTTGATTATCTTGCAGAATGAGACAGGTTCTGCATTGGTTTACAGCACATTCCTATTAGTCTTCTATCGTGAAGGAATGTCAGGAATCATTCTTTTCGTATGTATATTGTTGGCAGTGGTTTTTGTCGTCTCGATACGTTTTGGAGAGGTGGCGATATTGTCGGAGATACCGAGCGAGTCGCTGGGCTTGTTTCTTGTCATGTTGCTTATGGTGATGGTAACGGTTGTGTTGGTGAAGGTCTATACGAAACGGGATAATCGAACTCCGTTGGTCGTTTTGGGAGGAAACGCGGTCGTTTTTGCAATTGCGTATTTGATCCATAAAATCTTTCATTTGGCGTTCCATTTCACCTATATTGGTTATTTTGCCATAGGTGCGACGTTCCTCTATTTAGTGTATGTTTCCATTACCCAACGCACGAAGACCTATTTTTTGATAGGTTTGCTATCGCTTGGTTTCGTTGCCTTTTCAAATATTTCAGATCTTGCTTTTGACAAGTTGAAGCCCCATCAGCAGACAAGAATCAAGGTAACCTTGGGAATGGAACAAGATCCGCAGAAAGCTGGGTATAATGTCAACCAGTCTATGATTGCGATTGGTTCGGGTGGCTTTTCTGGGAAAGGGTTCTTGAATGGGACTCAGACGAAATTGAAATACGTTCCCGAGCAAGATACAGATTTTATCTTCTGCACAGTGGGCGAAGAGCATGGGTTTGTGGGGACAATCGTTGTGATAGGTATGTTTTTTATACTTATTTTGAGGTTGATACATCTGGCGGAGAGACAGCGGTCGTTATTCAGCAGAATCTATGGCTATTGTGTTGCATCCATCATTTTTTTCCATTTAGCCATTAATGTTGGCATGGTGATCGGCTTGACACCTGTGATAGGAATTCCGTTGCCGTTTTTCAGTTATGGAGGTTCGTCCTTGTGGGGATTCACTATTCTGTTGTTCATTTTCTTGCGATTAGATGCGAGCAGAACGGAGTTGTTCGGAGAGTAGGGATTAATTTACTAACCTCTCCGATTGTTCCAGTTTCGGAGGAGAAGATGCAACCGATTTTGAAGATTTTACGGTTATCCGTTCTCTGAAATCCAATTGCTTGAAATGCCTTTTGATTGCCAAGCCCTTAATAAGATCTTTTTTTCCGAGAAAAATAATTCTCTAAAGTGGAGATGAGTAGACTTTTCCCGAACCTGCGAGGACGACTCAAGAATTAGATCATTCCCTCAAATTATTTTGTTCTTTACAAGGATAGTGAAATAATTAAGAATGGATGGAATTGAATTATAAATCCTACCTTTGCACCCACAAAGTTTAAAATAATATGAAGCAATATATCGACCTTATCAATCGTGTGTTGAACGAGGGAACGTTCAAAGAAGATCGGACTGGGACTGGCACGTTGAGTGTTTTCGGTCATCAGATGAGATTTAATTTGGAAGATGGTTTTCCCTTGCTGACCACTAAGAAACTGCATTTGAAGTCCATTATCTACGAGTTGCTATGGTTTTTGCAGGGTAGCACGAATGTAAAATATTTGCAGGAACATGGCGTTCGGATTTGGAATGAATGGGCCGACGAGAATGGTGAATTGGGTCCCGTGTATGGTCATCAGTGGCGTTCTTGGCCCGACTACAATGGAGGGACGATAGACCAGATTGCCAATGTGGTGGAGATGATCAAGAAGAATCCCGATTCGCGCCGTTTGATTGTCTCGGCATGGAATGTCGCCGAAGTGGAGCAGATGGTTCTTCCTCCTTGTCACACGCTTTTCCAGTTTTATGTGGCCAATGGTCGACTGAGTTTGCAACTCTACCAACGTAGTGCAGATATTTTCTTGGGTGTTCCTTTCAACATTGCATCTTACGCTTTGTTGCTGATGATGGTGGCTCAGGTTACAGGTTTGAAGGCAGGCGATTTTGTTCATACTTTAGGCGATGCGCACATCTACAAGAATCATTTAGAGCAGGTGAAGATGCAGATTGAACGCAAACCAAGACCATTGCCAGCGATGAAGATCAATCCCGATGTGAAAGACTTGTTCTCGTTTCATTATGAGGATTTTTCGTTGGAGAACTACGATCCGCATCCACATATTGCGGGTGTTGTGGCGGTATAGATGGAATTTCTGCATCGTAGTTTAGCAGACAAAACAGCAAAAAATGAAAGGGTGCGTTTTTTTGACACACCCTTCAAATTTTCGTTTCAGGCCAACACTTAGGCGTTTTTCTCAAGGTAATCGTAAAGATCGGCAAATGTCTGAATCTTCTTCATTTCATCACCCTTGATTTTAACGCTAAATTCGTTTTCGATGAGTGCCACCAAGTCGACGAGGCTTAAACTGTCCAAGTTCAAAGTGTCTTTGATACTCTTGTCTGCTGCGATTTCGCTAGCTTCAACCTCAAACTCGTCTGCGAGCACCGTATTCACCTTTTTAATTAATTCCTCTCTATTCATATCTATATCCAATTTATTTCTTGTTGCAAATTTCAGTTAATTTTTTTTAACTGCCAAGAAAATTGCACATATATGATGTACTATTTTTCTCGTTTTATGTGATATATCATAGAAAAGTTCCTATTTTTGTGGGCAAAATCGGATATATCGAACTATAACGAAGAAAATATGAACATGGACATCATCAGCTTGGCTGATTTTAAGAAGATACCCACTGTATCAATATATGAAAACGACGTGTTGGTGATTAGGGCGAAGGACATTCCTTTTATTCCTAAGCCGAAATATCCCGTTCGTATCAAATATTTTCTGTTCGTTTGTTGTACAGAGGGTTCTGCTCGTTTCTCTATCAACACGAATGTGTTTGAAATCAGCAAGGACCAATTTCTGCTTACCACATCGGATTGTGTGATGGAGTTCTATGAAATCAATGATTTTAAGGGGACGTTTTTAGTGGTTTCTCATGATTATATGAAATCGCTCACTTCGCCATTGGCTGCTGTTTGGAAGCGTTTGGCCGCCATTTCCAATTCGGCTGTGTTTGATATAACAGAAAAAGAGAAGGCAAGCGCTGCGGAGTATATCGACAAGATGGCTCGCACATGTCGCGACGAAAGTGTGCTTTTTAAGAATGAGGTGTTGCAACATCAAATCATTGCCTTTCTCTACGAAATGTGTGGGTTTGAGTCGGTGGTCAATATTGAGACCAGTTTACATGATTTAGATCGAAACGAAGAAATTTATGGAGAGTTTATGTCGCTCGTGATTCGCAACATAAAAAAGGAGCATTCCGTGCAGTTTTATGCCGACAAGATGAACGTAACGCCCAAGTATCTTTCCATTGCCGTGAAGAAAGCGTCGGGGAAAACGCCAAGCGAATGTATCCAAAAGGTGCTGATTCAAGAGGTGATGGTGTTGCTGAAGAATACAACCCTCCCACTCAAGGAAATTGTCAATATTCTAAATTTCCCAACTGCGACTTTTTTTTGCAGATATTTCAAACATCATACGGGAATGTCGCCTAACGAATATAGAAGCAAATCTCTATGATAATGGAGTTGCGTTGGGATTTTCTATAAGAATTGGAGCATGTTTATATATTTCAATATAAATATAATGAAAAGATTTTTATTGTCTGTGATTTTTGTGGTTTCAATGCTTGGGGGGCAGGCTCAGGCGTTGATTGATGAGGTGAAGTATAACGATCCGCAGGAGCCGAAAAGTATAGGTATCGTGTTGTATTCTAATGACGTGGAGACGGTTTTTAATGCGTTTCGTCTCGCTAATTATTCGCAGGAGTGGGATAACAAGGTGCAGATTTACTTATTGGGGAAGGGGGTTGATTTAGAGGGCTTGATGACCGAAAATAAGGATATTAAAGAGCAGGTGGAGAAATTCATTGATCTGGGCGGTGTGTTGATGGGTTGCCAGACTTGTTTCAACGCACGTCAAAAGGGATCTAAGATTTGCAAGATCGGTTGTATTCAAGACCTTTATGATTTGGTGAAAAAAAATCAGATTGTGCTCACTTTTTAAAATTGATGGTTCTGAAAGCAGGCTTAAAAAAAGTATTAACTTTGAAAAACAAGTGGATTGTACTTAATAAAAGAATATAATAAATTAAGAAAAATGATAAAAGTAGGAATTATTGGTGGAGCTGGGTACACAGCGGGGGAGTTGCTCCGTATCTTGTTGAATCACCCACAGGTGGAGATCACGTTTGTGAATAGCAGTAGTAATGCTGGCAATAAACTCTACGATGTGCATGAAGGTCTGTTCGGGGAGACGGAGATGACTTTCACAGACGAGTTGCCGTTGGATAAAATAGATGCGATGTTCATTTGCTCTGGTCATGGCGATAGCAAGAAGTTTTTAGAGTCACATGAGGTCTCTGCTAATGTGAAGATTATCGACCTTTCGCAAGACTATAGAAATGAGAGTGAAGGGTTTGTTTATGGTTTGCCAGAGGTGAACCGTGAAAGAATCAAGAAAGCGAACAAGTTGGCAAATCCAGGCTGTTTCGCCACTGCCATTCAAATCGGTTTGTTGCCCCTTGCCGCCAACGGACTTTTGAAAGGCGAGGTTCACACCAATGGCATCACAGGGTCGACAGGCGCAGGCGTGAAACCTGGTGCTACATCACACTTCAGCTGGAGAAACAATAACATCTCTATCTATAAAGCATTTACGCATCAACATTTATTGGAGATTAATCAAACGCTTCACCAACTACAGCCATCTTTTGGTAAAGAAATCAATTTCCTGCCAGTTAGGGGTGATTTTGCCAGAGGTATTTTTGTGTCATCATACACAGAATGTGATTTGAGTGTAGAAGAGATCCAAAAACTATACAAAGACTTCTATAAGGATGTCGCATTTACATACGTAATGGATGCCAACCCAGATTTGAAACAAGTGGTGAACACCAACAAGGGCATTGTTCACGTTGAGAAGCATGGCGGCAAAGTGTTGATTATCTCTATGATAGACAACTTGTTGAAGGGGGCATCCGGACAGGCAGTTCAGAATTTCAACCTTATGTTCGGCTTAGAAGAGACAATGGGGTTGAAGTTGAAGCCAAGTGCGTTCTAAGTGTAATCTTTGTACAGAATATTTTGAAAGTTAAACGAGGGTGTCCATTGGTGGCATCCTCGTTTTCTGTTAATGTTATTAAAATTGTGATAGTATAATTAAAAATCAAATAAAAACTTAGTACCTTTGCAAAAAAGAAGGGTCTTCATGTATTAGGGGTGTGGAGAATGCAGGTGGAAATCTAAGCGAGAAAGCACAACGAATGGGACCTTTATACGAATCAAGGATATTATATTGTAAAATAAATTAATTACTAAATGAAGAAAAGATTACTAACAATGATTGCGCTATCTGCGGTCGTCTCGGCTTGGGGGGCGGTGTGCGACACGATAGACATTTTGACGAGTCAGTTGCCATACAAGACGGAGGACATCTTCGGGGTAAATAAAGTATATAGACTGACAGTGGATGAATTGACGAACGTAGCGGTTAGTTGCGACTACAAGGAGTTCGCAGGTAGTAAAACAAGTGGTTTTGTCGGTTGGAGCGGAAATTACTATTCGGTGAAGGCGTTCACCGTAATTTGTGGTGAAGGTTATGTAACGTCATCTACATACGAGGGGAAAAAGTACCTAATTAATCCATTCTGCGAAAGCTCTCAAGCGGGTGTTCCATATATTTTGAAGATTGATAAAGAAGAAAACATCAAGTATATTTCTGAGCCGGAGTATGTTGCTGCGGATACGATAACAAATTTCCCGTTTGTTGAGACAGGGGAAGCTAAGTATATTATAGACAAAACGACCGCAGGGGTCACTGTGCGTGGATTAAGTCCATCATATTTTTTAAAGGCAACGGAGGACAAGACGGTTTTCTATCTCAAGTCGAAGCATGGTTTGTTGATTAATTCGACCGTGGTATGGGATTATAAAATCACGTTATACGAGGGCGAGGGAATAGAATTCTGTGCTGTTACCACGGATGATGAGTATGACTTTGTTGTAGACAAAGAGGATGCTTGTCCGTTGATAGCAGAAAAGGCGGTCTCTTTACCGTTTGAGGGGACGATGAAGCCTAATATTGTATGTAATCAAGAAGATAATAAAGGGTACTTCTATCAGGCCTATACGTTCAATCTTGAAGAGGAGTCTTTCATTAAAGCCTCAACTACGAGTAGCGATTTCGACATACAGATTTTGGATATAAAAGGTGAGGAGGTAAGCATCGCAGGAAACAGTGTTTCAGAGCAGAAATTGAGTGCTGGTAAATATTATTTAGTGCAGTACGGCAGGTATAACTCTTCTGCTAAGGTGGAACTCAAGACAGTTAGCGAAGATGAGTTTACCGATCGTAGCGAGGTGTTTGAGGTGTCTGACCTTCCATTCGATTCCGAATTGATTATAGGGAAGACAACGTATGGGGAGATTAACGTAGCAAAAGATACCTTTATCTCGTCTTCTTCGTTTTATGCGAAGAGTTTCTTTGTGCATTTGGAGGCTGGAAAGGCATATAACATGGTGGCGAACTTTCAAACAAAAGCCGCATCAAAAAATTCCTATTTCTATTTTATGGTTGCGAAAGACATTGCCAGTGATGTCATAGCAACGGGACTTCCGAATACTTTTGGCTTAAGTGCTATGAAAGCGGAGAGTGGTCAATTTGGTGTTACTGAAACGGGCGACTACATTGTGTTGTTGGTGTACGACACAAAACAAGATGGTCAATACTCGATATTGGTAGAAGAGGTTGCTGCGGATGTTCGTTATTTGGTATTCGGAGAAGAAGAGCAAGAAACGATAGGCATAGAAAATTCGGTTAGATGGAATTTCTATGTGGCGCAGGACACGGTTATTGAAATAAGTTTGAAGAGCGAACCTAATAGGGTTTTTGCTCGCGCAAACGATATTGATGGTAATATGAGTTTTTCCCTTAATTCATCTGGCGACTATAAAGTGAGGGTGAGTCGTGGTATGTATAATTTAAGAATACAAAATGAATCATATATAAAACCTCTTACTTATCAGTTGCGCTTGGACATCTGTGGGGAAAAGGTTCAAAATGACACATGTACTTTAGCACAACTATTGGCAGATGCAGAGCTCACCGATGGATTTGCTTTGAAAACGCTATCGCGCGACTGTGCCCCTGTGAAGTATGTGCGGGAAGTATCGTCCGACGGAAGTCCAGTTAACGTATTAGGCTATTATGCAGCGTATAAAATGGAGTTGAAGGAGGGTGAGCTGGCGACAGTGTACGAATCTTGTGATTTGTACACTCTTGAAGATGAGGCGACGCAAACATACAAGAAGGTTAAGACGCTTTATCCAGCTACTAAATATAAGGCAGAAAAGGATGGTGTCTACTATTTTGCGTTTTCGGTTTCTGAAAGATATGCCACAGAAAGTATCTCGCTCAAAAAAGAGACGAATGTGATGTCTTTAGAAGATTACTTGGCAACTCTCTCTGAGACGAGTTTGGCTTATACAGACACCATTGACCTTGATTTTAGCAAGATGCCATTGGTTGATTTTGGAAATTACAAAACCTATGGTACAACAATGTATAATTGTATAGGCTACAAATTGAATTTGGAATCTGACGATGTTCTCAGGGAAGAGACAAGTGTAAGAAGTGATTTCTTCTTCATAAAAGAGACTGAGTCAGGTTTTGAGTTAATAGATGATGATTACTATCATACATATACGAAAAGAATTGAATCTACTGGTATTTACTATATAGTTTTCGCATACACATACGATGCTTTTGAAAAGAGTATTGTCGTGTCTATGTCTAAGAGGGCAGGTGCAGAAACTAATGATGTAATATCGCTTGAAACATTGCTCAGTCAGGCAGAAGCTATGGAGGGTGAAAAATCTTTTACTTTGAATTATGGTTCTGACGAAACCCCTGCAGTGTTAGGAGACGAAAATTTTGGAAATGAGGATGAAGCTTACTATTCGAAGTCGTTTAAGATTGATTTGAAGGCAGGTCAGACGTTAAGGGTAAGACACGACAATGTTGAACTTGACGATTATACATATATCTTTGGCTTTTCAACGTCGGGAATCGTAAAATTGGGAAATTTTGATGATTATGAACTTGCTTATGCCTCTTACAAGGCAAAGTATGATGGTACTGTCTATCTTGTTTTGTCAACTTATGGTAATCTTGAGACAGGATCGGCGGATTATCAAATTGATATCATAGAAGATGAGAATCTTTTAAATATTGTAGATGCTGTTGCAGATGCAGAGGTCTTGAATGATCGAGGCAAGAATGTAAAAGTAGTACCAAATGTGGACCTGATTTCTACAGATGCGAAGTATATCTATTATCCTTCTAAAATCTATAGAAAGGAGATGGCAAGTGGGCAATCCTTTGTGTTCTACGCAGATCAGCTCTCTTACATTAATTTCTTCAATATTGTGGATGGTGAAGAAAACGAAATTAGAGCTAAGTTTACGGGTGAGGACAATGAATATGGGGCGTTTTACGCTAGTGAAGCGGGCATGTACTATTTTAGAGTTACTCCTATGAATAGTTCTTCTATTCAGATGAGTTATGAATTTACTATTGACTACGCTGAGTATGTGGCTACAGCTGAAGTCTCAACGTCTTCGTTCCATATCAAAGACAGTTTGATTCCGTTCCAATCGCCATTGGTGGTTGATGGAACGAATACCAGACGTATGAGCAAAATGCATACTTGCACCTTTGAGGATCAGACTACTGTACTCTGTGTGAAGAAAGGTGATGTTTCATCATATAGCGTTTTGCCAGAGTATGAAACAGGATATGATGTTATGACTTCAGACGCAATGGTTGTCTCTTACGCAATATTGGATGCGGGTACCTATAACTTTGCTGCATACACTTATATACCAAACTACGTCAACGATGACCGTGAGGTTGAAGTGGACTATACAGTCTATCCTATGCAAACCATGGATACGGTTCCTTATTGTGATGCTAAGGAGATTGATTTGACATATATTTACGACAAGAAGTCTCTTTTTGATGATGATGATGTGATGGTTTTCTCGGCAAGTGGTCTCTACTGTGTGGCGAAAGTAATGAAAGTACGTCTTGAAGAGGGTGAACAGATCATATTTGCAGATAACTCTCCTTTTCTCTCAGGTATGGTGGGTGTAGAAGTCTTCGGTGTGGAAAATGGTAAGCGCAAAAATGTTGTTTCATTTGCGTACTATGAGAGTACTGCATTTAGCTATGTGGCTCAAAAGAGCGGATATTACTACATCACATATCAGACAGGGGTAGAAACTGCCGTGGCAAGCGCTATAAGCTTCACTATCAAGAAAGCAGGTGCAGAAGTCGTTCCAATTGTCAAGATGACACCTTCTGTGGACTATGTAAGCTCAAGAGAGATTGATAGTAAAGCGGCGGTATTGATGGCATTAGCAGAGGTTGACGCAATCGCAGAGACGGAAGACGGAAAAACTTTCACAATCGACAATACGAACATCTCTTGGACGCTTAATGAGGAGCTCTCAGTGGCAACGGGTGTCGTCTCTTGTCCAGATGATTACAGCTTTGAAAAAGAGGAAATCTCTACCGTCAGTGTAGACTTGAATCCGTCGTTCATTACGGTAACAACTGATGGAAATGGTACTGTTGATAATGAGACAATAAAAGTGCATAGAGGAAGCATTGCGTCTGTTAATGTCAAGGCAAATGATGGCTTTAATGTTGCAGAAATCACAGTCGGAGGAGAAGTTGAGGGAAACAGTCTTGTAGGCACATCGGGAGGTAAGTTTGAATTCACAGCCAATGAAACTTATGTGAATGTATCTGTAAAATTCCAATCGGTTAAAACTTCTGTGGAGGAAGTGCTATCTCAAAACGTCAATGTCTACGGTGGCGAGCAAGTTGTCAACATTGTCAATGCAAGTGTTGGTTCTCCTGTCGTGATTTACAGCTTGACTGGTACGGTTGTAAAACAGGCAACGATACATTCTGATGTTGAGGCTATCGCTGTTGCAAAGGCTGGTTTGTACATTGTAAAAGTTGAAAATAAAGCCGTTAAGGTGATTGTTCGATAGCATTTTGGGAAGCTTTCTTTCAGATAGATTTCCAAAACATATAACAAAAAGGAGGTGCGCTTTTAAGCGCACCTCCTTTTTGGTTTTTTTGTAAAAAACGTCGATGAATCATGTGCGAATACAAATAGATGATGTTTATTTGATAACACTTCGCACCTCTCCGCTGCTCACAATCGTACGAAGTTCGTCTCCCGAGGTAGCATCTTCTGCATTTTTGAGTATTTTACCATTGAGAATCGTGATAGAATAGCCTCGTTTCAATATGTTCTCTGGCGAGATATGTGTGAGGGTGTTCTCCATCATTTCTATTTTATGGAGTCGTTCTTGCAAAGTGCTGTGAAACATTAAGTGTAATTTTTGACGCATCATTAAAAGTTTTTGATGTTCCAATACAAAACGATTGGTGCAAGCGCGTACGACACGTTCTGAATAGTCGTCCAGTCGTTTATGCTCGTTAGAAAGTTTTTCTGTCAAAAATGAATGGATACTCTCTTCAATAGAGAGCAATCGTTCTTCTTGTGTCATCATCTGTTCATAGATAAAAGCGGCCACAGCTGTCGGTGTTTTGCAGCGAGTGTGTGCCACCATGTCTGTAACAGATTCGTCTCGTTCATGCCCGATACCTGTGATGATAGGCAATGGGAAATTCGCCACGCAAAAGGAGAGTTCGTATTCATCGAATGCCAACAAGTCGGTTGTGGCTCCGCCCCCGCGGATGATCACCACCACATCAAAATCATTTCTCACCTCGTTGATTTGGTCAAGTGCCGCGATGACGCTGTTAGCAGATTGGTCGCCCTGCATAATGGCGGGGAAAAGTTGGATATTGAAGTTGAATCCGTGTCCGTTGTTTTGAAGTTGATTGCAAAAATCACCGAACCCAGCCGCTGAGGGCGATGAGATGACAGCGATACGTTTAATCAATGGTGGCATTTCAATCTCACGGTTCATATCCCACACACCGTCTGCCTTCAGTCTTGCTATCGTCTCCATCCGTTTCCGTGCCATGTCGCCTAATGTGAATGTCGGGTCTATATCCTGAATGACACATGACATACCATAAAGTTCATGGTAAGAAACGGAAACTTCAACTAAAATCTTCATGCCAGTTCGGAGTTGTTGACCAGTCTGCATCATAAAGAAATTTTTCAATCGTTGATAATTGCTTGCATAGATGATGGCTCGCACTTTCGCCTCAATCAATTTTGAGGAGTCATTTTTCTGAACCAACTCCATATAGCAATGTCCATTTGCATTTTCGTGAAAATCACTAACATCAGCGGTTACCCAATATGAAGATGAAAAGCATTGGCTGATAGCGGATTTCACTTTCAACAATAGTTCTTTCAAAGACAAAGATGGTTGCATAGCATAAAAATTATAGTTCATCAAAATAAAACATAAATGTAATGAGATATTAGGATATAAAGGTGAAGAATTGCTATATTTGTGCAAAAGTTTTGTTGCATTTTTAAAGGATAAGATGAATGAAAATTGAAATTGCGAATCCTATTTACGATACAGTGTTTAAGTATCTGATGGAAGATGATCGGATAGCAAAGATATTATTGTCGGCGTTGCTAAAATCTGGTCTGTCGTTGTCAAAAATCGCAGAAATAACTAAGGTGGATGGAAGTGAATTAAAGAATGTGTTGGGAAGAGACAACGTGTAGTTCATTCATATTTGGTTAAATAAAGGATAGAAAATTCCAATGCTTTCCTATTTTGTCTTACTTTTGTGAGAAGGAAACAATAAAAAACTACAAACAATGAGAAAACTGTTATTCGTGGTTCTTTGCCTTTTGAGCGTGGCTGTAATCAATGCGCAGGAGGCGGCAGACTATAAATTCACACTCGACCAAGATGGTGAGTGCGAAATCAGCGACACAATCACTATTCAGGTAAGCAAAGCAACTTGTTATCATCTCCTCAAGTCATGGCTTTACGCTAGTAAAAACAATATAGACCTTGATATACAAAGGGATGTCAAGAATGAGGAACTTGCTTTTCGTAACACTTTCGTAATTGAGAAGAGATTCAACTCTTTTGCAGGTGAGTATTCTAATAATCTTGAGACGAGGTGGCGCTTCAAAATCCTTGATGATGGTCGTCTTGCTTATAGAATCTACCACATATCATTGGTGAAATCTTACAATGTCGCCGTAGTCAATAAATTGCCCGTGGCAGAGCGCATAAATAAAATCAATATTGCCAAACAAGAGATTGAACGTATCAACAACGATAGTAAAATGTCAAAGTCTGAGCGTCGTGCAGCTTTGGAGGAGCAGAACGCCACTATTGAAGATGCAGAACTCTTAGGAAAGGGATATGATGTGTTGCAAGAGAGGCTCAACGCTATCATCACTCAAGTTCACTGGTAATTGTCCATTTGCTGGGATTTAGTTTTAGATTTTTAATCATACAATGAAAAAGAAAATAGCAATTGTAGCAGGCGGCGACCAATCCGAGGTTGAAGTCTCGCTTCGTAGCGCTGCAGGTCTATATTCGTTTATTGATAAGGAGAGATATGACCTCTACATCGTTACCATCGTAGGTTTAGATTGGCATGTAGAAGTTGATAAAAAGAAATTCATCATTGACAAAAATGATTTCTCGTTTGTCAATGAGAAGGGTGAAAAGGTGAATTTTGATTTTGCCTATATCACGATTCATGGTGTCCCTGGCGAGGATGGAAAGTTGCAGGGCTATTTTGATTTGTTGCACATTCCCTACTCTTGTTGTGGGGTTTTGGCAGCTGCGTTGACTTTCAATAAGTTTTTTTGCAATCGCTATCTACATGCTTTCGGTGTTCCTATCGCTAAATCTATAATGTGGAACAGAGGCGATGAAGTCAATGAGGATGCCATCGTCAAGGAATTAGGTTTGCCGATTTTTGTAAAACCTAATGGAGGAGGTAGTAGCTACGGAACTTCAAAGGTTAAGGATGCGTCGGAGCTCAAAAAAGCCATCAACGCTGCTTTGGGAGAGGGTAATCAAGTGATTATTGAGTCGTTTATGAAGGGAACGGAAATCACTTGTGGCGTGTACAAAACAAAAGAGAAGAGCGTTGTTTTCCCGATAACTGAGGTAGTGAGCAAAAATGAATTTTTTGATACAGATGCCAAGTATAATGGCGCTGTTGAGGAAATCACGCCTGCTCGCCTCTCAGAGAAGGTCACAAAGTCTGTACAGGCACTCACTTCTAAGATCTACGACATTTTAGGTGCGAAAGGTATCATTCGTGTGGACTATATCATCACTGAGGGCGATCAAATCAATCTTTTGGAGGTGAATACCACACCAGGTATGACTGCAACAAGTTTCATTCCTCAGCAAGTGTGTGCAGCGGGCTTAGACATCAAAGATGTTATGACAGACGTTATCGAAGAAGGTTTCAGAAGAGGATAATCACTGGATAATTACGGTAATAGAAAATGATAAGGCCGTTCAAAGTAAAATGCTTTGAGCGGCTTTGTGGCTTAGGTGTATCAAACGGTGTCAATAGCCTTCGTCTGCGCCTTCAAACTCATGTTCGACTTATCGAAGTGTTCGGTCAACGTCGTATCTGTCTGCTTGAGGTCTGCTATCAGCCTTTGGTAGAGAGCAGCATCGACTCTGCTACCACGGATGGAACCTGCGAAATATATTTTCTTGTTCATAACGTTGTTAAATCATTAATCTTCTCAATTAGTTGATCCTTGGTTTCAATATTTTCAACGGAAAAGTAGTAGCCATTGTTGTCATCGGGATTATGCTTTTTGTTTTCCCAATTCTCTGTCATCAGGCAGATTGTATTGTTCCCGAACAGAGTTAGCCAATATTCTTTAAATCTGAAATGTATATATAGCGAAGGTATATGATCTCCAATTCTTGCATTAAGCAAATCCTTATGTATTTCAAACTCTGTTGACTGACTAAGAATGTTCGAAACTCTTAAATGGTTTTCGTTTCCAATGACAAATGAAGACCATCCAAAATATCCTCTTCTTGAACTATATCTAGTCCAAATATATTTACTTTCATCCCAATTTACTTGAAGATAACCTTGACTAAATGCATTTTCGCACAAGTCAATAATGTCTTGTTGTAATCTTGACAGGGGGGCGTATTCTCTTTCGTCGTTTTGCAAAAGGAAATTATGGAGATATGGCAAAGCGTTTTTTATATAGCAAAATTGCACGTAAATCTTCATCACGATTTGATACCCAATAATTGTAGTAGATGTCACACAAAGCTTGCTCTGGTATATATGGAGTCAATAATTTGATAGTGTGACGTTCGTTTATCATTTCAGGAATCAGCAACTTTATGTTCTTGGATTTAAGTTCAAAAGAGTTCCAATCCTCGTTGTTGTCTGAATTAGTATATAAGAAACGTATAGCACCATGAAAAAATGAATAGCCCTCCATTTCTTTAATTTTGGGATATTCTTTAATATGACGCGCTTTGCGTTGTTCTTCAAGAAGTTGCTCTTTGTTATATTTACATTCAATCACGTTTTCTTGTGACAAATAGGATAAAATAGCATGTGAATATGGAGCCAACATGTCTATTACAGACATTGTTGGCGCATATTTTGACTTGTCCACTCGATTTTCGCAAGTATTCCATATTACACGATTCCACTCTGAAAATGAATCATTATCATAGGCTCCCCAAAGAAAATAGCTACAGTATCCATAAAAAAGAAGCATTTGGGTGTTTGTTATTTTTGTTATATCAGTCCTTTCCCCATTGTTATATTTGGGAACAAAATCGAATGGTTCGCCCCATGGAGACATTGTGTTGAGTTCATGTCCCCTTAAGTTATCCATGATTTTTATGAAATTTTGAATTGATTGTTTGTCTAGAACCTCTTTATATGGAATATTGAAGTTAGTAAAAGTTTTAGTAACTTTTTCAACAAGATTTTCCTTGTTTTTCCTTACACATTCCAGTCTAACATAACGCCTTACGAATGCAAAATAGATTTCATCAATGGAAATGTCATTTGTTTTGTCATCCTTTCATCTGTTATTCCAGAAAATATCAGTCCATTGAACGTCCAATTTCGCAGCAAAATCTAAAGCCTGAGTTTCTCCAAGGATGTTGTCGTCTTTTGCATGCTGAACGAGTTCTGTCTTGAAATTTTCAAAATCTGTAAGTTGTTTCCCTCGTGCATTCATTTTGACATATAATTCATCGCTATCATGTAGACTTACATGCAATTTGTTAAACTTGATGCACTTGGTGGTTGTCAACTTTTCCCAGATAGAACAGAATTTGCATTCTTCATCTTTGAAGATTTCTTCTATTCCATCTAATATGTCATTGCCATTATTGTCTGCTGTCTTAGTCCCGGCAATCATGTTAAGCATGCCCATTATGGTAGGATCTTGTTTATACTGATGAAAGAACCAAGTCTGTTGCGTTATCCACTCACGAATCGGTAAATTCTTCACATTTGGAGCTAGTCTACATAAAGACTTACAGAAATCGGCTGATGAAATGCGTGTTTCATATGAAAATTTCAAGAGAGGTGCTTTTATTTCTGCTTTTGTTAGAGCAATCCCGTCCTATAAGCTACATACCAGTGTAACAACCACAACGTTGTCAATCGTTGTTGTCCGTCTAATGGTACGAACATGTTTTCGTTATCTACACCATATACAAAATCCAAGGTAAGTTCCTCTTTCGTATATATCGCTGTTTTCAGTGCTAACAGGAAATTTTGTCTGTTATAAACCTTATTCCGACGTCCTAATGCATAATCACGCTGAATGGTTGGAATGCATATTTTCTTTATACTCGGAGATGTTATTAAATCCCAAAATGTAATTTTTTCCATAATTTCTACTAATTTAGAACGAAAACATCAAACTCATCCTTAAGGCATTCGTACATTTCTTGTCTGTAAGCTTGTGCATCTGTTCTAGTCCATTCTCTATGAGAGGTTGCATTAGCAGTATATGCCTTTATGAAAGCCTCTTTTGTGCACTCTGGGACAAAAGCGACAGAATTAGGTATGGTTGTTTCGTTTAAATTTTCATCTAGTTCATATTTCTTGCCCATTTCCTTTCCCATGATAATCCTTCTCTTGACAGGAAAAATCGAATTGCCATAGCTTTTGTTTGTATGTTCATCCAATAGACAGAAATTCCAGATTTGGTTTTTCTGTTTGTCATCCATCCGTTCGTTCATTTGGATGGATTTATTCTGATTATCTTCTAAGCCTTGACGTATTTGCTCGAACCCTTTCCTATCAGGGCTATCGTTAATGAACTTCTTTATATCATCATTATTAGTCTCAGAGAGTGATTTGTCCAATAAAAATGTTTTCAACCATTCCTTCTGTGCATCAATTCTAGATAAATCATTATCTGTATTTGAGGCAATATGTTCAACATTCCACTTTTCTAATTTGAAAAGATAGAAGGGGAATTTGTTAAATAATTGAGTGTCTGTATCTTTGTTAAGATTTCTGTTTAGTATAATAATACGTTGCACATTAAACAAAAGCAAAACAGGTTTACATTCAGTCTTGTCGGTTCCGCTTTCAAAATTGTATTTATATTGCTTCGAGAGATTATTACAGCCCTTTTGTTTTATAATATTATTGATTCTTGTCTTTAGAATTGCTTTGAAGGTATCCATCGTCATTTCTGGTGTCAACCATTCGTTAATCAGTTCCATGATGCATTTTGGATTGCATATGGCAAGGAAACCGATATAGTGATATATTTCTATTTCGTTATACCAGTGTACGAAAATGTTGTAAATTGTATTTACCTTTTCCCAAATATTGAAAAAAGCCATTTCTTTGAAATCCTTAAAATAATGATAAAAGTATCTGAATGTAGCATATTGGTCATTACCAGTTTCTACCTTTGGACTATAAGACAAGAGGTCTTCTTCCTTGATAATTTCAAAAAGATAGTCTATTCTCGTAGCTCTTTTATCTTCTATAGGTCTGATAAATCCCCAAAAAGCATCGTCATTGAATACATTTTCTATCTTATTCCATTCTGTTGCGATACTTTTCTGAATCAATACACAATCCCCATCAAAGTTTCCTTTTTTCAAGAGCATTGCTTTAATCAATTCTGCATTAGTCAAAGATATTTTGTCCTTGTTTAATCTGATAAATGTTGCAACTTCGTTATCTTCGGTACAGTACCAAATAAATTTTACCTCTTGACCATGCTGCGTTCCTGATAATAGGTTGATAAAATTATCTTTCTCGTCATTATGATTTTCAAACCAATCCTTAATGGTTAGATAGGCTTGATTAACATGATATTGGTCTATATTACTGCACTCCTCGACATAATGATTCTCTTGTTGACCTTTTCTTGATTCATAGTTAATATCTACCTGTGTCTGATTCAAATAGCCCCAAAGTATAGATATAGTAGTTAGTCGTTGCTGACCATCTACTACATGGTACGTGTTGTCACTATTCGAAAAATAGACAACAAGAGGCTGCAAAGAATATGTTTCTTTATCGCTATGAATAAACTCCTTCAAATCATTAAGCAAATCCAGGACATTTACCCGTTGCCATCGATAGCCTCTTTGATAGCTTGGCACAAGAAATTTTATACCCTTCGTTTTCTGCTCTATTATCAATTCATGTATAGATCTTTCATTATCCATAGTTTTACTCTAATTTGTTTTTGGGGAAAT